>DASVPL010000325.1:0-5164 GCA_036382905.1 Thermoleophilaceae bacterium | reverse complement strand
CGGCCAGGTCCTCGACCAGCTCCCCGGCGGCATGTCGCAACGGCTCCCGGCGCCGCGTCTCCCTCCCGCTCAGCTGAACCGCGACCACCTCGACCCAGTCGGGCAGCGCCCGGCTCCAGCGGAGGTACATCGACGCCCCGGCCCCGGCGTGCGGCAGGCAGATCAGCCTGACCGCAGCCGTGGGCCGGGGGTCGAACCGCACGACCCACGGCGTGGCGCTCGCGACCCCGCCGGGCCCCGATCCGCCATCGCCGTAGTTCATGACTTCTCGTGGCTCTTGATCGCCTCGACGAGCTCCTCGCGCGACATCTGGGAGCGGCCCTCGATGTCGAGCTCGCGAGCCCGCTGGTAGAGCTCCGTCCGGGACTGGTCCTCCGGCGGCGGCTCGTGCCGCTTGACCGCCTCGACCAGCTCCTCGCGGCTCTTCTCCGACGCGTTCTCGATTCCGCATGCGGCCGCCCGCTCCTCGAGCTCGCTCCGCGACCACTTGTCGTAATCCTCCTCCGTGGACTCTCCGTCGCCGGAGCCACCGCGCCGCCGCTCGAGCGGCGACCGGGCCGGGTTGGCGCGCTCCTCCCGCCGCCGGATCGCGTCGATCAGCTCGTCGCGGTCCATGTCGGCGCGGTCCCGGATCTCGAGATCGCGGGCCCGGCGGTAGAGCTCCGGCGTCGGCCAGTCCTCGTACCCGCGCTCATCCTTGCGGAGCTCCTCGACCAGCTCCTCACGGGTGAGGTCCGACCAGTCGATGCCGCGCTCGGCCGCCTCGTCGTAGAGCTCACGCTGCGACCAGCGCTCGTAGTCCTCGCCGGACGGCGCGCGCCGCCTTGTGTACTCGTCCCGACGACCCCGGCCACGCCTGCCGCGCCCGCCCCGCCGCCCGCGCCGCGAGTGCCAGGGCTGCCCGCCCTCCTCGTACGTGTACGTGCGGTTGAACCGCTCGGACGCGCGGCCCGGGATGTCGAGCCCGCGCTCCAGCGACCGCGAGAAGCCCCGGCCGAGGTCGCGCGGCAGCCGCCGCGCCACGTCGGTCGAGTCCTCGTCCGCGTTGGGCAGGTTGCGCTCGAGCACGTCGTCGACGAAGTAGTCCGTCGACTCGGCGGCCACCCGCAGCGCCTCCAGCCCGGCCCGGAACGAGCCGGTGACCAGCCGCGAGATCTCGTCGACCTTGCGATCGGTGAAGTCCGCGAAGTCCTCGCGGGTGTCCTCGTACTCGCCCCAGCGACCGCTGCTCTGCCTGCGGCCGCGGCCCTCTCTGCCGCTCGACCGCCGGTGGAGCTCGTCCTCGAGGTCGCGGATCCGCTCCTCCAGCCTTTCCTCTCGGCTAGCTGTAGCCATGTTCCTCTCCTCGTTCCCTGTCGTTTGCCGGAGCCGTGCCCGCGACCGGACCTGGGTGGCCCCGCGCTCCCTGGTCCGTCCCGGCCGCGGCGACGGCCGGATGCGGCGATTTGTGCCGATCCCCTTCAATCAGTCCTCCTCGTGGTGGTGTCTCGACGAACCCGGTTTCGGCGAAGCGGGCGAAGTAGGTGCGAAGCAGGTC
Source organism: Thermoleophilaceae bacterium (assembly GCA_036382905.1). Classification (GTDB taxonomy): domain Bacteria; phylum Actinomycetota; class Thermoleophilia; order Solirubrobacterales; family Thermoleophilaceae; genus AC-37. The sequence continues at coordinate 3,627 of DASVPL010000325.1, read as the reverse complement.
GAGGTCGATGCGCGGGCAGCGGCGGCGCTCCGGAGGCAGTGCGGCGAGGGTCTGCGCACAGTCGAAGCGCGGCAGGGCCGCCTGCTGGAGCGGGCCCGAGGCGAGCGCGCCGAGGGAGCCGGCGGTGCGGCCGACGCGCTCGGCCCAGTCCTCGAACGACATGGTCGCGAGCGGGTAGCCGAGCTCCCGGACCAGCTGGAAGAGCGCCGTCCAGCGAATCGGCTCGGGGTTGACCAGGTGGAAGGTGCGGTGGTCGCACGCGAGCGCGCGGTCGACGAGCGCGGCGGCGACGAAGTCCACCGGGGCCATCTGCACCGGCACGCTCGACTCGGGCGCGGCGCCCAGCTCGATGCAGCCCTTCAGCGCCAGGCAGATGTGGTCCTGCGGGTTGAACGCGCCGGTGGCGCTGTGCGCACCGACGTTCGGGCGGTGGATCGAGACGGGCACGCCGCGCTCGCGCGCGGCGGTCGCCATCCGCTCGGCCACCCACTTGGTCTGGGCGTAGCCGACGGTCAGGGGGCCGCTGCGCTCGAGCGGCTCGTCCTCGGCGACGCTCGCGCGGTCGTACTCCAGCGAGGAGAAGACGCCGACGGTGGAGACGAAGTGGAACGGGAGCGTCCTGGCCGCGGTCGCCAGGCGCAGCATCTCGCGCGTGCCGTCGACGTTGGGGGGCGCGAGCGCGGAGTACGGGTAGGTCCACTTGACGACGGCGCCGCAGTGGTAGACGGCGTCGGCGCTGGCGGCGAGGCCCTTGAAGGCGGAGTCGCTCAGGCCCAGGCGCGGCTGGGTCAGGTCGCCCAGGACGGGGACGATGCGGCCGGCGGCGTGGTCGTCGAGGCAGTGGCGGAGGAGGTTCGCGCGGATGCGCTCCTCCCCCTCGGCCGGGGTGTCGGCGCGCACGAGGCAGAGCACGTCGGCGGTCGTGCGCTCGAGCAGCTCGGCGAGGAGGAAGGCGCCCACGAAGCCGGTCGCGCCGGTGAGGAGGACGGCGCGGGGGTCGGCGGCGGAGCGTGGATCGGCGGGAGCGGCCGGCCTGATGGCCGGGTCGAGCTCCGCCGCGGCGGTGAGCTGCTCGACGGTCATCGCGGCGGGGGCGCGCCGGTGGCCGTTCGTGCGGGCGGGCTCGGGGGCTGGCTCCGCGAGGGCCTCGTCGGCGAGCCAGGCCGCGAGGTCGTCGAGCCCGGCGTCGTCGAAGAAGCGCTCGATCGGCACCTCGACGTCGAAGTCGGTCTCCACGCGCAGCTTCAGCTCGGCGATCATCAGCGAGTCGGCGAGAACGGTCAGCGGCTGCGCCGGGTCCAGCTCCTCGGCGGACATCCCGACGACGGCGCCGAGAACCGTGGCGAGGTAGCGGCCGAGCGCCTCGCGGCGGGCCGGCCCGTCGGCCGCGGCGAGCTGGGCGCGGTCGGGCGCCGCGGGGTGGCGGGTGCTCCGAGCGTCCGGCGCGTCCGCAGCCGGATCGGCGGCCAGCCGCTTGAGGGTCTCCCGCCCGACACGGCGGAAGCGCAGGCCGTCCACCTCGGCCAGCGGCGTCCCCGCCTCGTCGAGAATCCGCACCTCGCCGGCGATCTCGCCCGCGGCGCCGCTCGCACCGTCCAGGCGGGCCCAGCACCAGAGGCGCTCGCCGCCGAGCGGCCCGTGGACCTCGATGCGGCCGTGGCCGGTGCCCAGCGCAACCGGCAGCTGGTGGTCGACGTGGGCGCCCGCCGGGGCGACGAGGGTCTGGACGCAGGCGTCGAGCACCAGCAGCTCGGGGCGCACGCCCGTCGCCCCGTCGGGCACGCGCAGCAGGGCGAGCGCCTCCGTCTCCCCGCGGTGCACCTGCTCGATCAGGCGGAACGAGTCGCCCAGCTCGAAGTCGGGGTGCCAGATCGACGCGTAGAACTCCTCGCCCCCGAGCGCCGCGCCGCAGTGCTCGCGCAGGCGCTCGAGCGCCACAGGCTCGGCCGGGCGATCGGGGGACAGGGGCGTGACCCGCGCGCGCGCGTGCAGCCGCCAGCCGCCGCCGGGCTCCTGGCCGTGGAGCTCGGCCGCCCGGGTGCCGTCGCCGGCGTCGGTGACGATCACCTGCACCGCGCGCGCCTCCTCGTCGCCCAGCACGAGCGGCGCCACGAGCTCGAGTGCGCTGACCGCCGGGCGCTCGGCCCCGTCGCGCTCGGCGGCGGCCAGGATCAGCTCGAGGTAGGCGACGCCCGGCACCACCACGAGCCCGTAGACGCGGTGCTCGCGCAGGAGCCCGAGGCGCGCCGGGCAGAGCTCGCTGGCGTAGATCGCCGCCGCCAGCGGGGTCGCCACGGGCTCGGGGCGCAGCCCCTCGCCGTGGGCGGGGCCCCGGCCGGGGCCGCCCGCGCGCGGCGCGCCGCCCTCCGGCAGCCAGTGGCGGCGGCGCTCGAACGGGTAGGTCGGCAGCTCGAGGGCGGGCCCGGCCGGCGGGGCGGCGGCGGCCCAGTCGAGCGCCGCGCCGCGACACCAGGCCCCGGCGAGCGCGCGGCGCAGGCTGAGCGGGCCGGGCTCGCCGGGGCGCAGCGAGGCCAGCGCGGCGGGGCCGGCGCCGAGCGTGCGCCGGGCCAGGCCGAGCAGCGTCTGGCCCGGGCCGAGCTCGACCAGGCAGTCGGCGCCGAGCTCGCCCAGGGTGCGCAGCGCGGCGGCGAAGCGGACCGGGGCGCGGGCGTGCTCGAGCCAGTAGCCGGGCGTGGCCAGCTCGGCCCCGGCGAGCGCGCCGCTGTGGTCTGAGACGAGCGTGCCCGACGGGGCGCGCAGGCCGGCCCGCCCGAGCTCGCCGGCGAGCGCCGCCAGGGCGGGCTCGACGAGCGGCGAGTGGAAGGCGTGCGAGACGGCCAGCCGGCGCGCGCGCACGCCGCTCGCGCCCAGCTGCGCGCAGAGCGCCTCGAGCGCCGCCGCCGGGCCGGCCACGACGGTCTCCTCGGGGGCGTTCTCGGCGGCGATCGCAAGCCCGGGGGCGCCGAGCGCGCCGAGCGCGCGCTCGACCCGCTCGCGCGGGGCGGCGAGCGCGGCCATCGCCCCGCCGTCGGGCAGGGCGCCCATCAGCCGCCCGCGCGCGGCCACGAGGCGCGCCCCGGCCTGCGGGTCGAGCGCGCCGGCCAGCGCGGCGGCGGCGTAGGCGCCGACCGAGTGGCCGAGCACGGCGTCGGGCTCGACGCCGTGGGCGGCCCACCAGGCCCCGAGCGCCAGCGCCAGCGCGTAGAGGGCGGGCTGGGCGTGCTCGGTGCGCGCGAGTGCCGCCTCGGAGTCCGGGCCGGGCTCGAGGAGGGCCGCCAGCGGCAGGCGCTCGAGCGGGCCGAGCGGCTCGGCCAGCGCCGCGAGCGTGCGGGCGACCGGCTCCTCGTCGAGCAGGCCGGCGAGCGCCCCGGCCGCCCCGGCTCCCTGGCCGGGCACGAGAAAGGCGACCCGGGCGCGCGCCGGTCCGGCGCGCCCGCGCGCGGTCCGCGGGCCCGGGCGCCCGGCGGCGAGGGCGCCGAGGGCGCCGTCGAGCTCGTCCGGCGTGCTCGCCACCAGGCAGGCGCGCTCGGCCAGCGCGGCGCGCCCGCCGGCCAGGCTCGCGGCGAGCGCGCCGAGCGGCGCCGGGCGCTCGGCCAGGTGGGTGCGCAGGCGCTCGGCCGCGGCGCC
>DASVPL010000324.1:0-4506 GCA_036382905.1 Thermoleophilaceae bacterium | reverse complement strand
CTCGAACTGGTTCGACTCGATCACCTTGCTGTTCCAGAGCAGGTCGCGGGTCGCGTACTCGTAGAAGCCGACGAGCACGAACAGCACGGCCATCGCGGCGGCCGCGGCGAAGCAGCGCGTGACAAGCTGCGGCGACCACGGGACAACGGTGAGCAGCTTCAGGAGGAGCGCGAACGGGATGTAGAAGAACGCGATGTTCTTGACGGCGGTCTCGAAGTCGGCCGAGTAGAGCGACTGGATCGCGTAGAGGGCGACGAACGCGAGCAGCGCCAGCTCGGGCGCGGTCGGCCTCCGCTCGCTCCAGGAGCCGCCGCCGCGCAGCCGGTCGAGCGCGTAGGCGAGCACCCCGGCCGCCACGACCCCGTAGAGCGGCACCAGCAGGTTCGCCGAGCCGCCGCCGGTCTCGAGCGGGATGCGGATCGGCAGCGCGAGCACGGCGAGCAGCGGCAGCAGGCCGGGACGGCGCCGCAGGACGGCCGCGAGCACGAAGACCGCGATGGCCGCCGCGAGGGCCGCGACCGCCGCGCGAGTCGGGTTGTCGCGCAGGCTGTGAATCTGAGCCGAGTCCCAGAGCTCGGCGATCACGAGCACCGGCGCGAGGGCGAGGGCGACCACGGCGGCGAGCGCGCGGGCGCGGGGGGCGCGCAGCAGGAACGTGCCCGCGACGACGAGCGCGGCCGCGATGGCGAGGCTCCCCTTGAGGGCGGTGCCCGTCGCGAGGGGGGCCATTACCGCTCCAGCTGCGTCCATATCCGCCTCATCACCGCGGCCACCTCGGGGCGCGAGCGCAGCGCGCGGCTCCACTGGGGCGTCCCCACCCGCAGGAACAGCCCGCGGCCGAGCCGGTACGCCGCGAACGCCGGCTTGGCCGGGTCGCGGCCCGCGTTCGTCACCAGCCGCCCGCCCGCCGCGGGCCGCTCCGCCTGCTCGAAGCGCGTGAACAGCCCGACCACGCTGCCGGTTCCGCTGAACAGCCCCAGCTCGTCCTGGGTCGCGACGAGCGGCGCGGCCAGGCTCTCGAGCGGCCGCGTGTCCTCGCCGAACAGCGTGGTGCGCCGCGGCCCGGTGGGGTCGGCGAGGGCGTCGCGGTCGAGGTCCACCTCGCGGCGCAGCGAGTCGGTGCCGAGCGAGACGACCGTGCCGCCCTGCTCCACGTACTCGCGCAGCCGCCGCCCGGCCGCCGCGGGCAGCCAGCGCTCGTCGCCGGCCAGGACGATCCCGCTGCGCGCCTTCGGGTCGACGCCGCCCTGGCGCACCATCCCCACGTCGGTGTCGATGTCGTAGCGCAGCCCGCGCCGCTGGAGGAACCCGAGCAGCGGCTCGACCTCGTCCCCGAACCCGGACGGCAGGCGGCCGCCGGCGAGCGGCCGCGTGAGCGGGACGGAGCGCGAGACGTCGAGCGTGTCGGCGAAGCCGTCGAGGTCGTCGTCGACCGCGTTGCGGCCCTGCCAGGTGATCACCGGCAGGATCACGAGGACGCTCGCGCGGGTCGGCTTGCGGATCGTGAGCGGCACGCGGATCGGTCGCGAGCCGGCGGCGATGCGGACCACGTACTCGCCCGCCGGCACGCGCGCGGGAACGCGGAAGGCGACCTGCCCAGCCCGGCCGCGCCCGCGGCGCAGCACCCGCCGCGAGCCGACCCGCGCGAAGCGCCACGACAGCGCGCCGCTCGCCCCGACCACGGGGATCCGCGCCACCGTGCCCGCGGGCACCGCCTCCACGGGAAGGATCGCCTCTGGCCCCGCGATGCGCACGCCGGTGCCCTGGCGCGCCCCGTCGCGCCGCGGCGGCAGCCGGCCGGGAGCCGTTCCCTCGATCAGCGCCCGGTTCTGCACGGTGACCGAGAACGCGTACGAGCCCTCCGGCGCCGCGCGCCCGTTCACGCGCCCGTCCCAGCTTCCCACGTGCTGCCCGCGCGGCACCGTGAAGCGCGCGACCTCGCGCACGCGGCCGTCCGTGCGCCAGACACGGAAGACCGGGCGCACGACCGCCGGCCCGACGAAGCGCACGGTGACCGGCACGCGGCTCGCCGCGGCGATCCGGCCCGGACCGACCGACACGATCCGCGGCTGCGGGGCCGCCGTGGTGAGCACGATGCCGCGCGGCCCGGTGACCGCCCGGGCCTGCTCGCGCAGCGCCACGCGCACGTAGTAGGTGCCGTCGCGCGGCACGCGTCCGCGATCGTCGCGGCCGTCCCACCTCAGCCGGTGCTTGCCGGCGCTCAGCGGGCGGTCGTCGGCGAGCCGGCGGATGCGGTCGCCGGCTCCGCTCACCACCTCCACCGTCACCCGGTCGCCCTCCGGAAGCTGGAACGAGATCCCGGCCTCCTCCTTGCGCCCGTCGCCGTTCGGCGAGAAGAACCGCTGGAGCGCCAGGCGCTTTACGACGGGGTCCTGCGTCTTCAGCCGCTGGGTGACGAAGAAGGCCGCGCCGGTGGCGGCCACGAGCAGCGCGAAGACCACGCGGGCGACTGCGCTGCTCGACACCCGGGGAGCGTACCCGGGCGCGCTGCGGTCACGGGAGCGCGATCAGCGCGCCGTTGGCGATCCTGTACGGGCCGATGCCGGCGATGCCGTCGGGGTGCGTTCGCGCGAGGGCGCAGCGGATCGTGCCGCCGTGACAGACGACGAGGGCGGGGAGCGGACCGCGGGCTACGTCGTCGAGCGCGGCCCAGGTGCGGGCGATGTGCTCCTCGAGCGACTCGCCGCCCGGAAAGCGGAAGTCCGGCCGCGAGGAGAGGAACGCCGCCCACAGCTCGGGCTCGTCGCGCTCGATGTCATCGACCAGCTGCCCCTGCCAGCGCCCCCAGTCGGCCTCGGCGAAGCGCTCGTCCACCTCGGCCTCGAGCCCGATGGCCGTGCCCACGATCGCGGCGGTCTCGCGGGCGCGGCGCTGGTTGCTCACCCACAGCTTCGCGACCTCGTGCCCGTCCGCCACCTCGCGCGCGAGCGCATGCGCCTGCTCACGCCCGCGTTCGTTCAGCGGCGGGTCGAGGCGTCCCTGCACCCGCCGCGGCGGCGCGTTGTCGTCGGTTTCGCCGTGGCGCGCGAGCAGGATCACGCGCCGGCCGGCGGGTCCGCCGTGGACGCGCGGCCGTGGAACAGCTCGAGCGTGTCCGCGCGCAGGCCAGTGCGCAGCGTCTCGACCGACAGCACGTCGGCGGGGAGCACGTTGCCGAGGTTCACCGCGCCGCCGAGCTGCCGGATGAACCAGACCTGCTGGTCCTTCTGCGGCGCCTCGAAGATCAGCCGGGCGGCGTCCACCTCGTGGACGATCTCGTCGATCAGCCCCGTGCGCGGCTCGCCGTCGGGGCGGTAGAGACCCGCGTCGCCGGTGGCTCGGCCCTCGCACGTGACCCAGGCCGCGCCGGCGTCGAGCGCGGAGCGGATCAGGCTCACCCAGCGGTAAGGCGCGAGCAGCGCGGCGGGGTCCTTCTCCCCCACCTCGGCAAAGACCGTGAAGTCGCCTGCGAACGACTCGATCAGCGCGAACTTCTCCTCCTCCGGTATCGCGACGGTGCCGCTCGACACCTCCACGTGCTCGATGCCCAGCTCGCCGAGCCACGCCCGCAGCTCATCGACGCGGCCGTGCAGCCAGGCCAGCTCGGTGAGCGTGCCGCCGAGCATCACCGTCACGCCGCCCGCGCGGTAGGCGTCGAGCTTGGCCTCGAGGTCGTGGGTCACGTAGGCGGAGCCCCAGCCGAGCCGGACCAGGTCCACGTAGTCGCCCGCGCTCGCCACGAGTCCCTGCGCCTCGGCGGTCGAGAGGCCGGTGTCGATCACGTGCGTGAGGCCGCTGTCGCGCGGCTTCGCGGGCCGCGACGGCAGCTCGAGGAAGTCGGGCACCCCTACTGCTGGGCCTTGTCGGCACCGAGCACGACGACGACCTGCGCGTCGCCCACCAGCGCCTGCGACGCCGCGTCGATCGGCGCTGTCGAGCCGATGTCGAGCCGGCGCGCGACCGTGCGCGCCTCGGCCGTCTTGCCGGGCTTGTACATCACGACCGACTCGGTGCGGGCGCGCTCGCTGGCGTTGGTGACGTTGCCGGTCCGGAAGCCGGCCGCCTCGAGCCGCGAGCCGACACGGACCGCGAGTCCGTTGGTCGTCGTCGCGTTCAGCACCGCAACGGTGACGCTTCCCGGGTCGATCGCGGGGGTGTCGTCGGGCGGGTCGGGCGCGCGGGTCGGGTCCTCGAGGTCGGTGACCGGCGGGCGCGTGGCCGGCTGCTGCTCCTCGTCCTTGGTGAGCTGCATGAGGCCCACGGTGCCGCCGAGGCCGAGGATCACGATGCCCGCGATGATCAGCGCGATGTAGCGCGGGGCGGGCCAGGTGCGGGCGCCGCGGCGGGCGGCCGGGCGGGAGCCGGGCGGCTGGGTGAGGATCGAGGACTGGCCGGGGCGGCCGGCCGGAGCGCGCGTCGGGGGGATGGTCGGACGCGGGCGCACCGGCGGCGTGGCGCGGCGCGCCGGAAGGACCTTGGCGCCGGTGCCCGTGTCACCCGGGCGTG
>DASVPL010000323.1:0-1955 GCA_036382905.1 Thermoleophilaceae bacterium | reverse complement strand
CTGCACGATCCACCTTGAGCGCGGGAGCTTTCCGCGCAAAATGCGGGATGTTGAGGCGCTCGGCCTGGACATGCGCGCGGCGCGCGGGAAACTTCGCGGTCGAGGGGGAGCCCCGGCCCCGAGCAGTAGGAGGAGAGATGGACGACTGGCGACGGACCGCCCGTACCGACGGGTCGCAGCGCCTGTTCGACGACGCCGCCGCCGCGCGGCGGTTCCAGCGCCGGCTGCGGGAGGTTGCGCCGAGCGACGGCCACGGCCGCCCGGCGCTCCACTACGACGAGAGCGGCTACCCGATCGAGGACCGCGCGAGCCTGGCGGCGCGCGTGCGGAGGCTGATCACCGGCTGAGCGCGTACGAAGGCGGTGGCGCGCGCTACGCGCCGGGCCCGCGCTGGCGCAGGAAGCGCTGGAAGTCCCGCGCGATCGCGTCCGCCGAGGGGATCTTGTCCGGCGGGAGCTCGGACTCCGCCTCGTCGAGGGTCTGCTCCAGCCGCTCGACGAAGCTCTTCACCTCGGGGTCGCTCGCCACGGCGGCGCTGACCTGCCGCTCGTAGTCCTCGGCGGACTCCTCCAGGTCGCGGGCCTCGACGGCGACGCCCGCCACGCCCTCGAAGCTGCGGATCAGCGCGAGCGCGGCCTTCGGGTTCGGCGCGGCCGCGACGTAGTGCGGGACGGACGCCCACAGCGAGACGGACGACAGCCCCGCCCGCGCGCACTCGTGGTGGAGCACGCCCACGATCCCGGTCGGCCCCTCGTAGGTCGAGCGCTCGTAGCCGAGGCGCCCCACCAGCGCGTCGTCCGACGCGATCCCGGTCATCGGCACCGGTCGCGTGTGCGGGACGTCGGCGAGCAGCGCGCCGAGCGTGATCACCATGTGGGCGCCCAGCTCGCGCGCCGCCTCGACGACCAGGCCCGTGAAGTGCCGCCAGCGCAGCGACGGCTCGACCCCCTGCACGAGCACGAGGTCGTGCTCAGCGCCGCTCACGTGCGCCGCGTGCAGCGTGTTCTCGGGCCACTCGACCACGCGCGTACGGCCCTCGCTCAGGCGCACGGTGGGCCGCACGGCCGTGAAGTCGTAGAACTCCTCGGGGTCGATCCGAGCCACCTCGGTGGCGTCGAAGCTCTCGACGAGGAAGCCGAGCGCGGCGGTCGCCGCCTCGCCCGCGTCGTTCCATCCCTTGAACGCCGACACGACCAGCGGGCTTCGCAGGCGCGGCCGGTCCGTCCAGTCGATTTGAGCCATTGGAGGACGGTACCCGAACGACGCCCCGCGCCAACAGGGTCACAATGTCCGGCCGATGAAGGGGTTCCCGCCCGATCACGCGATCCGCGCCGCGCGCGGCGACGACTTCGACGGCGTGACCGCCCTGCTGGAGGGACTCGGCCGGCCCACGGTGACCGACGACACGCGCGACGACGCCCGCGCGGTCTACCGCGCCCAGGTGCTCGACCCCAACACCCACCACATGGTCGCCGTCGCTCCCGGGGGCGACCTCGTGGGCTTCTGCTCGCTGCACTACCGCACGCGCCTCAACCACGCGAGCGAGGAGGCCTGGGTGCCGGACCTGTTCGTGGCCGAGCACGCGCGGTACCGCGGCATCGGGCGCGGGCTGCTCGAGGAGGCCGAGCGGCGGGCGATCGCGCGCGGCTGCTGGCACCTGACCCTCGAGTCGGGCCACCAGCGCGCCGAGGCGCACGCCCTCTACCGCGGCTTCCGGATGCGCGACTCCGGTCGGCAGTTCTCGAAGCTGCTGCGCGAGGGCGGCTAGGGCGCGCGCTCGGCCGGCGGGGGGATCTCGTAGCGCCGCGCCGGGAGCCGCGCGCTGCGCGGCGTGACGCGTACCGCCGGCGCCGCGGCGGCCTTGGCGCGCCTGCCGCTCTCGAGCGAGTAGCTGAGGAGCGCCGTCCAGGTCGCGGAGTCGATCTTGCCGGTCGCGCTCAGGCCGATCCGGCGCT
>DASVPL010000322.1:0-18210 GCA_036382905.1 Thermoleophilaceae bacterium | reverse complement strand
CGCGGCGCGGGCGGGCCTGCGCGGCGCGGTCATCGTGCCCGAGGGCAAGATCGCGACCGGCAAGCTGGCTCAGGCGCTCATGCACGGCGCGCGCGTCGTGGCGCTGCGCGGCAACTTCGACGAGGCGCTGCGGCTGGTGCGCGAGCTGGTGGACCGCAACCCGATCGCGCTGGTCAACTCGGTCAACCCGTACCGGATCGAGGGCCAGAAGACAGGCGCGTTCGAGGTCTGCGACCAGCTCGGCGAGGCGCCGGACGTGCTCTGCATCCCGGTCGGCAACGCCGGCAACGTGACCGCCTGGTGGAAGGGCTTCGGCGAGTACGGGGTGGCGCCGCGGCTGCATGGCTACCAGGCCGAGGGGGCGGCGCCGCTCGTGAACGGCGCGCCGGTCGAGAACCCGGAGACCGTCGCCTCGGCGATCAGGATCGGCAACCCGGCGCGCTGGGAGGAGGCGATGGACGCGTTCACCTCCTCGCGCGGGGAGGTGCGAGCGGTCTCCGACGACGAGATCCTCGCGGCCTACGCGCTGCTGGGAGAGCGGGAGGGCGTGTTCTGCGAGCCGGCCTCGGCGGCGTCGGTGGCGGGGCTCCTGAAGTACGGCGCGGAGGGCAGGGTCGTATGCGTGCTGACCGGGCACGGGCTGAAGGACCCGACGACCGCGCTGGCGCGTGCGACGCCGGTGGTGCCGTGCGAGCCGCGGATCGACGACGTCGAGCGGGCGGTGCTGGGGTCGTGAAGCGGCGGCGGCTCGTGCGCGTGCCCGCGTCGAGCGCCAACCTCGGGCCGGGCTACGACGCGCTGGCGACCGCCCTCGGGATCTATCTCGAGCTGGAGGTGGAGGAGACGGGCGGCGAGCTGGCGGTCGAGTGCGACGTGCCGGGCGTGCCGCTGGGGCCCGAGAACCTCTGCGTGCGGGCGTTCCAGGCGCTTCGGGACGACGTCGGCGGGCTGACCTTCCGCATCCGCTCGGAGATCCCGCTCGGCGCGGGGCTCGGGTCGAGCGCCGCCGCGATCGTGGCCGGACTCGTGGCGGCGGACTCGATGTACGAGCTGGACGCGCCGCTTTTCGAGCTGGCCGCTGCGCTGGAGGGCCATCCGGACAACGTCGCGGCCGCGCTGATGGGCGGCTTCGTGATCTGCGCGGGGGACACTCCCGCGCGCTTCGACCCGGCCCCGGGGCTCGAGGGGGTGCTCGCGATCCCGCCGGACCCGGTCCCGACCGAGGATGCGCGCGCCGCGCTCCCGGACGAGGTGCCGGTGGCCGACGCGGTGCACAACATCGCGCACGCGTCTCTACTGATCCTCGGCCTCACGCGCGGGGACCTGTCGCAGGTGGGGCGGGGGCTCTCGGACCGGGTCCACCAGCCGCGCCGCGCCGCGCTCTACCCGCGGACGATGGAGCTGGTGGGCCGCGCCGCCGAGCTGGGCGCGGTGGGCGCGACGGTGTCGGGCGCCGGCCCCGCGGTGCTCTTCTGGTGCCACTGGCAGGCGACCGGCACGGTGCTCGACGCCGTGCGCACGGCGGCGCCTGACTGCGAGGTCAGACGCGCGCAGTTCGTGCCGGGCGGCGCGGACGTGCGGGCGCTGTAGCCCTGGTGCCCGGCTAGCGCCTGAGCGCCGCCCGCACGCGGCGGAAGAAGCGGTGGGAGCCGAGCTCGAGGAGCTTGCGCAGGCGCTCGGTCTCGGCGGCCGAGAGGTCCGCGTAGTCGGTCCACGCCGGCTCGGCGAGCGCGAGGTCGGCGGCGTACGTGCGCAGGCGCGCGTGCACGGTCCAGTACGCGTGGTAGGAGAGCAGGTCGGCCTCCTCGGTGGAGAACCGGTCGAGGTCCGTGCGCAGCCGCGCGAGCGGCAGGACCAGCTCGCTCGGCAGGGCCGCCCTGACCACGGCGGGGTCGAGATGCGGCTCCTTGCGGGGGTCGGTCTTGGTCGCGACGTAGACGCCGGGCTCGCCCTCCTGAAGCGTCTCGACCCACCACCGGATGCGCACGCTCAGCGACTGCTCGTACTGGATCGACAGGTCGCGCCCGAGCGAGGTGAGCGACCAGAACCGCTTGTTCTTCACGGCGAACAGCCCCGAGGCGTTGGCGACGATCGTGAACGGCGGCTTCTCCTTCGCCGACGCCGGGCGCCGCGACCCCTCGCCCTGGAACCACTCGAGGCCGAGGTTGTCGTACACGCCGCCGTCGACCAGCGACAGGACGGGCGGAGCGGGCTTGGGGAAGCCAAGGCCCTTGGTCCGCACATCGACCACGGTCAGCGACGGGGGGAAGGCCGCGGAGGCCGCGACCGCCGTGCCGAGCGAGATCGACCGCGGCGCGGGCTCGACGTAGTCGTAGTCCCAGCTCCCGACGAATCCCGGCGCTATCCGGAACGCGCGGCCCTTCGACATGTCCGTCGAGGTGAAGATGAACTCCGGCTCTCTCGGCAGGTCGGCGACGCGGTCGTGCTCGTACAGGTTGTGGGCGAGCGTTCGCGCGTACGCCCCGCCGCGGCCCCCGGTGCCGGGGATCACGCCGGCGAGGGAGGCGATCAGCCAGCGCCGGGTGATGTTCTTGGAGGTGACGGTGCTCCGGAACGGCCCGTCGATCTTCTCGAGGAATGCCTCGACGCCGCCGCCGGCCGTCTGGAACTCGGTCCACCTGTCGGCGGCGGCGGCAGCGGCGATCGAGCCGCCCGAGATGGCCGAGATCGCGCTCACGCGGTCGAGCAGCCTCGCCTCGGCGAGGTAGCGCATGATGCCGAGCGCGTAGAACGAGGCCCGGAAGCCGCCGCCGGAGAAGCACAGCCCGATCGACGAGCGGTCGGGCGCGTCGGAAGCCTCCACCGGGCTCACCCTCTCACTCGCCGCTGCTGCGCGCAAGGAGATCGGCGGGCACCTCGACCGGCATGTCGAGCAGGATCGCCGCGTAGGTCTTGCCCTGCGGGTCGAAGCGCAGCGACGATGTGCCGCCGGAGCCGCCGAGCACGTCGCTGAGCACGATGTTGATCGCGTCCAGGCCGGGCAGCGCGTAGCGGCGCACCGGGCCGTCGAGCCAGCGTCCGAATACCTCCGCTACCCGCGCGGCCGTGACCTGGTCGCGGATCCAGTCGGCGAGCTCGGGCCGGCGGGCGATCACGCCGATGTTCGCGTCGTTGCCCTTGTCTCCGCTGCGGGCGTAGGCGATCGTGCGCAGCGGCACGACGACCGGGTCGGCGACGGCCGGCGGCGGGGGCTCGGGTAGCGGCGCGGGCTCCGGCGCGGCGCGGGCCGGCGCGGCGCGATCGGGCGCGATGCGCTCCGGCTTGGCCGCGGCGCCCTCCGGTGTGGCCGCGGGCCGGACCGCGACCGTCTCGCCGTCGAGCTCGACCGTCACCGCCACGTCCGCCTTCGGGACGAGCACATGCGTCAGGCTCACGACCGGCGCGGGCCGCGGGCGCCCGGCGAACAGGCCGGTCATGCCCTGCGCCACGAGCCCCATCGGCGCGATCTCGCGCGCGAGGACCTCCAGTGCCGCGCGCTCGGGATGCCGGGCCGCGATCTTCACGACCGCCTCGCCGGCTCCCACCACCTCCACCGAGGTCTCGGTGAACGGGCCGTGCCCGGCCTCCGCGGCGATCCGGCCGGCGCGCACGAGGATCGCCTCGCCCACGCGGCGCGCGCGACCGGCGGCGTCCCCGCCCGCGAACATCGCGCTCGCGACGAGCCGGAACCCGTCGAGCCGGGTCGCTGTCGCCTTATAGGTCGCCGTCGCCGCCCGCCCGCGGGCGCCCGTGACGCGTACGCGATCGTGCCCCTCCTGCTCGAGCCGCACGTCGCGCCAGTCGCAGACGACGTCCGGCATCACGTATGCGGCCGGATCCCCGATCTCGTAGAGGATCTGCTCGGCCACGGTCGCCGGCGTGACCATGCCGCCGGTCCCGGGCGGCTTTGTGATCGTCGCGCTCCCGTCGGGCCGGCACTCGGCGATGGGGTGGCCCATGTCGTCCCACCCCGGGACCTCCTCCCAGTCGGTGAACAGCCCTCCGAGGCACTGCGGCCCGCACTCGACGATGTGGCCCACGAGGCTGCCCGCCGAGAGCAGGTCGTGGTCGCCGTCGCCCCAGCCGAACTCGTGGAGGAGCGGGCCGAGCACCACCGCCGAGTCCGCGCAGCGGCCGGTGACCACCACGTCCGCGCCCATGTCGAGCGCCGTCGCGATCGGCCGCGCGCCGAGGTAGGCGTTCATCGTCAGCGGCTGCTCCGGGAGCTCCGCGCCGCGCTCGCGCAGCGTGCCCGCCAGCGGCAGCACGTCGTCGCCCGTCACGCACGCGACGCGCATCGAAACGCCCGCCGCGGCTGCGGCCGCGCGCAGCGCGTCCACGCAGCCGCGCGGATCGAGCCCGCCTGCGTTGGTAACGACCCGGATCGAGCGCTCGTGGATCTCGCCGAGCAGTGGCGCGAGCGCCTCGACCGCGTCCGCCACGTAGCCCGCGGCCGGACCCCGCGCGCGAGCACGCGCGAGCAGCGCCATCGTGATCTCGGCGAGGTGGTCGGCGACCAGGTAGTCGATCGGAGCGCCGCGCACGATCCGCGCCGCGGCCTCGCGCGTGTCGCCCCAGAAGCCCGCCCAGCAGCCGATCCTCACGTCCTCACGCATCGCCACTCCCTCCGGACAGGTCTTCGATACCAATCAACCAAGCTTGTCCATCTCCAGTTAACGTGTCGCCCGCCCCGACTCACGCGACCTGGAGGAGAACATGGCAGAGCTACCGCAGAACTTCCTGGAGATGCTCGACGAGGCGAACTCGATCGTCACGGCCGACTACCCGCAGGCGGAGCTCTTCGAGGCCTCCATCAACCTCACCCTCCTCGGGGCCCCGTGGCAGTTCGTCTTCGGCGACCCCGCCACGTCCCCGGCCAGCACGGTGATCCTCAAGAACTTCGAGGGTCAGTTCCAGACGCCCCCGCAGTACATCGACTCGCCCTGGGGCGACGACAACGCCATCCCCCTGCCGATCACGCTCGACCTCCAGGAGGCGCTCTCGCTCTGCGAGCAGAAGGGCTGTGGCAGCGGCAACCCGGACTACATCACGCTGCGCTGGCCCCTCTACCCCGGCGACACGGAGCCCTTCTACATCGTCACGTGGGTCTCGGCGAACCAGCGCTGCTTCGTCGGCGTGAACACGCAGAACGTGCAGTGCGACGCGGTGAACTGACGCAGGTGCCGCGCTGAGCGCCGCGGCTAGCCGCCAGACAGCTCCGCCCTGACCTCCTCGCTGTGCGGGCCCAGCCCGGGCGCGGCGGCCAGCGCGCGCGGGCTGGCCGCCCGCGCGAGCGAGACCAGCGGCAGCGCGGCGCCGTCCGATGTCTGCCCGACCAGGCCGCGCTCCGCGAGCAGCGGGTCCGCCCACGCCTCCTCGACCTCGCGCACCCGCTCGCACAGGCCACCGGCGCGGGTGATTCGCTCGACCCACTCCGCCGCCGTGCGCGTCGTCATCGCCGCGCCGATCCGCTCGTTCCCGAAGTCGCGGTTGGCCAACCGCGCCTCGTTGTCGGCGCAGCGCGGGTCGTCCAGCCATTCCGGTCGTTCGAGCGCTTCGCAGAGCGCGTGCCAGTGCCGCTCGTTGAGCGCGACGACCTGGACGTGCTCGCCGTTCGCGGCGGCGAACGCCGTCGTCCAGGTCGAGCACGACGCCGCGCTTGCCGCGGTTCAGGGCTTGAAAGTACGCGCTCTCTCCCCCGGCGAGGAGCGGAGGGAACGTTCGCGTGTCGTCGCCGCGCGGGGACTCGACCTTCACGATGTCGGCCCCGAGGTCGGCGAGCGTCAGGCCGCAGAGGGGCGCGGCGATCAACCGCGAGAGCTCGACGACCCGCAGCCCCGCGAGCAGGCTCGGCGGCGTCCCGTCGTGCATGCCGCGATCCTAGGACTCCGCGGGCTCGCGTACCGGTGGGCCCGGGCGTTCATGCCGCCCGGGCCCCTGCTCTGACTCGCGACTAGGGCGTCGCGCAGACCGCGCCGGCCTGCACGTCATCGACCGCAAGCCCGGCCGGCGAGCCGCTCAGGTCGCCGCTGCTCGAGATGCCGCCCGCGGCACCGTCGCTCGAGGCTCCGCCCGAGAGGGTGCTGGCGCTGCCGGAGCCGCTGCCCTCTGTGTAGCTGCCGGTCACCGCGTCGCCGCCGGAGTAGTAGGCGCTGCCGCCGCTGAGCCCGCCACCGCCCTCGTTCGATCCTGCGCTGGTCGACGTGCCCACCTCGCCGGCCGAGGTCGAGGGATTGACCCACGCGCTCTGACCGGCGGCGCCCACGGTCGTCCCGGACGGGCTCGCGGCCCTGTCCCGAGCGTCCGTCGAGCACGCCGCCGCGGCGCCGTCGACAGCACCGAACGCGCCCACGATCGCTCCCACCGAAACCGCAAGGGCCCACCTCTTCATGTCTTCCCCCTGTTCGAGCCGGGCGCGACGGCCGCGCCTGATGCCCGCCAGGTTCCCCACCGGGCGAGTCAGCGAACGCGGGCGGTGGAATTTCCCCCGAGCGGGGGGTCGGGGCGCGGCTAAGCCGGGACCAGCTCGGCCCGCAGCTCGGCCACCCGCCCGCTCTCCTCGGTCATGCCGATGCGGGCGAGCACCTCGCCGGCGAGCGCGAGGTAGTCGTCGCCCAGCTCGGGGCGGTAGTCGATGATCGACACGCCGCGCTCGGCCGACTCGGCGTAGCGGATCGACTGGCGGATGACCGCGTCGAAGAGCTTCTCGCCGAAGCGCTCCTTGAGCTGGGCGAGCGCCTCGCGCGAGTGGACGGTGCGCATGTCGGCGATGTTCAGCACCACCCCGAGCCACTCGAGGTCCGGGTGCAGGTTCTCCTTGGCGAGCTCGATGATCTCGAGAGCCTGCTCGACGCCCTGGAGCGAGAAGTACTGCGCCTCGGTGGAGATCAGGGCGTAGTCCGCGGCCACGACGGCGTTGATCGTGAGGAGCCCGAGCGCCGGCGGGCAGTCGACCAGGATCACGTCGTGGCGGCGGCCGAGGTCGCGCAGCGCGCGGCGCAGCGTCATCTCGCGGCCCATCTTGCCGCTGAGGATCAGCTCGGCCTCGGCCAGTCCGAGGTTGGCGGGGATCACGCCGTTGTGGACGGCGTCGGCGGCCTTGACCTTGCCGCCCAGCACGTCGGCGATCGTCGGGTCGGCGTCGGCCGGGACGTCGAAGTAGTCGGACAGGTTGCCCTGCGGGTCGAGGTCCACCGCCAGCACGTCGAGCCCGATCCGGCCGAGCACGTCCGTGAGGGTGCGGGTGGTGGTCGTCTTCCCCGTTCCGCCCTTCTGTGAGAGCACCGCGATCGTCGTGGCCATCGAAGGCCGAATATACGCGCCCGCCCAAGCGGGCGGCGGGTGCGCGTGTGGCCGGGCGGCGGGTGCGCGAGCGGGCGGCTGCCGGAAGCGGCGGCGAGCGCGGGTGCGCGCGGCCCCGGAAACGCGAACGGGCCCGCATGGCGGGCCCGTTCGACTCCCTCCCTCGAACCTGCGGACTTAGCCGACCGCGACCTGGTCGCGATCGGGCTGCGCCTCGTTCGCCGCCGGCTTGGCGCCGGCGCCGAGGCGCATGAAATGCAGGCTGAAGCGTCCGATCGAGATCTGGTCGCCGTCCTCGAGCTCGCGCATGTCCACGCGCGCGCCATTGACGAACACGCCGTTCAGGCTGCGGTCGTCGAGGATGCGGGCGCCCTCGTCCTGGCGGTGAAGCAGTGCGTGGCGGCGGGAGACGGTCGGGTCGTCGAAGCGCACGTGCGCCGCGAGACTGCGGCCGATCCGCGTCCACCCGTCCTGGAGCGCGACCACGCGGACCCGGTCGCCGTCGTCGTAGGCGATGTAGTCGCCCCTCGTGACGAGCGCCTCGCGCGCCTCGGCGAGCCAGGCCGGCCGGTCGTCCATCGAGCCGTTCGGCTCGGCCAGGGACAGCTCCGCGAAGATCGACGAGCGCCGGAAATCGCGCCCCTCGCAATGCGGGCAGGCGGGCACCTCGTCGAGCTCGTGCAGGGCGACTGCATAGCCGCACGAGTCACATCTGAAGCACCCTGCGCCGGCGAGCGTACCGGCGTGGACCGTATCGGTCTCTCCTCCGAAGATAATGCGGATGATAACGAACCCCACAAGGGCCCCATATCGGGGATAGCCCCCATCGCATAGGCTTTTCAGCGCAATTTGCGGGGTCCCGCGGGCGGCGCGGAGCGCGTTCAGGCGTGGCCGCTCAGGCGGCGCGGAGCGCGTTCGGGCGCGGTCGCTCAGGCGGCGCGGGGAACGACCGACAGCGGCTTGTCCGTGGCGCGTACACGCTCGGAGCGGACCGGCTCGCCGTCGCGGCCGTCCGACTGCGAGAGGCACAGCGAGCAGACCTCGCGGCCGGACTCGAGCTCGTGCATCAGCTCGCCGGTGAGCGGCAGGCGCCTGCAGCGCGAGCAGGAGGGGCGGTCCGTGTGAAGGGCGCCGAGGCTGTTGCGCAGCAGGATCGATGCGATGTCGCGCGGCATGGCCCACACATTCTGCGGGATGGGCCGGATACCTCCGGGCGGGCGCGCCATTGCATACGATCACGCCGCACATGGTCCCGCTCACCGTTCACACCGCGATCGCCGCCCCGCGCGAGGAGATCTTCGACTTCGTCGCCGACCTGGCGAACCGGACCGCGTGGATGGACCACTGGCAGTCGGAGCTGCGCCTGACACACCCGCGCTCGAGCGGGGTGGGCGCGGCGGCGCGCTACCGGCTGAGCCAGCGCAACCGCCAGTGGGCCGAGACGCACATCGTGGAGGCGGACCGGCCGCGGCGGATCGTCGAGGCCACGCGCGGCGGGCGGCTCAACCTGACCCTGGGGGAGATCGTGTTCGAGTTCTCGCGCCAGGGCCGCACCCTGACGCGGGTCGAGATGACGGTCTGGACCGAGCCGGGCACCGTTCGCGAGCGGTTCTTCGCGCGGTTCGGGGCCAAGAGCCAGGCGAAGCGGCAGGCGAAGGTCGCGCTCCAGCGGCTGCGGGCGGTCTTCGAGGAGCAGCGCGAGGAGCCGCTGGCGCGAGCCACGGTGGCCGGCTGGGAGCCGCAGAAGGCGCCGCGCTTCGGAGTCGAGTTGGCGGACCAGCCGGACGTCCACACCGGGTCCGGGCGCCGCGCGTCGAGCGGATAGAGTTCCGCCGCCGATGCGCCTTCCCAGCCTCCGGAGCGCCCTCCTGGCCTGTCTTTTGGTGGCCCTCGCGACCGCCGCGTCGGGCTGCCAGCGCGAGGCCCCGCAGGACGAGCCGAGGCGCGAGGGACTCGGCACCGAGGTGGCCGGGCTGAAGTACACGGTCTACATCACCCGGCAGATCAACCAGCACCTCGCCTCCGACCGCGGCTTCTACAACGGCCCCGAGCCGAAGCCCGGCTTCACGTACTACGGCGTGTTCATGCGCGTCTGCAACGAGAGCGCCGGCTTCAAGCGCCCGGTCGAGCACTTCGTCGTGAAGGACTCGCAGGGCAACGAGTTCGAGCCCCTCGAGGTCGAGCCGGACAACGTCTTCGCCTACCGCGCCCGGCGGCTCAGCAAGCACGCCTGCGTGCCGGAGGCCGGCAGCCCGGCGGCCACCGGTCCGACCGCCGGCGCGCTCCTCATCTTCGAGTTCCCCGTCCAGACGCTCGAGAACCGGCCGCTGGAGCTCGAGATCGAGGAGACCACCCCCGAGGGCAAGGTCGAGAAGGGCATCATCGAGCTCGACCTGTAGGAGGCCCCGGCGCTCCTAGTCGAGCCCGGCCTGAAGCACCACCCGCGCGGCGGGCGCCGCGGTCTGGCCGCCCGCCCCCGCCCTGACGAGCATCACCGCGACGGCGAGCCGCGGCTTGCGCGCGGGGGCGAAGGCAGCGAACCAGGCGTCGGTGTCGGTCGAGCCGGCGTCGGCGCCGGTGTCGCCCTGGGTCGTGCCGAGCTCGGCGGTCCCGGTCTTGCCGGCGACGACCGTCCCCGGGATCGCCGCCGCCGTACCGGTGCCACTCCGCACCACCCCGACCATGAAGCGGCGCACCGTCCGCGCCGTACGCGCCGAGACCACGCGCCGCGGGCGCGCGGCGGGCGCCCCGCGGACGACCGTCGGCGTGTGCTGCACGCCGCCGCCGGCGATCGTCTGGGCGACCTGCGCGAGCGTGAGCGGCGTGGCGAGCACCTTGCCCTGGCCGATCGCCGTCGACCCGACGTCGAGGTCGGACCCGATCGCCTCGGCCTGCGGGAGCGTGCTCTGCGTCGCGCCGGCCAGGGGCGGCGGTCGGTTGAAGCCGAAGCGCTCGGCCATCGCCACGAGCGGGCCGGCGCCGACGCGCACGCCGAGCGGCGCGAACACGGAGTTGCACGAGTGGACGAACGAGTTCTCGAAGGTCCCGCCGCAGGACTCGCCGTTCGCGTTCTCGAGGTCGACGCCCTCGATCACGGCGCGGGTCGAGACCGGGAACCTCGTCTTCGCCTTCACCCGCCGGGCCTCTAGGGCGGCGGAGGCGGTCACGATCTTGAAGGTGGAGCCGGGCGGCTGCGGGGCGGAGTAGGCGAGGCCCGCGAGCGCGCGCACCTCCGCGCGGCGTGCGTCGAGCGCGACGATCCCGCCGAGGCGCCCGGCGAGTGCCTGGACGGCGGCGGCCTGCACACCGGGGTCGATCGTGGTGCGCACGGCGGCGGCGGGGCGGGGGGCGGCGCGGGCGATCGGACGCGGGCCGGCGAGCAGCGTCCCACCCGGGCGCCCGGCGACCCGGTCCTCGACCGCCCGCTCGAGCCCGTTGCGGCCGATCGGCCATGTGCGCGGGAACCCGCGCGCGTAGACGGCCTCGCGCTCGGGGCCGGGCGCCGCGGCGGCGACCTCGCCGGCGATGCCCGCAGCCGGGACGAAGACGATCGCGCGCTGCTCCCCTGGGCCGGTGACGATCCGCGTGCCGTCGCGGGCGAGGATCGGCGCGCGGCGCGGCGGCTCGCTGCGGCGGGTCAGCAGCTCGCCCTCCTTCAACCCCGGGAAGGCGAGGTGCGGCGCCCAGTCCACGCGGCCGTCCTCCACCGGCAGTCGCAGCTCACCGCGGACCGGGCCGAACACGCGCGTGCGCGCGGTGACCTCGACCACGGCGCCGTCGCCGTCGCCGCGCGGCTCTCCGGTGGTGACGGCGGTGGAGGTCGCGGTGGCGGCGGCCGCCTCGTAAGCACGCCGCAGCGCATCGGGCGGGAAGCGGCGCTGCGCGGCCGGCGTGAGCTGGCGGTGCATGGCCTCCCAGTCGCCGCGCTCCCACGCGGTCGCGAAGCGCCCGGCGGTGACCTCCTCCTCGGAGGCTCCGCAGCTCGCGTTCAGCACCGCGAGGAGCAGCATCACCGTCGCGGCGGCGGCCAGGAGCGGCACGGTCCGGCGCCTCAGACGCCGCCGGCGCTCCGCTGATAGGTCCTGGAACGCCACCGTCAGCGGCTAGTGTGACCGTCCGCCCGGCGGCCGGCGCCGCCCGCGCACCCGCGCATGACCGCAATCGATTGGATCATCGTGGCCTTTACGGTGCTCATGGCCGTATGGGGTTACGCGCAGGGGCTGCTTGTTGGCGCTCTTTCGCTCGCCGGTTTCGTCGGCGGCGGCTTCGTCGGGTCGCGACTGGGCCCGCTGCTGCTGGACGACGGGTCGCACTCGCCGTATGCGCCGGTGTTCGCGCTCGTCGGCGCGTTCCTGATCGGCGGCGTGCTCGCCTCCGTGCTGGAGACGGTGGGATTCCAGCTCCGTCGGCGCGTGCGCGGGGGGCTCGGGATCGTCGCCGACGGCGTCGGCGGCGCGCTGCTGCTCGCCTGCGCGGGGCTCGGGCTCGCGTGGATGCTCGGGGCGATCGCGCTTCAGACGCCCGGCGCGCGCGAGTTCCGGCGCGACATACAGCGCTCGGCCATCCTCACGCGGCTCAACGACGCGTTCCCGCCGCGCTCGCTGCTGAACACCCTCGCGCGCTTCGACCCGTCCCCGACCTTCAGGGGCCCGGCCCCGGAGGTGGCTCCGCCGACCTCCCGCATCGCGCGCGACCCGGACATCCGCCGCGCCGCGCGGAGCACAGTGAAGATCCTCGGGACGGCATGCGGGCTCGGCGTCGAGGGCTCGGGCTGGGTGGCCGGCGACGGGATCGTCGTGACGAACGCGCACGTGGTCGCCGGCCAGGACGACACGACCGTCCAGCTCGGCGGTGAGGGTCCGCGCCACGACGCCGACGCCATCTGGTACGACTCGCGCAACGACCTGGCGATCCTGCGCTCGACCGGGCTCGCGGGCACTCCGGCGCTCACCCTGAACGAGGACGCCGAGGTGGGCGCCTCGGCCGCCGTGGTCGGCTATCCGGGCAACGGGCCGCTCAGCATCCGCGCCGCGCGCCTGGGCGCCACCACGACGGTGCTCTCCCAGGACTCCTATGGCCGCGGTCCGGTGCGCCGACGCGTGACGGCGCTGCGCGGCGTGGTCCGCTCCGGCAACTCGGGCGGTCCGCTGGTCGACGCGCGCGGCCGCGTGCTGGCGACGGTCTTCGCCTCGACCACCGGCGGCGGCCCGCGCGGCGGCTACGGAGTGCCGGACTCGATCGTCCGCGAGGGGCTGGCCCGCGCAAACGAGCGGGTGGACACCGGCCCCTGCACGCACTGAGCACGCGGCCTTTCGTTCGACTTTCCTGGGTTATGGGCGCCATGGACCCATAAGTCAGGAAAGCCGAGTGGGTGGGGGCGGGAAGCGGAGCGCATCGATGCTTACACGCCGGTGCTATACCGGTCGATCGTGCGTACCCCCCTCGCACTCCTGTCCGCGTGCGTGCTCGCGCTGGGTCTGGCCACCGCGGCCCAGGGTCAGGGCGGCACCCCCGTACCCGGCGCGGGCGTGATCGACAACCCGTGCCTCGGCCTCGACGCGGCCGAGCTGCTCTGCCCGAACCTGCGCATGCAGCCGCCCTCGGACCTGATGGTCTCGAAGACGCGCAGTGGCAGGCGGCTACTGCACGCCACCAACTCGATCGACAGCCGCGGCGAGGGTCCCGCCGAGCTGCGCGGCAAGCGATACGGCAAGCACTACATGGAGGCCAACCAGCGGATCCTGCTCCGCGGCGGAGGCCGGCGCACCGTCGAGACGCCCGCGCGCCTCGGCTTCAAGAACATCCCGGGCCAGGGCGGCTACTGGAAGTACAAGGACGCCGGGCGCTTCGAGCTCTGGACGCTCGACGAGAACGACAACCCCGTCGAGCGGGTCCGCACCGGCCCGAAGCAGTACTACTGCCTGCGCGACCTCGTCCGGACCCAACCGATGGCGGGCTCGCCGCGCGGCCGCGTGTACCCGGCCTGCAACCAGAACCGCCACGCGAACGCGGTCACCCTCGGGACCTCGGTGGGCTGGTCAGATGTCTATCCGTCGACCTACCACGAGCAGTACATCGAGATCACCGGCCTGACCGGCCGCTACGGCTTCATCCACGTCGCCGACCCGGGCAACGGGATCTGGGAGAACGACGAGGACGACAACGCGGCGATGACGATCGTCTCGCTCCCCTCCGGCAAGCGGCTCGGCAGCCGCGGGCCGATGCCGCGGCCCTAGCGGCCCCGAGCGGCTTGGCCGCGTCGACACCAACCGCTACCGTCCCGAGCTAGCCATGGGGAAGACGCTCGTCATCGCAGAGAAGCCGTCCGTGGGCCGCGACCTCGCGGCCGCGCTGCCCGGCTCCTTCAAGAACAGCAAGGACAAGACCTACATCGAGGGCGACGACTACGTGATCACGTGGGCGGTCGGCCACCTCGTTGGTCTCGCCGCGCCCGACGAGTACGACCCGAAGCTGAAGAAGTGGCGCTTCGCCGACCTGCCGATCCTGCCCGACAAGTTCAAGCTCGTGCCCAACGACGAGCGCTCGCGCAAGCAGCTCAAGGCGGTACACGGGCTCATCGCGCGCGAGGACGTCGACCGGATCGTCAACGCCTGCGACGCGGGCCGCGAGGGTGAGCTGATCTTCGCCTACACCTACGAGACGTCCGGCATCGAGAAGCCCGTGCAGCGGCTCTGGCTGTCCTCGATGACCCGCAAGGCCATCGAGGAGGCCTTCGCCCGCCTGCGCCCCGGCGAGGAGATGCACAGCCTCGAGGACGCCGCGCGCTCGCGCTCGGAGGCCGACTGGGTCGTGGGGATGAACGCGACCCGCGCCGCCTCGATCCGGCTGCGGGCCGCGTTCGACGGCGCCGTGTCGCTGGGGCGCGTGCAGACGCCCACCCTCGCGCTCGTCGCCCGCCGCGAGGAGGAGATCCGCGCGTTCAAGCCCGAGCCGTACTGGCTCGTCGAGGCCGCGTTCCTCGCCGACCCCGACCGCGCCTACCGCGGCCGCTACCTGGGCGGCAAGCGGATCGACGAGGAGCTGGCGGCGCGCATCGTCGCCGAGGCCCGCGAGGGCACCGGCGAGATCACGAAGCTCGAGAAGAAGGAGGAGCGCGAGCGCCCGCAGCTCCTCTACGACCTGACCTCGCTACAGCGCCACGGCAACACCCTGTTCGGCTTCTCGGCACGGCGCACGCTCGCCGCCGCGCAGCGCCTTTACGAGGAGCACAAGGCGATCACCTATCCGCGCACCAGCTCGCGCTACCTGCCGAGCGACCAGATCGAGGAGATCAAGCCGACCGCCGAGCTCGTCGGCCGCAACGACCAGTACCGCCGCGCCGCGGAGTACGTCGTGTCGCTCGACAAGCTCCCGCTCGGGCGCGTGGTCAACGACGACAAGGTCGACGACCACCACGCGCTCATCCCGACCAAGTCCGAGCACGACCTCGAGCGGATGGGCTCGGACGAGCTGAAGATCTACGACCTGGTCACCAAGCGCTTCCTGTCGGTCTTCCACCCGGAGGCCGTGTTCGAGCGCACCCGGGTCGAGACGACCGTTGCCGAGCACGTCTTCCGCACGAGCGGCAGGCGCCTGCTCGAGGCCGGCTGGAAGGCCGTGTACGGGGCCGAGGTCGAGGGCGAGCGCGCCGACGACGACACCGGCGGCGACCAGCTCCTGCCGAAGCTCGACCAGGGCGAGTCGGTGAAGGTCACCGAGATGGAGTCGCTGCGCAAGGAGACGCAGCCGCCGCGGCGCTTCACGGAGGCGTCGCTGCTCGGCGCGATGGAGACGGCCGGCAAGGACATCGAGGACGCCGAGCTGCGCGAGGCCATGAAGGAGTCCGGCATCGGCACGCCGGCCACGCGCGCGGCGATCATCGAGCGGCTGATCGACGTTGGCTACATCGAGCGCGACGGCCGCGCGCTGGTGGCCACCGAGAAGGGCATCCAGGTGATCCGCCTGCTCGGCTCCCACCCGCTCACCTCGCCCGAGCTGACCGGCGACTGGGAGCGCCGGCTCGGGCTGATCGAGCAGGGCGAGGACTCGCGGCCGTCGTTCATGTCGGACATCGCCAAGTTCGCCACCGAGACCGTCGCCGAGCTCGACAAGCTGAAGGACGTGAAGATCGAGCGGGCCAACCTCGGCCCGTGCCCGGTCTGCGGCCGCGACGTGATCGAGAACCGCAAGGGCTACTCGTGCTGGTCGCGCGAGGATCCCGGCTGCGGCTTCGTGATCTGGAAGAAGAAGGCGGGCAAGATCCTCCCCGCGAGCGTGGTCAAGGAGCTGATGGCCACGAACAAGACCGAGAAGCAGGTCACGGGTTTCCGGGGCCGCAGCGGGCGCACGTTCCGAGCCAAGCTCAAGCTCGAGCAGGGCGACGACGGCAAGTGGCGCGTCGAGTTCGACGAGGAGTGGGCCAAGGAGCCGCGCGCCAAGCCACCCGAGACTGAAGCGGACGAAACCGCTACAGCGGAGACGCCGACAGCCGCGTAAACTGCCGCGCCCCGGAGGCGGGCGGGCCGCCTACAAGTAGGAGAGGCGGAGCGGCATGTGGGTCACGATCGGTTCCGGAGAGGGCGAGGGTCTCTCGGTTCGGGTCGAGGGCGAGCGCTTCCTGCTGGGGTCCGGCGAGGAGTGTCAGCTCATGGTCCGCGGCGGGGATGTCAGGCCGCTGCACGCCTACTTCCAGGTGCGCCCCGACGGGGTGGTCGAGCTGCACCCGCTCGAGGGCGAGACCTACGTCAACGGGCATCTGCTCAGCGGGCCCGCCCACATCACCGGCGGCGAGGAGATCCGGATCGGCGACTCGCTCCTCAAGCCAAGCGTGGACGACCCGGCCGAGGAGGCGCGCGCGCTGGCCGGCGCGGAGGGCGAGGGGCCGGCCGAGCCGGCGCCGGTCGTGCGCGTGGAGACCGAGGGGCAGACCGTCGAGGTCGTGCCCGGTGCGGGCAGCGACGGCGGCCCGGAGGACCCGGTCTCGAAGGTCCGCGTCACCACCGAGGGCGAGGCGGTCGAGGTCGTGCCCGCCCGCGAGCGCCGGCGCATGCTGCGGATGACGCGGCGCGCGACGATGCTGGCGGCCGGCGCGGCCGTGCTCGGCCTGGCCGCGCTGCTCGCGGTGCTGCTGCTGAGGGGCGACGACGAGAAGAGCGTGGCCCAGATCGTGAGGGACGCGAAGTCGCAGACGGTGCTCGTGAAGGTCCAGGCCGCGCAGGGCGATGGTGCCGGAAGCGGCGTGGTGATCGACGCCGGCGAGGGGTACGTGATCACCAATTACCACGTGGTCAACGGCGCGCAGAAGCTCCAGGTGGCGGTCGACGAGGACTCGCGCGACGCGAAGGTGGTGGCGGCCGCACCGTGTGACGACCTGGCGCTGATCAAGGTGGACGACAACGAGGGCATGAAGTCGATGGAGCTCGCGTCGCAGGACGACATCAAGCAGGGCGACGAGGTGGTCGCGCTCGGCTTCCCCGCGAACGCGAGCCTCCAGGACAACCTCGCGAGCACCGCCGGGACCGTGTCGGTCGTGAAGAGCTCGTTCAACCTGCCCGACCCGCAGGCGCCGTCGCTCGACAACGTCGTGCAGATCGACGTCGCGCTCAGCCCGGGCAACTCGGGCGGGCCGCTCGTGAACAAGGAGGGCAAGCTCGTCGGCGTGAACACGGCGATCCTCACCCAGCTCGGCGGCGCGCCGATCCAGGGGCAGGGCTACGCCATCGGCGTCGACCGCCTCAAGGAGGTCGCTGAGGACCTGCGCGACGAGAAGTCGCAGGGCTGGCCCGGGCTCGCGCTGATCGTCCCCAAGAAGGCGGAGCTCGACAAGCTGAAGCTCCCCGAGGGGATCGTGGCGGGCTCGCCGAGCCCGGGCTCCGACGCGGCGGCGCAGCACCTCGAGGAGGTTCTGATCACCGAGATCGACGGCAACGCCGTGACCGCCAACATGACGAGCTACTGCCGCGCGGTGGAGGACGTCGAGAGCGGGCAGCGCGTGCCGATCACCCTGATCGAAGCGCCCAGCAAGGGCGGCGCGGCCAGGGAGCGCAAGACCCGGCTCAAGTTCGAGTAGCGGTTTCCTCGCCCAGCAGGCGCTCGAGGCGCGGGGGGCCGTCGGCGTCCACGAACACGCACGTGCCCGGGACGTAGGGGCCGGCCGTGCCGAAGGCCTCGTCGAAGATCCAGCTACCGGTGTTGAGCAGGCGCCCGCCGCTGGGCAGCGACCACTCGCTCGCGTCGTCGCCGGGCCACGGGCCGGAGCGGTGCGTGTGGCCGAACAGCACGTACGGGGCGTCGACCCCGAGATGGCTCGTCACCTCGGCGATCCCGCGCAGCCCGGCGCGTCGCAGGGCCGGCCCGTCGAGCTGGGGCCGGTACGGGCCGATCCCGGTGCGGTTGAGAGCCCCGACGGCCGCTGGGATGGCGACGTCCGCGAGCAGCCGGCCGGTGAGCGTGGTGGGGCTGCCGGCGCCGCCGGTGCGCCGCCAGATCGCAACCGACGCGCCGCCGGTCGTCTGGCGGGTCGTCTTGCGCGCCTGGGCCAGCTCGAACGCCAGCGCGTAGAACGGCGCGAGCGCGGCCTCGTAGTCGTCCGGCGTTCGCCGCCCGTCCTCCGAGCGACCGAGCACGCGCTCGACCGCGGACACCGCGACGCACTCGAGCGCGGGGACGGTGTTGTGGAGGTCGAGATAGTGGCCGTGGGTGGCGTAGACGTCGTCGCGGATCCAGGTGCCGGGGTAGGCGAGCCGCAGCTCCGCGGGCCCGAGCCACTCGGCGATCGAGGCGACGGGGCCGGTGGCGGGCGGCGGTGCCGCGGCGTCCAGCGCCAGCGGGGCCGCGCCGTCGAGGCGGTGCGCGTCGAGCAGCGGGGCGGCGAGCTGGTGGTCGTGGTTGCCCGCCACGAGCGTGACC
>DASVPL010000321.1:0-21047 GCA_036382905.1 Thermoleophilaceae bacterium | reverse complement strand
GAGCGACGTGGGCGGCTTCGTCGCCGGCGCCACGGAGCTGGCCGAGCGCATGACCGGCATGGAGCTGGCGCCGGAGCGCCTCGCGCCGCTGTTCGCGTGGTCGCCCGCGGGGCTACGCTCGTTCGCGCTCGGCGGCGAGCGGGTTCTCGTGGCGACCGAGCCCGGCATGGTGTGGCGGATCGAGGAGGCGGAGGCCGCCGCCTGGGGGCGGCTCGTCGACCGCTACGGCGAGGGGGGCCCGTGGCCCGCCGCGGAATGCGACCCCGCCGAGGCGAGCCTCGCGGTGGAGCTCTACGAGCGCGGCGTCGTGGCGATGGTCTGGTCGCGCGGGGTCACCGCGGCCGAGCTGACGCACGTGGGGGAGGGGTCGTGAGGACGATCGACGTCGACGCGCGGCGGTACGCGTGGACTCACGGGCACGCGATGTGGCGGATGGGCCTGCCGATCGTCGCCCTGCTCGAGGACATGCGCGGCGGGCTGGCCGCCGAGCAGGACGGTCTCGTCCGCCATACGGCCCGCACGGTGGGGCAGAACTGCGCCGTCGTCCTCAACATGGTGCTGAACCACGAGCGGCCGCTGCCGCCGCCACGGATGCGCGTCGCGTGGGCGCTCGAGCGCCTGAGCGGGCACGAGCTCGGGGGGGAGTGCTGGGAGCTCGTGCGCTCGAGCTACGAGCTGACGCCCGCCGAGCTCGTCGCCCGGTCCGAGCGCCTGGTCGAGCGCGTCCGCGAGGTCGTCGGCGAGATCCCCGATCCACTCAGCCCGGAGGGCTACTACCCGGCCCTCGCCTTCGCGCGCGACTGGCTGACGTTCATCGACGCGATGGGCGAGGAGGGCTTCCTCCCCAAGGAGTGGACGCGGAGCCAGCAGGGAGAGGCCCGTGCCTGAGGTCGCGCTGGACATGGAGATCCGCGCCCCCGCGGCGGTCGTGTGGGACGCCATCGTCGCCATCGACCGCTACCCCGCGTCGATGGAGAACGTGCGCTCGATCGAGATCCTGGACGACGAACGCGAGGGGAAGCGGCGGAGCGTGTGGTCGGTGCTGCTGAAGGGATCGATCCTCGAGTGGGAGGAGGTGGAGACGATCGACTCGCAGCGCCTGACCATGACCTTCGAGCAGGTCGCCGGCGACATGGAGAGGCTGGACGGCGAGTGGGTGGTGACCCCCGAGGGCGACGCGCTGACGAGCGTGAGGTTGCGCGTCTCCTTCGACATCGGCATCCCGCTGCTCGCGGACATGCTGAACCCGGTCGCGCAGCGCGCGCTGCGCGACAACTGCGCTGAGATGCTGCGGGGGGTCGAGCACACGGCGCTCGAGCGCCCGGCGCCGGCGCCGCGGTAGAGGGTCCGTGGGCGCGTGACCGAACTGGCCCCCACGGCGCCGCCGCCATCGGGGCGGCGGTCGGAGCCGGCGAGCGACGGCTGGGTCATAGACGCGATCAGGCGGCATCTCTCCCCCGGACTCGCGCTCGGCTACAAGATGGCGGGGAGGGACGCCGTCGAGGTCGAGGCCGACGGGGCGACCGTCACGCTGTCGGACGGGCGGCGGGCGGTCGACTTCGGGTCGTACGGTGTCACGCTGCTCGGCCACCGCCACCCGGCGGTCGTGCGCGCCGTGGAGCGCCAGCTCGGGTCGATGCCGACGGCCACGCGAACGCTCGCGAATCCCGCCGTGGCGGCCTTCGCCGTGGCGCTGCTCGACCGCTTCGACGGCGCTTTCCCGCGACTCTGGATCGGCACCGACGGCGCCGATGCGGTCGAGGTCGCGGTCAAGCTGGCCCGGCGGCGGACCGGCCGCCTGAGGGTGCTAGCCCTGCAGGGGGCCTTCCACGGGAAGACGCTGGGAGCCCTCGCGCTCACCGCGAGCCCAGCGTTCCGCACCGGTCTCGAGCCGCTGCTCGGCCACGTCACCCGCGTGGGACGCGACGACGTCGCGGGAGTCGAGGCGGAGCTCGAGCGAGGTGACGTCGCCGCCCTCGTATTCGAGCCGGTGCAGGGCGAGGGCGGCGTGCGCCGCCTGGAGCCGGACGTGATGCGGCGCTGGTCCGCCGCGGCCCACGACGCCGGCGCGTACGTGATCAGCGACGAGATCCAGTGTGGGCTGCGCAGGTGCGGCCCGTTCTCGATCGCGCGGGCCGAGGGCGCCGAGCCCGACGCCGTCCTGCTCGGGAAGGCTCTCGGCGGAGGGGTGCTGCCGCTCTCGGCCATGGTCGCGACCGACGACCTCTACAGCCCGCTCGCGCGCGACCCGACCTGGCACACGGCCACCTTCGGCGGGCACCCGCTGGCCTGCGCCGCCGGCACCGCAGCGCTCGACGCGATCGACGCCGCGGCGGTGCGCGCGCGAGAGATCGCGGCACGTTGCGAGCGGGAGCTCGACGATCTCGCGGCCAGCCGCCATGCGGTCGTGTCGGAGGTCAGGGGACGGGGGCTCCTCTGGGGGATCCAGCTACGCAGCGCCGGGCTGGCCGGCACCGTGCTCGTCGATCTCGCCGAGCAGGGGCTGCTCGTGTCCCCGTGCCTCAGCGCGCCCGAGACGATTCGGCTGCTGCCCCCCATGGTGGCGACCGACGCCGAGCTCGACTTCGCCGTGGACGCGCTCGGGCACGCCCTCGACGAAGCGGAATCGGTGGGCGACGACGACGCCGCCAGAACCGAGTCCGGATCGGCTCTCCGCAGAGCGTGACCACGGAAGGGAGGTCATCATGACCAACAGGCGGATGACGCAGTCCGGGCCGGAGCGGCCCGCGGATGGGCCCTCGGGCGGTGACGAGGGTGCCGCCGGGGAAGCGCGGCAGGTGACGCCGGGCACGACCCTCTGGCTGCTGGCGATGGCGGGCGAGCGGATCGGGTGCGAGCCGGCGGCCGAAGCTCACCCGAGCGCCGAGCCGCCCCTGGGTGCGCGCCCGCCGCTGCTGCGCGGGCTCGGCAGGCGGCTCGCGGAGGTCGCGGCGCTCGAGGGGCTGCTGGTGCGCTGGCGCCGGCTGTGAGACGCGGCTGGCCGGGGGCGCTCAGTCGCTGGGCGCCTCGACCAGCCGCATGAGCAGATCGACCAGCTGCTGGCGCTCCCGCTGCGTCAACCCCGACAGGAACCTGCTCTCCTGCTCGGCCATCGCTGCCTGAGCGCGGCCCTGGACGCGCGTGCCCGTGCGGGTCAGCTCGAGTGCGTACGCCCGGCGGTCGGCCGGACTGCGTCGCCGCTTCACGAGCTTCAGCTCCTCGAGGCGATCGATGAGGAACACCGTCGAGGTCCGGTCGATGCCCAGCCGCTGCGCGAGCTCCTGCTGCGACAGCGGCCCATCCTCGCGCAGCACCGTCAGCGCGCCGTATTCGCGCAGCGTGATGCCCGCCGGATCGAGGGCGGCCTGAGCCGCGGCCTGCGCGTCGCGCGTCGCGGCTCGCAGGATGAATCCGATGGGCATTGCGGAGGTGACAGGCTCGGTCATGGCCGTAGGTCTCTTGGGTGGGCTGCTCCGCCGGCGGATGCGCTGGACGCACTTGCCCCTGCTCGCCGATACGTCGCTTGGCAGACTATCGGCTGACCCACACGTATTTTGAGCCGTGGGGGCGCGCTTGCCTTCCCCTACGCTCCCCCCGTGCCCGACGCAACGACCGTGGAAGCCGGTGGCCGTGACCTGCGCGTCACCAGTCCCGACCGTGTGCTCTTCCCCGCGACCGAGCGTTCGCCCGCTCTCACGAAGCTCGACGTGGTCAACTACTACGTCGCGGTCGGGGACGGCATCATGCGCGCGCTCGCGCGGCGCCCGACCACGCTCGAGCGCTGGCCCAAGGGTGTGCACCCCGGGATGGTCCTGTCGACGCGCGAGAAGGGCGGCGGCGACGCCTTCTTCCAGAAGCGCATCCCGAAGGGCGCTCCGGACTACGTCGAGACCGCCCGCATCCAGTTCCCGTCCGGCCGTCACGCCGACGAGATCTGCCCGACCGAGGTGGCGGTCGTCGGGTGGGCCGCCCAGATGGGCACGATCACCTTCCATCCCTGGCCGGTCCGAAGCGACGACGTCGACCACCCGGACGAGCTGCGCCTCGACCTCGACCCGCAGCCGGGGACGGACTTCGACGACGCCGTGCGCGTCGCGGCCACGGCGCGCGCGCTCCTCGACGACCTCGGCTACGTGGGCTTCCCCAAGACCTCGGGTGGCCGCGGGGTGCACATCTACGTCCGGATCGAGCCGCGCTGGACCTTCACCGACGTCCGCCACGCCGCGATCGCGTTCGGACGCGAGCTCGAGCGCCGCCTGCCGGGCGAGGTGACCACCAAGTGGTGGAAGGAGGAGCGCGGCGAGCGCATCTTCGTCGACTACAACCAGAACGCCCGCGATCGGACCATCGCCTCGGCCTACAGCATCCGCCCGAAGCCGGGTGCGCCGGTCTCGGCCCCGGTGACCTGGGACGAGCTGCCGGAGGTCGCGCCGGAGGACTTCACGGTCGCGACGATGCCGGCGCGCTTCGCCGCGGTGGGGGACCTCCACGCCGCGATCGACGATGCCGCCCACTCGCTGGAGCCGCTGCTCGAGATGTACGAGCGCGACGAGGCCGAGGGCGAGGCCGACATGCCGTACCCGCCGGACTACCCGAAGATGCCCGGCGAGCCGAAGCGCGTCCAGCCCTCGCGCGACCGCGACCGCCCACGCTGAGCGCCGAGCCTCCCCACCTGCGAGGCGGGCCCTGCCGAGGTAAGCTGAAAATTCATCCCCGGACCAAGGACTGACTGATGGCAGAGCGTTCGAGCGACGAGATCGCCACCGGGATCGAATCCGCGACCGCGGCGGAGCCGTTTCTGATGAGCAAGGCGGAGTTCGTCTCGCACCTCGAGGCGCAGGGCGGAACCGGTTGCGGCGGCTATTCGACGGTCGAGCACGCCGACGGCAAGCGCATCGTCGCCTGGGACTACGCCTGCAAGGATTGAGCCGGGCGCAGTCGCCTCAAGTCATCGTCGCGAGCGACGAGGGCTCGCCCACCGTCGCTTCTCTCGTCGAATGTGTTGCGTCGCTCGGCGGCCAGGCGCACGTACTCTCGACAAGGCGGCTTCCGCGTGAGGGCTGCGTGGCGCTCGACGCGTGTGGCGCGGAGATCAGGCTCGGCGGCGATCCCATCCGGCTCGACGCGTGCCGGGGCATCTGGAACTGGCACGCCGAGCCGCCACTTGCAAGCGACGACGACGCGTCCACAGCTCGGTACGTCCGCCACGAGTGGGAGCTGACGCTCCGCGGCCTGGCGGCGACCGCCCCCGAATCGATCTGGATCAACCATCCCCTGAGGGCGAGCTGGTTGGACGGGAACAAGCTGGCGCAGATGAAGCTCGCCGCCCGTGCGGGCTTCGACGTCCCACCGACGCTGCTCTCCAACGACCCCGACAGGATCGTCCGCTTCGCTCAGCAGTTCGACCAGGTCGCTGTCAAGTCCCAGGGCGGCGCGTGGCGTGAAACGCCCGACGGGGCCATGGCTGTCGCCTACACGCAACGGTGCACGAGCGCCGAGCTCGACAGCAGCCGCACCGGGCTGACGAGAGCGCCCGTGCTGGTGCAGCCGTATCTCGAGAAGGCATGCGAGCTGCGAGTCACCGTCGTCGACCGCACCGTGTTCGTCTGCCGGATCGACTCACAGGCGAGCGCCCGGACCGAGGTCGATTGGCGTCGGGACGTGAACGCGGTCTCCCACGAGCTCGTAGAGGCCGCTCCGGACGAGGTCGACCGGATCCGAGCGCTCGTGGACGCGGCGGGACTCCGGTACGCGGCGATCGACCTCGCCTGTACGCACGACGGCAAGACGTACTTCCTGGATCTCAACCCGGCCGGGCAGTTCGGGTGGATCGAGACTCGCACCGGTGCCCCCATCCTCAGAACGCTGGCCGAGGCGCTTCTGCGACCCGCTTAGCCCGCGGCCGCTCAGCTCGCCAGCGTCGGCGCCACGCGCTCGAGCGCGCGCAGAGCGCCGGCCGGCGTGCCGGGGCGGGCGTGGGCACGGTGGAGCTCACCGAGGCGGAGCAGGTCGTCCAGCTCGCGGGCGGCGGCGGCCACGCGGCCGTCGTCCTCGGAGGGTTGGGCATGGGCACGGACCGCGGCGGCCACCGCTCGGCGCGCGCGCTCCAGGCGCTTGCGGTAGGCGGCGGGCGTCGTCCGCGCCACCTCGGCGCCCACGCGGTCCGGGACCGCCAGGACCTCGCCGAGCAGGTACAGCCTGCGCGTCTCGGGCGACAGCTCGGTGAGCACGCCGACGGTGCACGCCATGTGCACGTCCTGCTCGACCAGCCGCCACTCGGCCTCGGTCATCGGCTCGTAATCCGACACGAGGGCGCGGTCGGCGAGCTCCGCGGCGAGGGCGGCGTCGCGTGGCGTGCGGGCGGCGCGACGCAGGATGCTGCGGGTGGCGATCGCGTAGAGCCAGCCGGCGAAGCTGCCCTCCCAGCGGTAGGTCCCGATCCGGGCGCAGGTCAGGATGAGCACCTCCTGCACGGCGTCCTCGGCGTCCGCGGAGCGCCCGAGTAGCCGGCGCGCGTGCCGAACGAGAAGCGGGCGCGCGCGGGCGCACACCGCCTCGAGCGCCGCGGCGTCGCCCCGCTGCGCGCGGGCGACCAGGCTGTCGATGTCGGGCGGCAGGGGCATCGCCTCGAGATTACGCGCGGCGGCTCCACTTCGCGCGCGCGATCTCCAGCGACTCGAGCAGGAGCGGGCGCAGCGGCGCGAACGTGCGCGCGGTGGGCGCCAGGATCTGCACCCAGCTCATCCAGCCGTAGACCGGATGCGGCATGAGCCGCCCCACCCGCGCCGGGTCGTAGTGGGGCAGGTCGATCACGCCGCCCTTCGGCGGCCGGCCCGGGTGCGCGCCGAAGCGGCGCTCGTAGGAGTCGGGGGCCATGCCGAAGGCGAAGCGGTAGACGCCGGGCCGATCGAGCTGCGCCGATCGGTCGTTCGGCCCGTCGTGGTCTTTGATCGCGGCGAGGATGACGCCGAGCGGGGCCGCTCGGCCCGGGTTGTAGAAGACCGCGTCCTCGCCCCAGTAGCGCTCGCGCGTGAGGCCCGGGTCGAGGCCGAGGAGCTCGCTCAGGATCTCCTCGGCCTCGAGCGCGCGCCGCGCCGTCACGCGTGGACCGGTGCGATCGCCGGCTCGGCGTGGAGCATCAGCATCGACTCCATGTTGATCAGGCCGAACATCGGCGCACACGATTCCGAGCTCATCGCCAGCTCGGCGGCGGCGTGGGCGTCCTCGAGGCTCCGCCAGCGGACGATGTCGATCCAACGGTCGCCGCCTCGGTCGTGGGCCAGCTCGCGCCCGACGAAGCCCGGCTGCTCCGCCACCCAGGCGGACACCGCGTCGACCGTCCCGAGCAGCTGCTCGCGGGCAGCGCCGTCCTTCAGCTTGAAGACAACCAACTCGAGCACTGCGCCTTGGGTCGTGTCCATCCGCGTCTCTCCTCCGGGTCGATCTGCGTGTCAACCGTTGAGAGGCCCCGCGGGGGCCGACTGTGACGTGCGCGGCGTCAGTCCGTTACGAAGTTCACGAGCCGCCCGGGCACGACCACGGCCCGCTTCACGGTGCGACCGCTCAGGTGCGAGGCCACGTTCGGCAGCCCACGCGCCGTCTCCTCGAGGCTCTCGCGGTCGGTGTTCGGCGCCGCGTCGAACGAGCCGCGCAACTTGCCGTTCACCTGCACCGCGATCGTGACCACCTCGCGCTCGAGGAGCGCCGGGTCGGGATCGGGGTACGTTGCGTAGACGAGCGAGGTGGTGTGGCCGAGC
Source organism: Thermoleophilaceae bacterium (assembly GCA_036382905.1). Taxonomy (GTDB): domain Bacteria; phylum Actinomycetota; class Thermoleophilia; order Solirubrobacterales; family Thermoleophilaceae; genus AC-37. Next base: position 13,290 of record DASVPL010000321.1, on the reverse strand, counting down.
CGCTCCCACAGCTCCTCGCACATGTGCGGAGCGAACGGCGCGAGCGCGAGCACGAACCACTCCGCCACCTGGCGCGGCACGGCGCCCTCGGCATACGTGTCGCGCAGGTCGTTCGAGAGCTCCATCAGCGCCGCTATCCCGGTGTTGAAGTGCAGCCGGTCGATTCCGCTGCGGACGGTCGCGATGGTCCGGTGGAGCGCGCGCAGGGTCGCGTCCGGCGGCGCCCCCTCGCCGACGACCACGTCTCCCGTCTCAGGATCAACGACCATCCGCCAGACGCGCCGCAGGAACCGCGCGACGCCGGTGATCCCCTGCGTCTCCCACGGCCGGTTCTGGTCGAGCGGCCCCAGGAACATCTCGTAGAGCCGCAGCGCATCCGCTCCGTACGAGTCGATGATCTCGTCCGGGGAGACGCCGTTCTTCAGGCTCTTCCCCATCTTGCCGTAGTGGCGTGTGACCTCGCCTCCGCCGTGGAAGTGACGGCCGTCGCGCTCCTCGACCTCGGCGGCGTTGACGTAGAAGCCGCGCTCGTCGGTGTAGGCCGCCGCCTGGACCATCCCCTGGTTGAACAGCCGCTGGAACGGCTCGGGGCTCGAGACGTGGCCGAGGTCGTACAGGACCTTGTGCCAGAAGCGCGCGTACAGGAGGTGCAGCACCGCGTGCTCGACACCCCCGACGTACAGGTCGACGCCGCCGATCTGGCCCTCGCTCGAGAGCCAGTAGCGCTCGTTGTCGGGGTCGGCGAACGCCTCGTGGTTGCGCGGGTCGACGTAGCGGATGTAGTACCAGCAGGAGCCGGCCCACTGCGGCATCGTGTTGGTCTCGCGGCGATAGCGCTTGGGCCCGTCCCCGAGGTCGAGCTCGACCTCGACCCAGTCCGCCGCGCGGGCGAGGGGAGGCTCGGGCTCGGCCGTGGAGTCCTCGTCGACGACGGGCGCGAAGTCCTCGAGCTCGGGCAGCTCGACCGGCAGCATCGAGTCTGGAATCGCATGCGGGTCGCCGTGCTCGTCGTAGACGATCGGGAACGGCTCGCCCCAGTACCGCTGCCGGCTGAAAAGCCAGTCGCGCAGCTTGTAGCCGACCCGTCGCTCGCCGCGGCCCGCCTCGACCAGCGCTTCCACGATCAGCCGGTGCGCCTCCTCGGTGGGCCGCCCGTCGAACGCCGGGCCGGAGTTGACCGAGGTGCCGGCGCCCGTGTACGCGTCGGGCCACTCGGCCGCGGGGGTGTCCTCCGACAGGCCGTGCTCGGCGAGCCAGTCCGGCGGCGGCTGCACGACGACCGGGATCGGAAGGCCGAACGCGCGCGCGAACGCGTGGTCGCGGCTGTCGTGCGCCGGTACGCCCATGACCGCGCCGCTGCCGTACTGGATCAGCACGTAATCGGCGGCGTAGATCGGTACCCGTTCGCCCGTGAGCGGGTGGATGGCGTCGAGGCCGGTGTAGACGCCGGACGGCTCCGTCTCGACCTGTCGCTGCCGGTCGCTGCGGCGTGTGGCCTCCTCGCGGTAGGCCGCGCACGCCTCCGCCGTCTCCGCCGGGAGGTCGCCCTCGAGCAGCGGATGCTCCGGCGCGATCGCGACGAACGTGGCTCCGAAAAGCGTGTCGGGGCGGGTGGTGAAGACCTCGAGCTCGTCCGCGCCCGGTGCCTCGAGCCCGAACCTGATCACGGCTCCGGGGCTGCGCCCGACCCAGTTGGTCTGCATGGCCTTCAGCGAGTCGGACCACTCGAGCTCCGCGAGGTCCTCGACCAGGCGGTCGGCGTAGGCGGTGATCCGGAGCATCCACTGACGCAGCGGACGCCGGTAGACGGGGAAGTTCCCCTCCTCGCTGCGCCCGTCGACCGTCACCTCCTCGTTGGCGAGCACCGTGCCCAGCGCGGGGCACCAGTTGACCGTCACCTCGTCGAGGTAGGCGAGCCGCTGCGCGTCGATCGCCCTGCGCCGCTCGCGCTCGTCCAGCGACCGCCAGTCACGCCCGTCGGGCAGTCCGCGGCGTCCGGCGTCCAGCTCGGCGACGAGCTCCTCGACGGGCCGGGCACGATCCGCCTCCTCGTCGTACCAGGAGTCGTAGATCTGGAGGAACACCCACTGCGTCCAGCGGTAGAACTCGACGTCGGTCGTGGACACCCCGCGCCGTTCGTCGTGCCCGAGGCCGATCCGGTGCAGCTGGCGCCCCATGTTCGCCACGTTGTTGCGCGTGGTGACCTCGGGGTGCTGACCCGTGTCGACCGCGTACCGCTCCGCCGGCAGGCCGAACGCGTCGTACCCCATCGTGTGGAGAACGTTGAAGCCGGCCATTCGCTTGAAGCGGGCGTAGATGTCCGTGGCGATGTAGCCGAGGGGGTGTCCGACGTGCAGGCCCTCCCCGCTGGGGTAGGGGAACATGTCGAGCACGTAGAGCTTCGGGCGCTCGGTCAGCCCGTGGTTGGGCTCGGCGAGCTCGCCGCGCGGGTTGGGCGAGAGGAACACGCCGTCGGTCGCCCACCGCTCGCGCCACTTGGCCTCGATGGCGTTGGCGAGCGCCGCGTCGTAACGGTGTCCCGCCGGCGTCGAGGTGGTCTGCGAGTCGGGCGCGCTCACGGCGTCGAAGCTACCGAACCCGCGGGACGAAGGGGGCTGGCGCATCCGCGAGACAGCGCTTAGGTTGAGCGGGTCCGAATTTCCGATCGAGGGGGAGCGATGTGGGCAGGTAGGCGGGGATTGGTCGCGGCTGCGTGCATCGCGACCGCGCTGTGGTCGGCCGCACCGGCCGCCGCGCAGGTGCCGAGCCTCACCGGCGAGCAGCTGGTGGCGACGGGCGAGGTGTTCGCGTTCCCGGCGGCCGCCACGCCCGGCGAGTTCACGACCACGGGCACCTGCACCCCGGACGGGACGTCGACGTTCTCGTTCACGGCGACCGGCCCCGCCTTCGGTCCCTACCCCGGCACGTTCGAGGAGCAGGGCACGTTCAGCCTGGTGCCGGACCCGAACGCGCCGAACGGCTTCTCGCTCTCCGCCTTCCACGCGACGTTCACCATCGACTCCGTCAACGGGGAGGTGACCGGGACGAAGGAGTTCGCCGAGCTCGTCCCGGGCGCGGGCCCGTCGTGCAGGGAGGCGGACCAGTACCAGGTGTCCTCCGGCGCGAGCCTCACGAACTACGAGGCCGTGATACGGCCGGCGACCGGCGGGACGTACACCACCGAGGGACAGGCCGAGAGCAGCAGCCTCTACAACAGCGACGCGCCCGGCGAGCCGGCCAACTTCGCGGACTTCTCCGAGATGTTCCTGACCGGCACGCCGCCCGTGTCCCAGGGCGACCCGGACCCGGACCCCGACCCGGAGCCGCCGCGGCCGACGACGCCTGAGGAGTGCAAGGCAGGCGGCTTCAGGGACTTCGCGGAGCTGGGCTTCAGTAGCCAGGGCGACTGCGTGGCGTTCGTCCAGACCGGCGGGAAGAACGAGCCGGGCAGGGACGTGCCGCGCTCGCGCTAGCCCTCCAGCCCTCCACCCGGCTCAGAAGAAGTTGGCCGCGGTCTCCGAGACGTCGATGTTGCGGCCCCTGTACGGAGCCGGCGCCGTGTCCGGGTCGGTCCACTGCGTGGCGTCGGCGTGATCGGTCGGCTTGTCGCCGAACCCGCACGCCGACGAGCAGAGGTGGGCCTCGCCGGTGTAGTGGGCGGTCCACAGCCGGACGTCGCTCGGGTGGATCCCGGCTTCGCTGAGCGACTGCTTCACCGCCTGCCAGTTCGACACCGAGAAGTAGACCACCGGCCGGTGCACCCCCGCGGCGATCCGGCGCTTGGCCCAGGGCCCCGCATCCGCATACGACATGTCACCGCGCTCGAAATCGCCGGCGTCCCCGATCCCCTCGCCGCTCACGTCGATCTCGAGGACCGGCACGTGGGGGAACTCCTCCTTCGCCCTCGTGTAGTTGGCGTAGCTGCCGTTTCCATAGGCCGCGACGGCCTCCACCTCGAGCCCCGAGAAGGTCTCTTTCGGGTCGCCAACCGTGTCGAACATCGTTCCCATGTCGCTCGTCTCCTCCTCCGTTGCTACTCGGTCCCCAACGTCAGAGCGCGAGCCGCCCGTCGGATCGGCCAGTGCGAGTCGGGGTCGCTCCTCCAGCCGCCGCCGTTGCAGTTGTAGCGGTAGACATCGGCGGTCAGCGCGCTGCTCGCGTCGGTCTTGAAATCGCCGTGCTCGATGTCGTCGGCCGTCTTGTACCAGGTCTTGTGGCACGAGCCGATGTAGTCGTGGGACGGGCTGCGATCTCGCGCGGTCCCCGCCGCGCGGTCCGCGGCGGCGAAGTCGTCGTCGTCGGAGCCGAAGGTCGACCAGTCCGTGGGGACGCTCGACTGCGGATTCCAGCCGTTGCTGTTGCGGTCGTCGTCCTCGAGCCACTTCAGGAAGTCCGACCCGGCCGACATCTCGCGGCACTGGTACGCGAAGGTCCCGCAGCCGATCGTCAACCAGCTGTTGCGCACGCCTCCGTGCGGCGTGCCCATCGTCACCACGTCCTCGATCCTCAGCGACGGCGGGAAGTCCGGGTCGTGATTCCTCGTCTGGGCGATCGCGTACCGGATGAGCAGGCCGCCCATCGAGTGCGCGACCACGTCGACCGTCCTGCCGTGCTTCGTGCTCAGGTCGTAGATCAGCCACGCGAGGTGGTAGGCGATGTGCTCGAGCGGGTCGTTCACCGTGTGCCGGTCGCGCGAGTGACCGCCGGCGTGGCGCGAGTGGTACGACCCGTGGCCCTCGGCCATCGTGCAGTTCTTGTCGCCCGTGTAGTAGCCGACGGTGGCCCACCGGCCCGTGAAGCCCCATGACCGGAAGCGCTCCTTCATGACCGCGAACTCCTTCGCGCAGTCGATGCTCTCGTTGTGGCTGAACCCGTGGATCCAGTAGACGTCCTTCGCGCGGTCGTCCGTCCGGGCCTGCGCGGTGCTCGCGAGGGCCAGGGCGAGGCAGGCGACCAGCGCTGCGCCGAACAGGGCGAGGGCGGGGCGGCGAAGCGCAGTGAAGAGCCGCAAGCGCGTCGGATCCTACACCTGATCGCGCAAGACTTCATGAGCGGATTCATGCGCATTAACCCCCCATCTAGGGGGGTTACATTGCGGATGCCTCAGCCGCGAGAGTGCGCCCATGAAGGGACCGGAGGAGATGGATCTCGGGCGAGGCAAGACCTCGGCCTACGCGTACCCGCCCGCGCGGCAGGAGATCGAGCCCAAGACCGAGTCCCCGACCCTGCCCCTGCCCCCGCCGCGCGACCGAGAGGCGCTGAGCGCGCTCATCGAGGCCGTCGCCTCGACTCCGAACGGGCGCCGCGACGACGTGCGCCGGATGATCGGCGAGTGGGGTGAGCGGTCCGCCGTCGCCGACGTGCTGCACCAGGAGCTCCACTCGCTCCCGACCTCGGACGTGGGGCGCCACGGCCTTCTCCTGTCGATCATCGGAGAGCTCGCCGAGCCCTCCTCGGTGGACGCCCTCGAGCGCTTCCTGTGGATGAGCAAGCAGGAGATCTACGGACCGTCCCCCGAGCCCGCCGACGGCGACGGGTGCGGCTTCGAGCCCGTCGGGATCCTCGAGGCGCGCGCCGCGGAGATGCTCGCGTGGGTCCTCAAGACGGATCAGGAGGACCGCGTGATGAAGATCGTCCTCGACCACCCACTGGGCGCCGTGCGGGCGGCGGCCATCGACGCGTACCTGTTCAACCGCGACGACGACCCGGATGCCGCTGCGGAGCTCGCCAAGCGTGTCCGCTCGGCCGACGCGTGGGCCGTCGGCCTCCCGCGGCGCTTCGACGGCATGTACGCCGAGGACTTCGAGCGGCTGGCCGCCGAGCATGCGGCGCAGCACGGCCACCCGCCCGAGATGCCGCACCGAAACGAGCGGGGCCACGGTGTGCATTGACGGGGTCGCGGCGGTCGACCTGGCCGTGTGGCGGCTCATCCCCTACCAGGCGCAGTGGCCCGAGTTCTACAGCTACGCGCGCGCCGCGTTCGACCTCACGGACGACTCGTGGAATCCCGCCGGCGGCGGCGCGCCGGACGACGCTCGGCTCCCCTACGGCAAGATGATCAACTCGATCTACCTGCTCACCTACGCGATCCGGAACGAGTACCTCCCGCAGTTCCACAGTCGCGAGGACTACATGCTCGCGGCGAACGGCGCGGACAACGCCTTCCACGACGACTACGAGTACCAGTTCAGGAACCGCAACGATGGCCTGTCCGCCAAAGCGATCGAGTCCGGCAGCAGGACCGAGATGTACTGCCCGGTCTTCAACGTCGGCGTGTACGTGGACGATCCGGCGCGCCGGGCCTCCGTGATGGTCCACGAGGGCTGGCACCACTGGCAGTACAAGTACAACTGGCAGTCCCACCACGAGTTCGGTGGGGCGATCACGGGTGGCCAGGAGGGGGACAAGTTCTACTTCCACGGCACGGGCGCGTTCGACTTCGGCCAGCTGCACACGATCGACCTCGGGGCCAACCCGATCAAGTTCCACTCCCCCTACCAGGTGGAGGCCGAGTTTCTCGCGGACCTCGCGGAGTACTCGTTCGGCTGGATCCCGATCGCGGTCACGGACTCGGCGAAGGCCTTCGGCAACGACATCCTCGCGAACAGGTTCCAGAACGCGACGTCGTACCGGATCGGGCAGCCGCGGCCGTTCTGAGGGCCGGCCGGGCGGTAACTACCTGCGGCCCGTGGGCCTGCGGACCCCCTAGTGGTCCATCGGCGGCGGCTCCTCCACGACCGGCAGGCTCTCCGGCAGGACGTCGGCGTGCGAGGATCCCAGCGCCGCGCGCTTGCGGCCAATCACGAGCCAGTCGAACTCCGCGTCGCTGTCGCCGTCGAGCAGCTCCTCGACCTCGAAGCACGCATCGTCCTTCGACGTGACGGCGAGCCCGTTGCAGCGCGCCGTCGGCGTGACCAGCACGCGGTACGAGTGCTCCTCGCCGTGGAGGATCATGTCCGCCCCGTCCGCCCCCAGCTCCACGGTCGCCCGGCCCTTGCGGAGCCGCGCCTGGCCGGACACCTGCACCTCCGCCTCGAGCACCAGCGGCGAGGTCACCACGCGGTGGCCGTCGCGCGTCTCCACGTGCGTGACCGCCGAGTTGTCGCTGCCCGAGCGCCCGTTGGTGTAGAGCCCCCAGTCGCTGCCCTGGGCGACCTTGGCGTACACGCCGGTGACCTGGTTTCCCGACCGTCCGACGTTGTTCTGGAAGTACCCGGTCGGATACTGGGCCGAGTTGTTGATGGCGTAGATCGAGTTCATGACGTCCGTGTTCATGAACAGGCGTGTCAGGTTCAGGTACGAGAGCGTGGTGAAGCCGGTGACCCGCGCCTCCCCGCTCACACTGAGGCCGGTGGCATTCAGCCCGCCGTTGGCGTTGACGACGCCGCTGGCGGTCAGCGCGCCGTTCACGGCGGCGGCACTCGCCGTGATGCCGCCGTTGGCGGCGATCCCGCCGCTCGCCATGAGCGCGCCGTTGACCATGGCGGCGTTGGTCGTCAGCCCGCCGTTGGCGTTCAGCGCACCGTTCACGGTCGCCGCGGTCGCGGTGAGCCCGCCGTTGGCGGCGATGCCGCCGGTCGCCGTGAGCGTTCCCCCGACCGTCTCGTTGCCGCTCACCGTCGACTGCCCGGTCTGGATCGAGCTCGCCACGAGCGCGGGGTTCTGCACCGACACCGCCGTCGCCAGCGACGCGGTCATCGGCTCGCCGCCCACGTCCTGCGCGGTCACCAGCACGACGAACACCGTGTCGCTCGTCAGGCCCGCGGGCGTGGGCCACTCGCCGAGCTTCGTCGGAATCGCGTGCTGCTGCCCGCCGGTGGCGCTCGACCAGAGGACGGCCTGGTTCTTCGTGTCGACGACCGACGAGTTCCAGGTCAGCGTCACGCCCGTCCCGTTCACCACCTGCGCGGCCGGCGCGAGCGCGCTGCCGCTCCCGACGTTCACGGTGAGGCCGTCGAAGAAGAAGCCGTCGGGGAAGGTGCTCACGCCGATGTTCGTGAACTGTGGATCGCCGCCGCCGATCGCCTCCGCGACCGTGATCGTGGAGGTGCTCGGAACCTGCACGGTCTGGAAGTCGAAGATCTCGACGTAGACCGACGCCCCCGCCGCCAGCTTCACGGTGCTCCCCGTCGCCGGGCCGAGCACGTAGTCGGCCGTGCCGCTCGTGCGCGGGCTGGGCGGCCCATTGAACGACCAGTTGGTCGTGTCGGAGACGAGCGACTTGACGCCCTCGGTGGTCGGGGTCAGCGGCGGGCCCTCCGGGCCGGTCGTCCCGACCACGATCGTGAACGTCACCGAGCTCACCTCCACGTCCGCCGGCGTCCCGTTGGTGATCACGACCACGAGCGAGCCGAGTGTCGGGTCGCGGCCGGGCACGCTGACGGTCAGCGGCGCGGGGTCCACGCGCGGGGCGTAGGTGAGCTGCGTCGTGGGGTCGTCCTCGACGGAGACCCAGGCGTTGGGGCGGGTGATCATCATCGTCAGTCGGTCCCTTCTTGGGGTGGGAGGTTCGGTAGGCCGAGCGCGGCGAGGTCGACCGGCTCCGCGGTCCCGATCTGCTCGTAGGGCGGCTGGCCCGCCGGCGGCGATCCCAGCGACATCCAGGTGAACCTCGCGGACCCCGACCCGGCCCTCCCCTGCAGCATCGACCAGAGGCTGAACGGCGCGCCCGCCGCGACGGGAAGCACGAACGAATCGCCGGCGAGCTTGGGACCGCTGTCGTCCGACCGAGTGCCGCCGGTATACAGCTGGAGAGGCCCGCTGGTCCCGCAGGCCATCGCCCAAGCGGTACCGACCGAGGGGTCGATGTCCGGCCACGTCACCGCCCCGATAACCATTCCGTCGGTGTTCGCGACGTAGTTCGTAAAGGACGGGTACGGGCCGCTCGGCTGGAGCGGAATCGTGTCCGGCCCGCCGAGCATGTTCACCGTCGCGCTGCCCGCGGCAAGCAGCACGCCGAAGGTGCCGGTCCCGGCCGTGAGCGTGCCCGCTTCCAAGCCGCCGCTGACGGTCGCCGAGGCGGCCTGCACGCTCCCGGCGCTCAGGGCGCCGCTCACCGAGGCCGACGACGCCACGAGGGCGGGATCCAGGACCGACACCGCCGTGGCGAGCGACGCGGTCATCCACTCGTTGCGGACGCCCTGCGCCCTGACCACGACCACGAAGACCGTGTCGCTCGTGAGCTGCTGGTCCGGCGGGGTGCTCCACTCGCCGAGCTTCGTCGGGGTCGCCTGCTGCTGCCCGCTGGTCGGGCTCGACCAGTAGACGGTCTGGTTCCTCGCGTCGACGAGCGACGTGTTCCAGGTCAGCGTCACGCCGGTCCCGCCGGCCACCTGCGCGACCGGTGTGAGCGCGTTGTCGCTCGGGACGGTTACGGCGAGGCTGTCGAAGAAGAACCCGTCGGGGAACGTGCTCACGCCGATGTTCGTGAACGTCGGATCGCCGTCGGCGATCACCTCCTCGACCGTCACGGTGGAGGTGCTCGGGGACTCGGCCGTCTGGAAGTCGTAGATCTCGACGTAGACCGACGCCCCCGCCGCCAGCGTCACGGTGCTTCCGGTCTGGGGGCCGAGCACGTAGTCGGCCGAGCCGCTCGTGACCTGGCTCGTGGGGCCGTCGAACGACCAGTTGGTCGTGTCCGATACGAGCGACTTGACCCCCTCTCCGGTGGGGGTCAGCGGTGGTCCGTCCGGGCCCGTCTGGCCGACCGTGATCGTGAACGTCACGGAGCTCACCTGCACGTCCGCGGGCGTCCCGTTCGTGATCACGACGACCAGTGCACCGAGCGTCGGGTCGCGACCCGGCACGCTGACGGTCAGCGGCGCCGGGTCCACGCGGGGGGCGTACGTGAGCACCGTCGCCGGCTCTTCGTCGACGGAGACCCAGGCGTTCGGGCGGGCGATCATCATGGTTGGCCTCCTTGCTGTTGCTCTTCGAGCGATTGCTTGCCGGGCGGCGGCGATCCGAGGGCGACCCACGAGAAGCTGACCAGCGACGGCTCGGTGGGAAGCTGAGCCCACTCGAGCACGCACTGCGCCCCGGCCGCCACCGGCAGCACGAACGAGTCGCCGAACGGCTCGTAGACGTTCGGGTCACGCTGCTCACCGCCGGCGCGGAGCGCGAGGATCCCGCTCGTGCCGGATGCCCTCACCACGGAGACCGGACCGGCGCCCAGGTCCTCGAGGGGAGGCCAGGTCACGGCCGCGACCACCAGCCCGTCGGTGTGCGCGAGGAAGGCCGCCGAGCCTCCGAAGCCCCTGTTCCGCGGGACGGAGATGGTCTCGGCGTTGGTCAGGACCGAGACCGTGCCCTCCTGCGCGCTGAGCGACGAGGTGATCGTCGCGCCAGCCGCGGTCAGGGTGTCGGCCTGGACGTCTCCGGTCACGTGCGCGGAGCCGGCCTCCAGCGTCCCGGCTACCGCGGCCGAAGCTGCCTCGACGCGGCCGCCGGCAGAGATGTCGCCGCGCGCGGCGATCGAGCCGCCGACGGTCGCGCTCCCGGCGCTGAGCGCGCCGCTCACCGAGGCCGACGACGCCACGAGCTCCGGGTCCTGGACCGCGACCGCCGTGGACAGCGACGCCGTCATGGGGCCGCTGTCGCCTCCGGCCGCCTCGACCACCACCACGAACACCGTGTCGCTCGTGAGCGGCGCATCGGCGGGCGTGCTCCACTCGCCGAGCTGCTGCGGCGTCGCCTGCTGCTGGCCGCCTGTCGGGCTCGACCAGTAGACCGTCTGCTTCTCGGTATCGACGAGCGACGAGTTCCAGGTGAGCGTGACGCCCGACCCGCTCGGCACCTGCGCGACCGGGACGAGGTTGCCCGCGCTCGGCACGCTCACGGTGAGGCGGTCGAAGAAGAACCCCTCCGGGAACGTGCTGACGGCGATGCTCGTGTAGGCCGGGTCGGTCCCCTCGACGCTCTCGGCGACCACGATCGTCGAGGTGCCCGGCGTGTCGAGGGTCTCGAAGCCGGAGAGCGTCACGACGACGGACTCGCCGGCCGCCAGGACGGCGGCGTCGCCGGTCGCGGGCGCGAGCGTGTAGTCGGCCGTGCCGGCCGTGACCTGCTGGCCTGGCCCGCCGAACGACCACGTCCCCGGGTCGGAAACGAGCTCGCGCTCCTGTGCGGTCGCGGGCATGAGCGCTGCACCGCCGACCCCCGACTCGCCGACGACGATCGTGAACGTCACCGACGCGACTGCCACGTCCGCGACCGTCTGGTTGGTGATCACGACGACCAGCGAGCCGAGCGTCGGATCGCGTCCGGGAACGCTCACGGTGAGCGGAGCGGGGGCCACCCGCGGCGCGTAGGTGAGCTGGGTGGCGGAGCCGTCGTCGACGGCGACCCAGGCGTTCGGGCGGGCGATCATCGCGGGCGTGGCTCCTCGTCAGGCGCCGCGCAGGGTCGCGACGAGCTTCTGCTTGAGCTCGTCGCCGACGGGCTTGCCGATCGCCTCCTCGAGCAACCCGACGAACTCGTCCGCCCTCCGTTCCTGCTGGGCGGCGGCCTCGGTCATCGCCTTCTCGATCTCCGGGTCGGGTGGTCCCGCCTCGGCCACGAGCTCGACCGCCGGCTCGTCTCCGGGCGGGGGCGTCCCCAGAAATACCAAGGTGAGCTTGGCGTACGACGCGTAGACCCAACCGTTCTGGCCCACCGCGAGCGTGAACTGCTGGCCCGCGGGGACCGGTAGGACGAACGAGCCGGACACCCTGATCCCGGCTCCCAGAGGCGACCAATCGCCGCTGACGGCGATCATCGTCGTCGGACCGCAGGTGCCGGTGATGTAGTACGAGGTGTTCGGCGACGGGTACTGCTGAAAGAACGGGGTGGTCACCATCACGAGCGAGTCCGCGTTGACCGAGTAGGTGCCGAGCTTGGCGAGCGTTATGGCACTACCGAGGATCGACACGCTCGCCTTGCTCACGTCGAGCTTGGAGGTGACCGTGACGGTGCCGGCGGAGAGCGACCCGGCCTGGACGTTGCCTCCGACGCTGGCGCTGCCGGCGTGCAGCAGCCCGTCCACGGTCCCGGTCGCGGCGTGCATGTCGCCGTCGATCTTCCCGCTGCCCGCGTGGAGCAGGCCGTCCACGGTCCCGGTCGCGGCGTGCAGGTCGCCGTCGACCTTTCCGCTGCCGGCGTGGAGCAGCCCGTCCACGGTCCCGGTCGCAGCGTGGAGGTCGCCGTCGACCTTCGCGGTTCCCGCGTGGAGCAGGCCGTCGACCGTCCCGGTGGCGGAGTGGACGTCGCCGCTCACGGTCGCAGACGAGGCGACCAGCGCCGGGTTCCGCACCGAGACGGCGGTCGCCAGCGACGCGGTGAGCGGCTCGTCCCCGGCCCCGCTCGCCTTCACGACCACCACGAACACGGTGTCGCTGGTGAGCGGGGCGTCCGGCGGGGTGCTCCACTCGCCGAGCTTCGTCGGGGTGGCGTGCTGCTGACCGGCGGTGGCGCTCGACCAGTAGACGGTCTGGTCCTTCGTGTCGGCCAGCGACGAGTTCCAGGTCAGCGTGACCCCCGTCCCGCGGTCCACCTGCGCGACCGGGACGAGCGCGTTCGAGGGCCCCGCGTTCACCGTGAGGCTGTCGAAGAAGAATCCGTCGGGGAACGTGCTCACGCCGATGTTCGTGAAGGCCGGGTCGCTGGTCCCGATCGTCTCGGTCACGAGCACGGTCGAGGTGCTCGGCACCTGCACCGTCTGGAAGTCGTAGATCTGGACGTAGACCGACGCACCGGCGGCGAGCGTCGCGGTGCTGCCGGTCGCAGGGGTGAGCGCGCAGTCGACCGTGCCCGCGGGCGCTGCCGCCGGCCCCGGCCAGGCCAGCGACCACGTGGTGGTATCGGACACCAGCGCGTGCGAGCCGGCCGTGGTCGGCATGAGCGGGGTTCCCGCGACGCCCGGCTGACCCACCGTGATCGTGAACGTGATCGACGCGACGGCCAGGTCCGTCGCGGTCTGGTTCGTGATCACGATGACGAGCGACCCGAGCGTCGCGTCGCGGCCGGGCACGCTGACCGTCAGCGGCGCCGGATCGACGCGCGGGGCGTAAGTGAGCTGGGTGGCGGGATCGTCCTCTACGGCGACCCATGCGTTGGGGCGGGTGACCAGCGTCATGCTGCTCCCTTCCGGGGTGTAGGGGTGAACCGCGAGCGCTACGCGCTGCGGAGTGCGTCGGCGAGCTTCTCCTTCGTGCTGTCGTCGAGCGGCTTCGCGAGGAACGGCTCGAGCAGGGTGACCGCCTCCTCCGCCCCCGTCCGCACGGCCCGCCTCGGCTTCGGTAGCGGCACGAAGTC
>DASVPL010000320.1:0-15294 GCA_036382905.1 Thermoleophilaceae bacterium | reverse complement strand
GGGGACGCTGCGGGCGGCGCGGCCGGTGGGTCGGGCTCCGGCGAGGACGCAGGCTCGGGCGAGGACGCGGCGACTTCCGACGCGGACGCCTCGACTTCGGACGACGACGCCGCGGCGCTTGGCGGGGACGCTCCGGTCGGCGAGGACGCCGCACCGCTCGGCGAGGACGATCTGCCGCTCGGCGAGGATGCCGCCGCGGGCGGCACCGGCGAGCCCGGCGCCGAGGGCGACGAGGCCGCTGGTGGCGGTCTCGACCCAGACTCCTTCGACGCCTAGAAGCGCGCCCGCGGGCGCCCGCCGCCGAAGTCGGCGGCCTCCCGCGCGTAACGCGCGAACGCGGCGTCGATGGCCGCTGGCGGGGTGGAGTCCGTCGTCCAGTCCGGCTCGGACGCGTAGAGGTCGCTCAGCTCCTGGATCGTGAACTCCGAGCCGAGTCGCTGGCGCAGCCGGTCGAGGACGCGGTCGGCGGCGTGCTGGAGCCGCACCCTCTCGGCGGGCTCGGCGTCGCGCAGGTGGCGCTCGCCCTCCTCCCACTGGAAGATCGCGTTCTCGAGCGCGTAGGACACGCCGCGGAAGGTAGCGGCGGGCGGCGCCGCGCACGGGGGGCGCTCGGCCGCGGAAGGTAGCGGCGGGCGGCGGGGCGCTCGGCGCCGCGGAAGGTAGCGAGGGGCCGCGCCGCGCACGGCGGGGCGCTCGGCCGCGGCAGACGGCGGGCGCTAGGGCCTGATCACGTACGGGCGCTCGTCGCGCTTCGTCATGCCCAGCTTGCGCGCCTCGCGCTCGATCGCCCCAGGCCCGCTGAGCTCGTGCAGGCGGCTCCTGAGCCGCGCGCGCTCGGTCTCTAGCTCCCGGAGCTGCTGCTCGCTGCGGTCGGCGGTGCTCGACTGCTGGAACCAGTGCGCCACCGGCGGGATGTAGAGCAGGACGATGATCCCGAGCACCCCGAGCAGCGCCAGCCGGCCCACCCGCTCCCAGTGGATGCCGGCGCCCACGCGGCGCGGCGCGGTGGTCGTGCGGCTGCGGCGTGAGGGTGCCGGGGCGGCTGCGGCGCGTGCCATCGCGGCGAGCTTCGCCGCTCGTCCCGGCCCTCCTCCTAGCTGCGAAAGGCCGACCGCCCCAGGTACTCGGCGTCGGACCCCAGCGCCTCCTCGATGCGCAGGAGCTGGTTGTACTTCGCGGTCCGGTCCGAGCGCGACGGAGCGCCCGTCTTGATCTGGCCACAGCCGGTCGCGACGGCGAGGTCCGCGATCGTCACGTCCTCGGTCTCGCCCGAGCGGTGCGACATCACCGCTGTGTAGCCCGCCTCCTGCGCGGTGCGCACGGCGTCGAGCGTCTCCGTGAGCGTGCCGATCTGGTTGACCTTGATCAGGATCGAGTTGCCGGTGCCGCTGTCGATGCCGCGGCGCAGCCGCTCGGTGTTGGTCACGAACAGGTCGTCGCCGACGAGCTGCACGGTCTGCCCGATGCGGTCGGTGAGCGCCTTCCAGCCGTCCCAGTCCTCCTCGTCCATGCCGTCCTCGATCGACAGCACGGGGTAGCGCGAGGCGATGCCGGCCCAGTAGTCGGCCATCTGCTCGGAGGAGAGCTTGCGGCCCTCGTGCTCGAGGTCGTAGACCCCGGCGTCGTGCAGCTCGCTGGTAGCGGGGTCGAGCGCGATCGCCACGTCGTCGCCGGGCCGGTAGCCGGCGGCCTCGATGCCGTCGATCAACATCCCGAGCGCCGCCTCGTTCGAGTCGAGGTCGGGCGCGAAACCGCCCTCGTCGCCCACGGCCGTGGACAGCCCGCGGTCGTGAAGCGTGCGCTTGAGCGCGTGGAAGACCTCGACGCCCGTCTTCAGGCCCGCGGAGAACGAGCTCGCCCCGACCGGGACGACCATGAACTCCTGGAAGTCGACGCGGTTGTCGGCGTGCGCGCCGCCGTTCAGCACGTTCATCATCGGGACCGGGACGATGCGGGCGGCCTCGCCGCCCAGGTAGCGCCAGAGCGTGAGGCCGTTCTCGTTCGCGGCCGCCTTCGCGGCGGCCAGCGAGACCCCGAGGATCGCATTGGCGCCGAGCCGCCCCTTGTTGGGCGTGCCGTCGAGATCGATCATCCGCTGGTCGAGGCCCTGCTGGTCCGCGGCGTCGGAGCCGCGCAGCGACTCGGCCAGCTCGCCGTTGACGTTGCCGACCGCGGTCGCGACTCCCTTGCCGCCCCAGTCCTCGCCGCCGTCGCGCAGCTCGACCGCCTCGAACTCGCCCGTCGATGCGCCCGAGGGAACGATCGCCCGCCCGGAGGCGCCGGAGTCGAGAACGACCTCCACCTCGACCGTCGGGTTGCCGCGGCTGTCCAGCACCTGCCGCGCGTGGATCTGCTCGATCTGACTCATCGCCCTCCCCCTTCGATCTCGGCTCTCATGTCCTCGGCGGCCGCGCGGAGCGCCAGCTCCGGGTCCACCCTCAGCTCGCGCGCGAGCGCGACGGCGGCCAGCAGCAGGTCGCCCACCAGGTCGAAGCGCTCGTCGCGCCCGCCGTCCAGGATCACCCCCGGCTCGGTGCCGGGCGTCGCGTCGACGCCCTCGATCCGCTCGGCCGCGGCGCGCAGGCGCTCGCGCGCGCCCTCGGGCGGCCACTCGTGACCGGCGCCGCCCGCGCGGCGCAGCAGCTTGCGCGCGTAGAGGGGCCCGGGCAGCATCTCCGGCACCTCGCCGAAGATGCCGGCCTCCCGGCCCGCCTCGCCCTGCTTGATCTGGTCCCAGTTGCGCAGGACCTCGGCGGCGCCCTCGACCTCCACCTCCCCGAACACGTGCGGGTGGCGGCGGATCAGCTTGGTGCGGCAGTGGTCGGCCACGTCGGCGAGGCCGCCGGCGCCGCGCTCCTCGAGCAGGAGCGACAGGAAGTGCACCTGGAACAACACGTCGCCCAGCTCGTCAAGCAGCTTGGAGTCGTCGCCGCGCTGGGCGGCGTCCGCCAGCTCATAGGCCTCCTCGATCGTGTGCGGGACGATCGAGCGCTCGTCCTGCTCGCGGTCCCAGGGGCACTCGACCCGCAGGCGGCGGGTCAGCTCGTCGAGCTGGCGTACCGCCTCGGCGGCGCGGTCGGCTTCGGCCGCCCGGCCTGGGTCGGCGGCGCTATCGGCTTCGGCCACCCGGCTCGGGCTAGCCGCCCGGCGGGGCCTGCTGCGGTGGAGCCTGCTGCGGCGGCGCCTGCTGCGGCGGGGCGCCCTGCGCACCCTGCGGCGGAGCACCGCCCTGGGGCACCTGGCCCTGCGGGACCTGGCCCGGAGCGCCCGGTTGGCCCGGAACGCCACCCGGCACGACCGGCTGCGCGGGCTGGCCCGAGTCCTTGGTCGGAGGCGCGCCCTGCGGCTGGCTCTGCTGCTGCTGTTGCTGCTGCTCCGGCGGCTTGGGCCCGTTATCGCACTGGCTCGTCTTGTAGTCCTCGGCGCAGACCGTCTCCTCGCGGTAGCGCTTCTGGAAGTCCTCGACGAAGTCGCTCAGCGCCTTCTGCTGGGACTGCGACTTGAGCAGGTTCTTGATCGTGTCGGTCGCCTGCTGGAGCGTCTGCTGCGTGGCCGGCGTGACCTTCTCGACCTGGAAGACGTAGAAGCCGAACTGGGTCTTGACGGGGCCCTGGACCTGGCCCTTGGGGGCCTTGAAGATCGCGTCGTCGAATGCCTTCTCCTGCGTGCCCTTGGTGACGCCCGGAAGCTTGCCGCCCTGCGCCTTCGAGGCGGTGTCCTCGGAGTACTTCTTGACGACGTCCTTCCAGGGCTTGCCCTTCTTCAGCTCGGCGAGGGCCTTCTTCGCGTCGGCCTCGTCCTTGGTGAGGACGACGAGCAGATCGCGGCTCTCGGGCGTGGAGAAGCGCTTCTTGTTCTCGTTGTAGTAGTCCTCGATCTCGTCCGGCTTCGGGTCGCCCTTGCCCTCGACGACCTTCGCCTGGAGCTGGTTCGTGAGCACCGAGAGCTTGACCTGGAAGAGCAGATCCTGCTCGGTCCGGCCGGACTCCTTGAGGAACTTCTGGTACTCGGCCTCCTTCGGGAACGCCTGCTTCTTCTGCTCCTGGAAGGTCTTCTGCACCTCGGCCGGCGAGGCGTCGACGCCGCGCTTCTTGGCCTCCTGCTGGAGCCACTCGGCGGAGATCAGGAACTGCATCGTCTGCTCCTTGAGCCCGTCGAACTCCTGCTTGCACTGGGCCTTGAGCTGCTCGTTGTTCGGTGGAGCGGCGCCCTGCGCGGGCGGCGTGGACTTGCGCTTCGCGTCGATGCACTTCGTGAAGTTGGGCGGGTCGGGAACCGAGACCGGGGCGGCCGCCTGGCCCGGCTGGCTCTGCGCCTGCTGGCGCGCGGCGGCCTGGAGCCAGCGGTTGAACTCCGACTTCTTGATCTCCTTGTCGCCGACCTTGGCGACGGCGCCGGCGGGCACGTCGTTGCCGCAGCCGGTGGCGACGAGGGCTACGGCCGCGATGGCCGCGAGCAGGGCGGTGAGACGAAGGGTTCTGAGCATTCGGGCAGTCAAGTCGCTGAGGTTCAAGCGCGTCTAAGCGCCAGCGCGGAGCATCCCCCTGCGGCGCGAGCGCACGATCCTAGCGGAACGCCTCTAGTCCGTCGGCGGCTCGGTGGCGACCCTGAGGATGTGCTCCGCCGCCGTCACGAGCGCCGCGAAGCGCTCCGCCGCCTCGTCGGGCATGCGCACCGCCACGGTGCTGCGACCGGACTCGTACACGGCCCCGGGGAGCGCCTCGCGCAGCTCCTTCACCGCGGTTGAGGCGAGCTCCACCGGCGAGACGCGCAGCTTGCCGCCGGCGAAGCCGACATCCTTCGCGCCGGCGCGCCCGAGCTTGATCCGCGCGTCCTGGAGCTTGATGAGGTTGTCGAGCGGCTCGGGCACGGGCCCGAAGCGGTCCTCGAGCTCGTCGCGCAGCAGGATCAGCTCCGCGATCTCGCGCGCGCCCGCCACGCGGCGGTGCACCTCGATCTTCGCCGCCTCGTAGGGGACGTAGTCACCGGGCACGTAGGCGTCCACGGGCACGTCCACGCGGACCGGCTCGGGGGCCTCCTCGGACGCGTCGCCACCGAGCTGGCCGACCGCCTGGTCGAGCATCCCCATGTAGAGCTCGAAGCCGACGGCCGCCACATGGCCGGACTGCTCGTCGCCCAGCAGGTTGCCGGCGCCGCGGATCTCGAGGTCGCGCATCGCGATCTTGAACCCGGAGCCCAGCTCGGTGTAGTCCGAGAGCGTGGCGAGGCGGGCCGCGGCCTGCTCGGTGAGCACGGCTGAGCTCGGGTAGAGCAGGTACGCGTAGGCGCGCTCGCGCGAGCGGCCGACGCGGCCGCGGATCTGGTAGAGCTGGGCGAGGCCGAGCTGGTCGGCGCGCTCGACGATCAGCGTGTTCGCGGTGGGCACGTCGAGGCCGGCCTCGACGATCGTGGTGCAGACGAGCACGTCGGCCCCGCCGCGCAGGAACTCGAGCATCACCTTCTCGAGCTCGCCCTCGGCCATCTGACCGTGGGCCACCCGCACGCGGGCGTTCGGGCACATCGCGCGCACGCGCTCGGCGGTCTCGTCGATCGTCTCGACGCGGTTGTGCAGGAAGTAGACCTGACCGCCGCGGGCGATCTCGCGGTCGATGCCCTCGCGCACGAGGTCCTCGTCGTACTCGCCCACGTAGGTGCGCACGGCGCGGCGGCCCTCGGGCGGGGTCTCGATCACACTGATGTCGCGCAGCCCGGCGAGCGACATCTGAAGCGTGCGCGGGATCGGGGTGGCCGAGAGCGAGAGCACGTCCACGCGCAGGCGGAGCTGGCGCAGCAGCTCCTTCTGCTTCACGCCGAAGCGCTGCTCCTCGTCAACGATCAGCAGGCCGAGGTCCTTCGGGCGCACGTCGCGCGAAAGGAGGCGGTGGGTGCCGATCAGGATGTCGACCTTCCCCTCCTGGAAGCCCTTCACCGCGTCGCCCGTCTCCTTGCCCGACCGGAAGCGCGAGGCCACCTCGATCGTGAACGGGTAGTCGCGCAGGCGCTCCGTGAACGTGCCGAAGTGCTGCTGCGCGAGCACGGTCGTGGGGACCAGGAACATCACCTGCTTGCCGTCGCCGGCGGACTTGAAGGCCGCGCGCAGCGCCACCTCGGTCTTGCCGTAGCCGACGTCGCCGCAGATCAGGCGGTCCATCGGCCGCGCCTCCTCCATGTCGGCCTTGACCTGCTCGATGGCCTCGAGCTGGTCCGGCGTCTCCTGGTACGGGAACGCCGCCTCGAACTGGAGCTGCCATTCGTCGTCCTGCGGGAAGCCATAGCCCGCGCGGCGCTTGCGCTCGGCGTAGAGGTTGATCAGCTCGCCCGCGAGCGCCTGCGCTGCGCGGCGGGCGCGCATCTTCATCTGCTCCCACTGCTTGCCGCCGAGCTTCGACAGCGGCGGGTCCGACGCCTCGGCCCCGACGTAGCGGCTGATCTTGAAGAGCTGGTCGCTCGGCACGAAGACGCGGTCGCCGCCGCGGTACTCGAGCTCCAGGTAGTCGCGCGTGACGCCGCCGACGGTCTTCGTCTCGAAGCCGGAGAAGCGAGCGATGCCGTGGTCCTCGTGCACCACCGCGTCGCCGGTGCGCAGGTCGGTGAAGCTCGCGATGGCGGTCGAGCCGGCGCCGGGTCCCGAGCGGCGCTCGCCGCGCTTGCGCCGGAGCAGGCGGTGCTCGGGCAGAACGGCCAGCTTCAGCTGGGGAGAGAGGAAGCCCTCGCGGAGGCTGGCCACCGCGAACGTCAGCCCGGGCTCGGGCGGCTGGCCGTCGAGGAAGTTCGCGCGGGTCCGCGCGAGGTTGTACGCGGCGCGCTCGGCCTCGCCCTTGCGGGCCCAGGCGACCACGGCGCGGTAGCCGGAGCGGACGAGCTTCTCGAGCTCGGGCTCGGCCTCGCGCAGGTTCTTCGCGGAGGTGTCGGCGCCCTGGGCGCGGAACTGGTGCGGCTGGTCGCCGGCGAGGGCGCTGATGCTCAGGGCGGTGCGCTCGCGCAATTCCTCGCGCGGCTCCACGTAGAGGTGGTGGGCGTCCTTGTCGTGGAAGCTCAGCGTTACGTCGTGCCAAAGATCGGTGAGCGCCGGCTCGATCTCCTCCTCTGCCGCGACTGCCACCAGCGCTGACTGCGGCAGTAAGGAGAGGAAGGTGGTGAAGCGATCGACGGGGAGGATCTCCGCGATGTCGGGACGCTCCTCGTCCGAGGCGACCATCTCCGCGAGCTCGCGGTGCTCGGGGCCGATCTCGGCGGCGGGGGCGATCTCGATGCGCTCGGCCTCCTCGAGGCTGCGCTGCGTGAACGTGGAGAAGAACGTGAGGCGCTCGATCTCGACGTCGAAGAGCTCGCAGCGGACGGCGCGCTCCTCGGTGGCGGGGTAGACGTCGAGGATGTCGCCCCGTATGGCGAACTGACCGCGCTCCTCGACCTGGTCGACGCGCTCGTAGCCGCAGGCGGCGAGCTGGGCGGAGGCCTCGTCGAGGTCGACCAGGCCGCCGCGCTCGAGGGTGAAGCCGTGCGGGCGCAGCTCGGGGTCGGGAACCTTCTCGCAGAGCGCAGCGGCGCTGGCGACCACCACGGCCGCACCGCCCTCGTCCGGCTCCGCGAGGAGGGCGTCGAGCGCGGCGACGCGCAGCCCGACCAGGTGCGGCGGCGGCGCGAGGTGCGACTCGTACTGCACGCCGCGGGCGGGGTAGAGGCGCACCGTGCGCGGGGCGAGGAAGGTCTTGAGGTCGGCGGCGAGGTCGCGCGCCTGTCGGTCGTCACCGACGACTATGAGGCCGGGCCGCTCCGGCTCGTCGTCGAGTACGGCGGCAATCAGGTAGGGGCGCAGGCTCTGCGATACGAACGCGCGCTCCGCGGCGCCCGGCGTCAGCGCGCTGGTGAGCCTCCCGAAGGCCGGGTCATCCGAGGCGAACGGCAGCAGTTGGCGTAGCGAACTGGGCATGCGGAGCGACCGCGATGCGGCCGGGTGAGAGTCCATTTCTGGGTCCTATAGGACACACAAAAGGACTCGCACCCGAGTCTAGGCCGCGCTGATCAACCGCTCGGTGGCGTCGGCGGCGCGCTCGATCAGGTCGCGCACGTCGTCGCGCGGCTCGCTGAAGCGGCCCAGGACCCAGGAGCTCACCACCTCCGGGTCGGTGCTGTCCGGCCGCCCCACGCCGACCCGCACGCGGCGGAAGTCCGGCGAGCCCAGGCCGGCCTTCAGGGACTTCAGCCCGTTGTGGCCCGCAAGCCCTCCCCCGAGCCGTTCCTCGATCCTGCCGAACGGCAGGTCGATCTCGTCATGGAGCACGACGATCCGGTCGAGCTCCGCTCCCAGCGCCCCGCGCGCCGGACCGACGGAATTGCCCGCCTCGTTCATGTAGGTCTGCGGCAGCAGCACGCCCACGCGCGGACCGCCGGGCCCGGTGCGACCGTCCGTGTAGAGCCCCACGTACTTCTTCTTCGCGCGCGAGAGGCCCCAGCGCTGCGCGAGCAGGTTCGCGACCTCGAAGCCGACGTTGTGGCGCGTCCCCTCGTACTTCGACCCGGGGTTCCCGAGCCCGACGATCAACCAGTCGACGCGGCCGTCGCCGCGCCGGAAGAGGCTCAGGAGCCCTCGCCGCCGCCCTCGGAGTCGTCGCCGCCGGCCTCGCCGTCCGCGTCGCCCACGACGTCCGCGGCCGCGTCGCCGACCAGCTCGGTCTCCTCCTCGACGTCGGGCTCGACCACCTCGGTCGGGATCGTGACCGTGGCGACGATCGTCTCCTCCGGATCGTCGAGGAACACGACGCCCTCGGGCGCGGTCAGCTCGGAGAGGTGCATCGTCGCGGCGGCCTCCATGTGCGAGACGTCGGCGACGATGCGCTCCGGGATCGACGTCGGCAGCGACTCGATGTTCAGCTCGCGCGTGACGTGCTCGATCACGCCGCCCTCCTTCGCCCCGGGCGCCTCCTCGGCGCCCTCGAGCTCGAGCGGCACGACCGTCTGGATCTTCTCGGTGAGGTCCACCTCGAGCAGATCGATGTGCATGATCTCGTCGCGCACGGGGTGGAGCTGCGTGTCCTTGACGATCACCGGGACGACCTTGGAGTCGCCGACCTTGAGGTCGATCACGGCGGAGCTCGAGATCAGGGCGCTGCGCAGCTCGCGCGCGTTGATCTTCACCGACGAGCAGTCCTTGCCGCCGTAGACGATGCCGGGGATCAGCCCCTCACGGCGGAGGCGGCGGGAGGCGCGGGAACCGTTGTCGGAGCGCTCCTCGACACCGAGGCTGGGACGCTGGGGCTGGGCTGCCATGACGGCGGACGAGTGTAGCCTGCGCACGGTGGCCCGCGACGACGAGACCCAGATCCCGACCGGCCGCGTCCAGAGGACGGCGAAGGTGGGAACGGTGATCGGCGGCCAGGGCGCCCGGTACGCCGGCACGAAGGCGGCGAACCTGGTCCGCTCGAAGGAATCCGCGGACGAGAGGCTCGACGCGCGCCACCTCGAGGCGGCCGAGCGGATGGTCGACGCGCTCGGGAACATGAAGGGCGCCGCCATGAAGATCGGCCAGCTCGCGTCGTTCATCGACACCGAGTTCCTGCCGCCCGAGTACGCGGAGATGTACCAGGAGAAGCTCAGCGAGCTGCGCACCTCCGCGCCGCCGATGCCGTGGGACAAGGTGAAGAAGGTGCTCGACGAGGAGTGGGAGGGCGAGCCGCTCGAGGACATCTTCGACGAGTTCGACCAGACCGCGGCCGCTGCCGCCTCGATCGGACAGGTCCACCGCGCCACGCTCTGCGACGGGCGCAAGGTCGCCGTGAAGATCCAGTACCCCGGGGTGGCCGACGCCGTCCGCGCCGACATGCAGAACGCCGGGATGATCATGCGGCTCGCGAAGGCGCTGGCGCCCGGGCTCGACGCCAAGGCGGCGGCGGCCGAGCTGAAGGAGCGCGTGCTCGAGGAGCTCGACTACGAGTACGAGGCCCAGAACCAGCGCTCGTTCTCGCGCGGGTACCGGGGGCACCCGTTCATCTACGTGCCCGACGTGATCACGCGGCTCTCGCGGCGGCGCGTGCTCGTGACCGAGTGGGTCGACGGCGTCGGGTTCGACGAGATCAAGGCGCTCCCGCAGGAGGAGAAGGACCGCTTCGGCGAGATCGTCTTCCGCTTCTGCTTCGGCTCGATCTACCACCTCCAGCACTTCAACGCCGACGCGCACCCCGGCAACTACGTGCTGATGGCCGACGGCCGCGTGGCGTTCCTCGACTTCGGGATGACCAAGCAGCTCGACATGGAGCAGATCGAGCTGGAGATCGCCGCGCTCGAGGCGGTGTTCGACGAGGATCCCGAGCGCCTGCGGGTCGCGCTGCACGACCTCGGCTTCCTCAACAACCCGAAGAAGATCGACGCCGAGAAGCTGATGGAGCACGTGAAGACCGTCGGCGGCTGGTACATGCAGGACCGCGACGTGCGGATCAGCCCGCGCTACGTGATGAAGGTGATCACGGCGATATCGGACCCGCGCTCCGAGTTCTACCAACTGATGCGCCGCGAGAACGTGCCCGCCAACGAGCTGATGGGGCGGCGGATGGAGACCGGGCTGATGGCCGTGCTCGGCCAGCTCGAGGCCTCGCGCAACTGGTACCGGATCGGCTGCGAGTGGTGGTTCGCCGACGAGCCCGCGACCGAGCTCGGGCGCGAGGAGTGGGCCTTCTTCGAATCGCGCGGCGAGCGCCGCGTGCGGAAGTTCTCGGCGCGCTCGGGCTAGAGACCGGGCTTCGTCGTCATGTCGACGACGACGAGCGTGATGATCGCGGTGTCGATCGCCGCGACGGTGAGCACGCGGTTGAGGCTCTTCACGACGCCGGGCGCCGCGGCGCCCTCGGCCTCGATCGTCCGGTCGCGGCGCTTGCCCTCGGGGCCGTAGAAGCCGACCCCGAACAGGAAGCTGATGAACCAGCCCACGTAGCCGAGCGTGACCCAGGTGTCGGAGTAGTCGTAGCCGGCCTCGTGGACGAGCCACGAGCCGGCGAGGATCACGACGAGCGAGGAGACCGCGAAGACGATGCTCGGAACCTTCTCGGTCATGCGCGTGAAGTCGATGCGCCGCTGGAGGTCCGCGCCCCTCAGCGTGAGCCCGAGGATCAGCAGCATCCAGCTCCCGCCGAGCCAGATGATGGCGGCGAGGATGTGGAGGGTCAGGAGGAGCTCGTAGAGGCTCAGAAGAGCTGGTTCTCCCCGGCGAAGATCTCCGAGACGGACTCGTCGGTGAAGATGCGGCGGACCGAGTCGGCGAGGATGTCGGTGCAGGTGAGGACCTTGATGTTGTCGGGCGCGCCGCTGCGCAGCGGGACCGTGTCGGTGACGACGATGCCCGACAGAGGCGAGTTGCCGAGAGTCTCGTAGGCCTTGCCGGAGAAGATCCCGTGCGTGGCGACGGCGTACACGGCGGAGGCACCCTCGTCGAGGACCGTCTGCGCCGCGGCGGAGAGGGTGCCGCCGGTGTCGATGATGTCGTCGACGATCACGGCGACCTTGTCCTTGACCTCACCGATGACGTAGCCGATCTCGGCGACCTGCTGGGCGGGGCGCTCCTTCTCGAGCAGCGCGTACGGGGCGCCCACCTTCTGAGCGAACTTGCGGGTGAGCTTCACACGGCCGGCGTCGGGCGAGATGATCACGAGGTCGGTGGCGTCGCCGAGCTGGTCCTTGACGAACTGGGTGAGGATCGGCATCGCCGTCATGTGGTCGACGGTCTTCTGGAAGAAGCCCTGGAGCTGCCCGGCGTGGAGGTCCATGGTGAGCAGGCGGTCGATGCCCGCGGCCTCGAGGCACTTGGCCACGAGGCGGGCGGTGATGGGCTCGCGCGGGGCCGACTTCTTGTCCTGGCGCGAGTAGCCGTACCACGGAGCGACGGCGATCACGCGGTGCGCCGAGGCGCCGACCGCCGCGTCGATCATCACGAGGAGCTCCATGAGCGCGTCGTTCGCGGTCATGCCCTCCACCTCGTTGCCGGCGATCGACTGGACGATGAAGATGTCGGCGCCGCGGATCGACTCCTCGTAGCGGCAGTAGACCTCGCCGTCGGAGAAGGTGCGGAGGTCGGCCTCGACCGGGTCCACCCCGACCTTGTCGGCGATCTTCAGGCCGAGCTCGCGGCTGGCGCGCCCGGACACGACCATCATCCGCTTGTCGTAGCCGTGCGGGACGCTTGTGCGCGGGGTCGACTGGGCCTGGGTCTCGAGGGTCACTCGGGTCGGTCCTCGGCGGGTTTGGGGTTGTAGCCCTCGATGTTCCGCTGCTTCGCGTCGGAGTAGGCGAGCGAGCCGTCCGGCACGTCTTTCCGGATCACCGAGCCAGCGCCAGTGTACGCCCCGTCGCCGACGGTCAGCGGGGCAACCAGCGAGGTGTGGATGCCGGTCTTCACGCCGTCGCCGATGGCGGTGCGGTGCTTGCGCTTGCCGTCGTAGTTCGCGGTGATGGTGCTGGCGCCCAGGTTGCTGCCCTCGCCCACATCGGCGTCGCCCACGTAGCTGAGGTGCGGGACCTTCGAGCCGGGGCCGATGTTCGAGTTCTTGACCTCGACGAAGGTGCCGACCTTCGAGCCCTCGGCGAGCTTCGCGCCCGGGCGCAGGTAGGCGAACGGGCCGACGCTGGCGTTCGGGCCGACGTGCGCCTCGGTCAGCACGGCGTGCAGCACGGTGGCGCCTTCCTCGATGGTCGAGTCGGCGATCGTGGCCTGCGGGCCGATCGTGCAGCCGCCGCCGACGCGCGTCGCGCCCGTGAGGGTCACGCCGGAGCCGATGGTGGTGTCGGCGCCGATCTCCACCCCGGCGTCGATCGCGACGGTGCCTGGCGCCGTGAAGGCGACGCCCGCCGTGGCGTGGCGCTCGATCAGGTCGAGGCGCGCGAGGCGCTCGATCTCGAGGAGGTCGGCCCGGGTGTTGACGCCCATCGCCGAGCGCGTGTCGGCGGTGACGTGCGCGGCGAGGTTCTTGCCCTTCTCGCGGATGATCGGGATGACGCCGGTGAGGTAGCGCTCGCCGCGTTCCTCCCCCACCGCGTCGAGGGCGTCGAGGAGGTCGGCCGCGCCGAAGGCGTAGGTGCCGATGTTGATCTCGCGGATCGCGAGCTCCTCGGGCGAGACGCCGTCGGTGTGCTTGGTCTCGACGATGCGCTCGACGCTCCCGTCGGCGCCCCGGACGACGCGTCCGTAGCCGGCCGGGTCGAGCTGCTCGGTGGTGAGGAGGGTGGCCGCGGCCTCCGCCCTCACGTGCGCGTCGATCAGGCTCTTGATCAGCTCGGGCGAGACGAGCGGGTGGTCGCCGGAGAGCACCACCGCGGTCTGCGACGCCGCGAGCGCCTCGCGCGCGGCCAGCACGGCGGCGCCGGTGCCCTCGCCCTCGGTCTGCTCCGCGATCTCGACGCTGCCGTCGAGATGCTCGGCCACGCCCTCGCCCGGGCGGGTGATGCAGACGACGCGGTCGGCACCGGCCTCGCGCGCGGCCGCGATGACCCACTCGATCATCGGGCGCCCGCAGACGGGGTGCAGCACCTTCGGCAGCGACGACCGCATGCGCGTGCCATGGCCGGCCGCCATGATGAGGACCGTCAGGTCGCGGGCCATTCCTCGATCAGCCTAACGCCGGGCGGTGGTACCGTCGCGCGACGGCCGGCCCTGGGGGGTCGTCTAACGGAAAGACACGTGGTTTTGGTCCACGGAATGGGGGTTCGATTCCTCCCCCCCCAGCTCTGGGCGCGGCGCGCGGGGTCAGCCGACCGGGAGCAGCTCGGGGCCGCGGTCGCGCGATGGGACGCCGGAGTACTCGGAGATCGAGATGACCTGGAGCGCGCAGCCGCAGTCGCACGCGAGGGTCTCGAGCTCCTCCAGGGAGCCGTACGCCTCGAAGACGTCGGTGCAGTCCTCGTCGCAGCAGATGAGGGCGGCGTAGAGCATTGCCCGGGATGGTGCGGGCGGGCCCGGACGGGTTGCAGGATCGGTTGCGGGGCACCGCGCGTCGGGGCGGCGGGCGCGCTAACCGCGGCGGTCCGCGCCGTCGCGCGGCACGGTGCCCGCCTCGGTGCCCGGCTCGTGGGCGGGACCGCGCGCGGGCATGATGCCGAGCACGCGCATCGCCTTCAGCCCCAGCCCGAGGCGCTCGCGGCCGTCGGTGGAGGAGACGTCGAGGCCGGTGAGCTCGCGGACACGCTCGAGCCGGTAGCGGACGGTGTGGCGGTGGGTGAAGAGCTTCTCCGAGGTGCGGGCGACGCTGCCGTCCTCGTCGAGGAACGTCTCCAGCGTGCGGACCAGCTCGGTCTCGTACTGCTCGTCGTAGGCGAGCAGGGGCGCGACGGTCTCCTGGTGGAAGCGCTCGAGCTCGCCGGGGTCGTCGCTCATCGCGGGGAGCAGAAGGCGGTAGGCGCCGGTGTCCTCGAACGAGAGCAGCGCGCGGCCCTGGGCCTCGGCGACATTGGCGGCCAGCAGCGCCTCGAAGCCGGCGCGGTGCACGTCCACCGGGTCCGTGGCGGGACGGCTCACGCCGATCACCGTCGAGAACGACTGGAGGTTGCTCTCGAGCTCGCGCTGGAGGGCGGTGGCCACCCGGTCGGTGAGGTCGGGGTCCTTCGCGGGCACGATCACCACGAGCTCGGCGGCGCCGGGCGTCTGGCCGCTCCGCGCAACGGAGACCTGGACCGGCGCCGCGAGCGCGCCCGGGGCCACGCCGCGGGCGCCGCGCTCGGCCATGGCGAGCACACGCGCGCGCCAGTCGCCCTCCTGTGGCCGGTGTGGGTGGGCGCGGGTGACGATGACGCTGGCGCCCGCCGAGAGGTCGGAGCCGAGCTCGGTCCCGCGGGCGACGATGTTGTCGCGATCGGTCACGCGGCGCTCGAGGAGGTCGCTCACGAAGCCGGCCACGGCGGCCTCGCTGGCGCGCTCCGGCGCGCGTGAGCGCTCGACCTCGAGCGCGATCAGCGTGCCCACCATGCGCACGAGCGCCTGCGGTGGCGGCTCGCCGCGCGGGCGGTAGCGCAGCTCGCCGACGGTCGTGTCGGCCACGCGCAGGAGCAGGAGCTCGCTCCCGGGGGCGCCGGACAGGACGGCGTGCTCGTCGTCGGGCGACTGGGCGGCGACGGCCAGGATGCTCGCGGTGTCGTCCACCACGGCCACGCTGGCGTTCAGCGCACGGGCGGTCGCGCGGGCGACCTCGGGCAGCCCGGCTCCCGACTCGACGGCGGCCGAGACGTCACCGAACGCGTCGAGGAAGGCGCTGCCGGCGGGGTTCTCGGTGCGCGGGCTCACGGGGCCAATCGTAGGGCCGCTCGCGCCGGGGACAGCTC
>DASVPL010000319.1:0-9111 GCA_036382905.1 Thermoleophilaceae bacterium | reverse complement strand
GTGCCGGTCCCGCCGCCGCCCGTGCCGCCGCCGCCCGCCCCGCCCGCGTCGCCACCGCCCGGAGCGGGCACGTCCTGGTCGCCCGGGCTGAAGCCCGGCGACGGCGCGCGGTCGAAGCGGTCCACGCGCGCGACGCGGCTCGTCACGATCTCCCCGCTCGGATGCACCCAGGCCAGGCGCCATGAGCCCTTGAGCCGCTCGACCCGCACGTTGAGGAATCCGTACGCGTCGGTGGTCACCGTGCGCACGTTGCTCCACTCGCCGTAGGTCTCGCGGCGGTTCTGGATCACCACCTGCTGACGCTGGTTCTTGACAGCGCGCACCCAGCCCCACACGATCGCGCGGGTCTTGCTCTTCTTCGGATCCGGCAGCACGAAGACCGGCAGCCGGTACGCGCCGAGGCTCGGCTTCGGCAGGCCGGTCGACCCGTAGCGCAGGCCGGTCTGGAACGTCGGCGGGTTGAGCGCGACGTCGTCCTCGTACTCGAACTGCGAGACCATCCGCACGCGCTTGTCTAGCCACATGTAGCGGTCGGCCTGGTTGAGGTGCGCGGCGGCGCGCTCGAGCGGGACTCCGTACTTGGTGTCGGGCGGGTTCGTAGAGATCCCGAACTCGGTGATGTAGATCGGCGCCTTGCGGCGGATCATCCCGCGCCGGGCGCCCTGGTCGAGCACCTTCTCGAGAGCGGTGAGCGTGCCCACGGAGGCCGCGCCCTCGACGAGCTTCGCGGGGAGCGGCGGGCCGGCGCCCTTCACGTACGGGTGGTGGCTGATCCCGGTCACCTTGAACGGGCGCGGCTTGGTGCAGCCGAGCTTCTTCGCGGCCTGCCCGCGCAGCTTGCGCCCGCGCGAGTCGATGCAGAAGAGGTCGCGGTAGAACTGGATCGGCGAGGTGCGCTTGGGCGGAGCGCCGATCGGTGCGGTCTCGCCGAGGAACACCGTGTCGGAGCCGTGGCCGGTCGCCTTCAGCGCGTCGTGCCCGGCGTGGAAGAGGTCGCGGTAGATCCTCGCCGCGGTGCGGCGCTGGCGCTTGCCGCTGCCGACCGTCTGGGGGTTGACCCAGCTGTTGATGTTCGGCTCGTTCCAGAGCGACCACGTGCTCACGCGCGGGAGCACCTGACCGTCGGTCTCGTCGACGTAGGTGCCGTCGTAGCGGCGGGCGACGGCGGTCACGAACTGCTGGAAGAGCTGCGGGTCCGGGAGGCAGGCGCGGTAGAGGTTGACCTCGCACCTCGACGCCCACTCGGGCGTGTGGCCGGCGGGGTTCATGTGGACCTGGATCCCGCGGGCGGTGGCCTCGCGGACCAGGTCGTCGAACGCGTCCCAGTCCTGCCGCGAGTACGCGGCCGGGTCGGTGAGGTCGAACCCCTGCGGGACGTCCTTCTGGAGCGACGCGGGCGCGAGCCGGTTCCAGTTGACGACGGTCCTGATCATGTCGACGCCCATGAGCTGGAGCTCGTCGAGCGCCTTGCGCATGCGATCCGGGCCTTCGCGCGTGAACACGCGGTCGTCCTGGAACTCGGAGAGCAGCTTGCGGTCGGCGGCCCCGGCCGGCGCGGCGGCGGTGAGCGCGCCGGTGACCGCGACGGCGACGGCCATCACGAGGAATGCGAGCTTCAACCTGCGGTGCATAGGGGTACGCGGCGGATTCCCCGCCGCGGCGCCAAAGTAACTGACGGATTGTTAAGCGGAGACGCCGGTCACGCGGTCCAGCACACGAAGCGGTCCGGCACGAGCCGGATGAACGGCCCGGCCGGCGGGCGCTCGCGGTACTGCTCGTACTTCGCGCCCAGGGCGTCGAGCGCGCCGGGCGGCGCCTTGTCCAGCACCTCCGCGCGCCCCAGCGCCTGAACCCAGGCCAGCCGCGACCAGTCGTCGTCGTAGCGGTCCACCGTCAGCGCGGCGGACGGCTCGCGCCGCAGCCAGCGGACGCGGGCCAGCTCCCGTCCCTCCACCCGCTTGGGCTTGTGGTCCACGGCGCTCACGAGGTCCTCGCCGCAGAGCGCGAACGTGACCGGCAGCACGCGCGGGCGTGCGCGCCCGTCGATCAGTCCCAGGTGCGCCACCGGCGCGTGCTCGATTAGCTCCCGCGCCCACCCGGGTACGTCTTCGAGACCGGCGGGCGTCATCGCTCTGCGAGCATACGCCGCCGCGACTCGACGCCAAGGGAGAACTGAAATGGAAGTGGGAATCGGACTGCCGAACGCCGTGCAGGGCGTGACCGGCAAGCAGCTGGTGGACTTCGGCCGCGCCGCCGACGAAGCGGGCTTCCCGTCGCTCGGCGCGCTCGACCGGGTCGTCTACCACAGCTACGAGCCGCTGGTGACCTTCTCGGCGATCGCCGCCGTAACCGAGCGGATCCGCCTGACCACCGCCGTCCTGCTCGCTCCGCTGCGCAGCACCGCGATCCTCGCCAAGCAGGCCGCCGCGGTGCACGACATCTCCGGCGGGCGGCTCGTGCTCGGCATGGGCCTCGGCGCGCGCGAGGACGACTACGGGACCAGCGAGATCGACACCAGCCCGAAGGGCAAGCGCTTCAGTGGGCAACTCGACGAGCTGAAGCGGCTCTGGGGGGGAGAGGAGCGCGGCCACGCCGGTGCGGTCGGGCCGACGCTCCCCACGCCCCCGAGCGTGATCGTCGGCGGCGGCGTGGAGGCCTCGTTCAAGCGCGCCGCCAAGTACGGCGACGGCTGGATCATGGGCGGCGGCACGCCCGACCAGTTCCGCGAGGGCGCGGCCGCCACGCGCGAGGCCTGGCGGGCGGAGGGGCGCGAGGGCGAGCCGCGGCTGATGGCGTTGGCCTACTACTCGCTCGGCGCGAACTCCGACCAGGGCGTCGAGAACGTTCGCCACTACTACGACTGGCTCGGCGAGTACGGCGACCAGATCGCGTCCAGCGTGGCGGCCGACGAGGAGACGGTGAAGGGCTACGTCGCCGCCTTCGCGGACGCCGGCTGCGACGAGCTGCTGCTGTTCGCGGGCACGCCGGACCTCGATCAGGTGTCGCTGCTGCGCGAGGCTGTCGGTTAGGGCCGGCGACACGCGGGCGCGCGCGTGCCATCCTCCCGCGTGATGGGGATCCGGGGGGTTCTTGCGCTGGCTGCGGCGCTGGCACTGGCGGTGGCGGCACCGGCCGGCGCGGCCGAGTGGCTCGCGGGCGACGGGCACGTGCACACGTGCTACTCGCACGACGCCTACTGCGGTCCCGGCGACGACGAGGGGCAGGACGCGTTCTACTCGTTCGGCGGGAGCGTGACGGAGCGTTTCGCCGAGGCCGCTCTGAAGGGGATGGACTTCCTCGTGATCAGCGACCACGACGACATCCGCGCGCACACGGACCCGGCCTTCGGCTCGCAGGGGGTCACCGGCATCCACGCGTACGAGGCGTCGCTGAGCGGCGGCCACGCGCAGATGATCGGCGCGCGCAAGACCTATCCGAAGGGCGACGGGCTCGCGCCGGCGACGATCGCGATGGCGGACCTGCTGCGCGCCGACGGCGGCATATTCCAGGCCAACCACCCCGGCTACCGGCTCACCGGCGCGTCGATCTCGTCGTGCGCGGAGGCCGCCGGCACCCGCATGCACTGGCAGTACGGCTACTCGGTGCTGCCGGACACGATCGAGGTCTGGAACGCGACCTCGCTGCTGCGCCCGGCCGAGCTCTTCTGGGAGTGCTGGCTCCAGCGCGGCGCGCGCATCTCCGCGCTCGCGGGCAGCGACTCGCACGGCGGCAACCACGTGAACATCGGGCTGCCGACCACGTGGGCGTTCGCGGCCTCGAAGGGCGAGGCCGACGTGCTGGCGGCGCTGCGCGCGGGACGCACCACCCTGTCGCGGGTAGCTCCCAACCAGGGCGCGGTGCGACTGATCCTCGAGGGCGACAAGGACGGCGACGGCAGGTTCGAGGCGATGATCGGAGACGAGGTGCCGCCGCGGACGCCGATGCGCGTGCGGACCGAGGGCGCGCCGCTCGCGGGGCTCCTGAGCGTCCGCGCCAACGGCAAGCCGGTCGAGAGCGACACCGCGCTGCCGCCCGGCGGCCAGCGCGTGTTCAGGGCCCCGGCCGAGCCGGGCTGGGTACGGGCCACGCTCTACCTCCAGGACGGCGTGAGCGACGTGGACCCGAGCTGCGCGGTCCCGGAGCCGTTCCCTTCGCCGCCGCTCTCGACCTGCTCCGAGGATCTCGCGGTGGCGGCGATGACCTCGCCGATCTGGGTCGGCGAGGCCGCCGCTCCCGGTCAGCAGCCGCCCCCGCCGCCGCCCCCGCGGGTGGACCCGCCGCCGGCCACGCCGCCGCAGGAGCGGCCCGAGTCGCAGGAGCCGGACCGCCAGGAGCCGGTGCCGCCGGCGCAGCAGGGCGGCCGCGAGCCGATGCCCGACGTGCCGCCGCAGGGCGAGCGCCCGCCGCCCGTGTCGAAGCTGCGCGCCACGTGGTTCCGCGCCGCCGCCGCCCGGCATCGCTCGGTGCGCGTGCGCCTGCGCTGGAAGGCGAGCGCGGGGCCGTTCGACGTGCAGGTGCGCCGCCCCGGCGCGCGGAAGTGGCGGAAGATCGCGCGACGCACGCAGAAGCGGCAGGTGATCGTGCGGCTCGCGCGCGGCCGCTGGGAGCTGCGCGCTCGCGCGGTGCCGGCGTTCGCGCCCGCGGGCCCGTGGCGCTCCTTGAAGGTGCGCCTGTGAGCCTGCCGGCCTGGCAGCGGCCGCTCGTGAAGATCGCGTCCTCGCGCGGTGGGTCGTGGTACTTCCTGAACGTGGCGACCCCGATCGACCGCCGCCTGATCCCGGCCACGCGCGGGCGGTTGAGCAGCGCGCCCGGCAAGCCGGTGTGCGTCGTCGAGACCGTCGGGGCGAGGAGCGGGCAGCCGCGGCGCATCCCTCTGCTCTACGCGCACGAGGGCGACGACCTGATCCTGATCGCGTCGTCCACCGGCGCGAAGAAGAACCCGGCCTGGTTTCACAACATCCGCAAGAACCCGAGCGTGCGCGTGTGGGCGCCGCGCGGCCGCAGCGGCGAGTACGTCGCGCGCGTGGCCGAGGGCGCCGAGCGCGAGCGCCTCTGGAATCGCGCGAACGAGCTCTACCCGGGCTACGAGACCTACGACGTCAGGTCCGGCTCGCGGGAGATCCCGGTGGTTGCGTTGTCGCCGCGGCGGAGTGCATAGAGCCCTCGGCGCGACGGCGATCGCCATCGTGGCGATCGGCCTGCTCGCGGCTGGACCGAGCCCGGCCTGGGCGGACCTCCCGGCCGGCCGGCACGTGCTGCTCGGGCACTCCACCGAGGGCCGCGCCATCCGCGCCGTGCGGGTGGGCGACACCGGCTCCCCGCGCAAGGCGCTGGTGGTCGGCGCCATCCACGGCAACGAGCTGGCGGGCCTGCGAGTCACGCGCGCGCTGCGCGAGCTGGGCGGCGGCGCGGACGTGGACCTGTGGGTGGTCGACACGGTCAACCCGGACGGGCGCGCGCACGGCACCCGTCGCAACGCGCGCGGGGTGGACCTCAACCGCAACTTCCCGCGCCGCTGGCGCCGCAGCTCCCGCGGGAGCTCCTATTACTCGGGCAGCCGGCGCCTGTCGGAGCAGGAGTCGCGGATCGTGGTGCGCTGGGTCGAGCGGCTGCGGCCGGCGGTCACGATCTGGTACCACCAGCCGTGGGGCGCCGTCCTGCTGCCTTGCTCGGGCCCCGCGCCGATCGAGCGCCACTACATGCGGCTCGCTCGCTTCCCGGGCGAGCGCTGCCGCGGCGCCGGGCTGTTCGGCACGGCCACGAGCTGGCAGAACCACGCTCTGCCGGGCACGCGGGCGTTCGTGGTGGAGCTACCGGCCGCGGGGATCACGGCGCGGGACGCCGCGCGCCACGCGCGCGCGGCCTTGGGCGTGGCCGCCGGCTAGTCCGAGCCGTACGGCCAGGGCTGGGCGAGCGGGAGGATCGTGTTGCGGTCCGCCGGCGTGCCGTTGGCGGCGCGGCTGGCCTGGTAGTCGTTGTAGGCGAGCTCGCGGCCGATCGACGCGAGCTTCAGCACCTGCTCCCCGGAGGCACCGTTCGCGTTCGGGTCCGGCGGCGCCCCGCCCGGCTCGGGCGGGCCGTCGTGGTCGAGCATCGTGAGGGCGAGCGACATGCGGCCGTTCGGGTTGTCGATCAGCTCGATCATCCGCGCCTGCTGCGGCCAGTCGAGGTGGGCGGCCGTCGAGATCTCCCAGAAGTCGCCGCCGCCGGGGGTCGGAGGCTGGTCGGCGGCGCACTCGTGGTGCTCGACGAAGTTCTGGTGCTCGTGGCCCGCCACGTGCGCGAGCACGTTCGGGTGCTCGCAGTGGAGCTGCTCGAGCGTCTCGCTGGGGGAGGGCGGCAGCGGCTGGCCGTCGCGGCGGTCGGCGACCTCGCCGTAATGCACCGGCTGCTCGGTCGCGTCGCCGTCGGGGGAACGAGTCGTGCGCATGGTGTGGTGGGAGAACGTGATCACGTACTGACCCGCGGCCGCGGCCGCCTCGATCTCACCGCGCAGCCACTCGAACTGCTGGTCGTCGATCGATCCCTCGGCGCAGACCTGCACTCCGGCACCGCAGTCGTCGGTGACCGTGTCGAGCACGGCGAAGCGCAGGCCGGGGCGCGGCGAGAAGGAGTAGTAGCCGTCGTGGTTGGCCACGGCCGTCGGCGGGCGGTTGGAGAAGCCGTGGCCGACCGGTGTACCGGTCGTGATGAAGTGCTGCTGGATCCACCCGCCCGTGGGCGTGAACGTGTTCTCGAACCCCGGTGGGGCGCCGAGCGGACCGGGAACCAGCGGGCTCGCGCCGCACGGCGGCGGCGCGCCTCCGAACAGGGGCGCGCTCGCGTCCTTCGCGAGGTAGCAGCGGCGGAAGTCGGGCGGGACGGTGAGCGGCGCCGCGGCGGCGGGGTCGCCGAAGATGCTCGCGATGTCGTCGGCCGCGACGCCGGGCGGCAGCTTCGAGGGCTTCACGCAGCCGGTCACGAGTCGCTGGAACGCGTCGTTCGACTGCTCGCCGCTCGGACCGTCCGGCCCGATGTATGCCTCGGGGCTGTTGCCCTGGATGAGGGCGTCGTGGTTGCCGAACGCCGAGTACCACGGCATGTCGAGGCCGACCGACTCGAACCGGTGCTGCGCGGCCTCGAGCAGCCCGGGGAAGTCGCGGACGGTCACGTCGCGGCCGGTCTCGGCCTGGTTCTCCTGGCGGTTGGGCGTGTAGCCGCGCCCGTCCTCGCCACCCGCCGACGCGTCGGGCTCGTAGTAGCCCTGCTCCCGACCGCCGTCGCGCACACCGTCGTAGAGCTGGCCGGGGGTCGGGTCGCACACGCCCTCGATGCCCGAGTTCGGGTCGATCTTCTTCTGGCCGTCGAGCATGTCGATGAACCAGCGCGTCTCGTTGTACTGCTGCGAGTCGGCGTTGTCGCCGGTGAGGAGCGCGAGCTCGAGCTGCTCGTGGGTCAGCGGCGAGACCGAGTTGCGCGCCTGGCGCACCATCGCCTCTACGAAGAACGGGCTGAGCGCCTCCTGCGGCCGGTACGCGGCCCCGACCGGGTTGAGCGGCGGCTGCTGGGTCTCGTCGAGGAACTCGACCCGGCCCGGCGACTCCTCGTCCACGACCTGGAAGTCGGAGAGCTGGAGGAAGTTGAGGATCGAACCCTCGACCCGGGGCGGGGCGCCGTCGCCCTGGTAGGTGTAGTCCTCGCCGGGGCCGAACTCGAGGCGGTTGTCGCCGTCACGGTCGACGATCGTGCGGACCGTCGTGTCGCGCGGCACGGCCGACGCCACGGGAGCGAGGACCGCGGCGAGCAGCGCCGCGATCAGCGCGGCTCTAAGCACCCGTGCTCTCGGCATGGGCGGCGACGTCGATCGCGCGGCGCTCGTGCGTGCCGACCCCGATCGTCCGCTCACCCTCCTTGACCTCCACATCGAAGCGCAGCTTACGCCCGTCGATCACCTCGCGCAGCACCGCGCTCGCGGTGCAGACCGAGCCCTCCCCCGCACCCGCCACGTGCTTCACGCAGACCTCGAAGCCGACGGTGGCCTTGCCCTCGGGGAGGTTCTCGAAGGCGAGGACCGCGGCGTTGCGCTCCATCATCGCGATCATGCCCGGCGTCGAGAGCACGCTGACGCCGATCGTGCCGCCCACGTCCGTCAGCAGCGGCCCCTCGACGGTGAACTCGTCGGTGCGCGAGATGCCGGGCTCGAGTGGCACGCGCGCATCGTACGCGTCAGCCGATCGAGACGGCCGAGACGCCCGCGACGATCGCCACGGCCGCGAGCGCGCGCGTTCGGGTGTGTCCCTCGGCCAGGAACTGCCCGCCTAGAGCCACGCCGAACAGGATGCTCAGCTCGCGCAGGGGCGCGACCAGCGTTACGGGAGCGAGCGACAGCGCGAACAGGAACAGCACGTACGAGAGGGGCGCCATCGCGGCGAAGCCGAGGAGGTTGCGGCGCTTGTGGCGCCACTCGGCGGCCAGCTCGTCGCGGCGGCGCATCACGAGCGGCAGGAAGATCAGCGCGCGCCCGATCTCCACACCGCAGAGGTACGCGATCGGCTGAACGTCGAGGCCGTCGACGCCGTGCTTGTCCCACAGCGTGTACGTCGCGATGAGCCCGCCGGTCGTGAGCGCCCACGCGATGCCGGAGCGGTCGTGCGGGGCGCGCCGCGCGGCCGATAGGCCGAGCGCCAGCACGGCGCCGACGATCGTCGCGGCGCCGAGCACCTGGAGCACGCCGGGCGATTCGCCGAGCAGCAGGATCGCCGCGATGAACGAGAGCAGCGGGCCGCTGCCGCGCGCGAGCGGGTAGACGACCGACAGGTCGGCGGCGCGGTAGCCGCTCTGGAGGGTGAAGAAGTAGGTGCCGTGGATGGCGGCGGCGCCGAGCATCCAGGCCGCCGCCGTGGCACTGAGGCCGAGCTCCTCGCCGGCCGCGAGCGTGGCGATGGCGGAGGCCGGGATCAGGACGCCGAGGCTGAGCACTCCCCCGAGCCAGATGTACGGAAGCCCACCGCCGGACTGCTTGGCGAGCAGGTTCCAGCCGGCGTGAGCGGCAGCGCTCGGGATGACGAGGGCAAGGGCCGCGCCGGTCACGGGCGGGGCCGCCGCGGCGCGGCTCCGGTCCGCCCCGGCGCG
>DASVPL010000318.1:0-11986 GCA_036382905.1 Thermoleophilaceae bacterium | reverse complement strand
CCCGTAGTACGCGGTCAGGAATGCGATCGGGACGGCGGCCGCCTCGGTGTAGGACCAGGCCTCCGGGATCGAGACGAGCGTGCGCTCGTCGCCGACCGCGTGCGAGCCGAATGCCTCCTCGACGAAGCCCATCACCCTGTCGCCCGGCGCGAATCGCTCCACCCCCGGTCCGACCTCGACGACCACTCCCGCTCCCTCGCTGCCGAGCGGGGCCTCGCCGGGGTACATCCCGAGGGCGATCAGCACGTCGCGGAAGTTGAGTCCGGCGGCGCGCATGGCCACGCGGACCTGGCCCTCGCCCAGCGGAGCCTCGGCGGCCTCGGAGGCCACGAGCGCGAGGTCCTCGAGCGAGCCCTTGCGCTCGATCGCGAGCCGCCAGGCGGAGCCGCCGGCCGGTACGGCGAGCGCGCCGGAGCGGGAAAGGCGCGGCGCATGGAGCGTGCCGTCCCTGAGCGCGAGCTCCGGCTCCTCGCTGGCCAGCGCCGCGTGGAGGCCGGTCGCGGAGGCGTCGCTTCCGTCGAGGTCGACCAGGGCGAAGCGCCCCGGGTTCTCCGACTGCGCGCTGCGCAGGAGTCCGGCCAGGGCGGCGTGGGCCAGGTTCGGGGCCTCGCCCTCGGTGACGGCCAGGGCGCGGTCGGTGAGCAGCACGAGCCGGGCGTCGGCCAGCGCCTCCGAGTCGAGCCAGTCCTGCAGCAGCTCGAGCGTCCGCTCGGCGAGCTCGTGGACTGACCCGGCGAGCGGCCCGTCGGCTGCGCCGGCGCGGGCGAGCACCACCGCGGGTGCCTCCGCCCCGTCGGCGATCGCCCTTTCGAGGGTCGCCAGGTCGGAGTAGCCGGTCGCGTCGAGCTGCGAGCCGAGCTCGTCGGCGGCGCCGATCAGCGCCAGGCCGGGCGCCGCACCACCGGGGTCCGCGGCCTCGACCTCGACCCACCCGAGCGCGAAGAGCCCATCCCGCCCCACGCTCGCCCCTGCCCTGAGCGCCGCACGGTCGACGGGGCGCATCTCGAGAGCGTCGATCGCGAGCACCGGCGCGCCGGTCTCGTCGAGCGCCTGGAGCCCGATCCTGGTGGTTTCGCCGTCGCCGCTCGTCTCGATCCGAACCCGCAGCGATGCGGCGCCCTCGTGCTCGAGGCGAACGCCGGAGAAGGAGAAGGGCACCTCGGGTGACGCGTCCGCCTCGCGGCCGAGGACCATCGCGTGAAGCGCCGCGTCGAGGAGCGCCGGGTGGGCGCCGAAGCCGCCGCCCTCGCCCTCCTCGCCGTCGAGCGCCACCTCGGCGTACAGCTCCTCACCCGCGCGGTAGGCGCTCTGGAGGCCCTGGAAGGCGGGGCCGTAGTCGTAGCCGGCCTCGGCCAGGCGGTCGTAGAGGTCCTCGACGTCGAGCTCCTCGGCGCCGTCCGGCGGCCAGCTCGCCGCGGCGAAGGCCTCGAGCGCCGCGTGGGCGCCCTCCGCACCGGCCGCGCCGAGGAGGCCCGAGGCGTGCAGCGTCCACTCCTCGTCGTCCGCGCCGTCGTCCGCGCCACCCTGCGCGCGCGAGTAGACCTCGACCGCGCGGCGGCCGTCGTCGCCGGGCTCCGCCACCGCCACCTGCAGCGCCCGCTCGCCATCGAGTACGAGCGGCGCGACGAGCGTCAGCTCCTCGATCCCTCCCGCGCCGACGCGGCGCGCGGCGGCGAGCGCCAGCTCGACGAACGCGGTGCCCGGAAGGAGCACGGTGTCCATGACCGCGTGGTCCGCGAGCCACGGGTGCGTCTCGAGCGACAGGCGGCCGGTGAGGAGCCAGCCGTCCCGCTCGCCGGCGAGCCGCACCGTCGCGCCGAGCAGCGGGTGCCCGGCCGCGAGCTGGCCGGCGGCGGCGAGATCGCCCGCGCCGGCCGCCGGCACGAGCCAGTAGCGCTTGCGCTGGAACGCATAGGTCGGAAGATCGACGGGCCGGGCGCCGCTGCCGTCGAAGAACGCCCTCCAGTCCACCGCGGCGCCGGCGGCGTGAGCCGCGGCGAGGAAGGCGACGAACGTCTCGCCGTCGCCGCGCTTCGAGCGCAGCGCGGGTACGAGCACCGCGCGCTCCCGGTCGTCCGGGTCGAGGCTCTCGCCGGCCATCGCCGTCAGGACCCCGTCCGGCCCGAGCTCGAGGAAGCGCGTGACGCCGGCGCCGTGGAGCGCCGTCACGGCGTCGGCGAAGCGGACCGGCTCGCGCACGTGACGGACCCAGAAGTCGGGGTCGGAGATCTTCTCCGAAGCGATGCGCTCGCCGGTGAGGGCGGACACGATCGGGATCCGCGGCCGCGAGAAGCGCCGCCCCTCGGCCACCTTGCGGAACTCGTCGAGCATCGGCTCCATCAGCGGCGAGTGGAAGGCGTGGCTCACGCGCAGGCGCTTGGTGTCGGCCCCGCGCTCCTTCCACACCGGCTCGAGCTCGTCGAGCGCCTCCGCCTCGCCGGAGACGACGATCGCCCGCGGCCCGTTGACGGCGGCGATCGACAGCCGGCCCTCGAAGCCCTCGAGCGATTCCGCCACCTCGTCCTCGGCGGCCCTGATCGCGAGCATCCCGCCGCCGTCGGGCAGCGCGCCCATCAGCCGCCCGCGGGCGGCCACCAGGGCGCAGGCGTCGGGGAGCGAGAGCACCCCGGACACGTGGGCCGCGGTCAGCTCGCCGATCGAGTGCCCGGCGAGGTAGTCGGGCTTCATCCCGAGCGACTCGACCAGGCGGAATAGCGCGACCTCGACGGCGAACAGCGCGGTCTGGGTGTACTCGGTCCGGTCGAGCAGCGCGGCGGCATCGGAGCCGGGCTCCGCGAACAGCAGCTCCTTGAGCGGGCGGTCGCCGTGGCGATCGAGCTCCGCGCAGACCTCGTCGAGGGCCTCCGCGAACGCCGGGAACGCCTCGGCGAGCTCGCGGCCCATCCCCGCCCGCTGCGCCCCCTGTCCGGTGAACAGGAACGCGGTCTTGCCGCGACGCAGCTCGCCCGCCGGCCGCTCGCCGCGCTCGATGGCGTCGAGCCCGGCCAGCAGCGCGTCGCGGTCCGCGCCGATCGCGACGGCACTCTTGAGGAGCCGCGCGCGGCCGGTGGCCAGCGTGAACGCGATGTCCACCGGCGACAGCTCGGGCCGCTCCTCCACGTGCGCGCGCAGCTCGCGCGCCTGGGCCCGGAGCGCCTCCTCGCTCTTGGCCGACACGAGCCACGCCATCACCGGCGGCTCGGTCGCCTCGGAGGACGCCGCCTCCGGCTCCTCCAGCTCGGGCGCCTCCTCGATGATCGCGTGGGCGTTGGTCCCGCTGATCCCGAAGGACGACACGCCCGCCCGCCGTGGGCGCTCGCCGCGCGGCCACGGCTGAGCCTCGGTCAGGAGGTCGATCTCGCCTTCGGTCCAGTCGATGTGCGACGAGGGCTCGTCGACGTGCAGCGTCGGCGGCAGCAGCCCGTGGCGCAGCGCCAGGACCAGCTTCATCACCCCGGCGACGCCGGCCGCCGCCAGCGGATGACCGATGTTCGACTTGATCGACCCGAGCCGGAGCGGCCCGTCCGAGCGCTCCTGGCCGTAGGTGGCGATCAACGCCTGCGCCTCGATCGGATCTCCGAGCGTGGTGCCCGTACCGTGCGCCTCGACCGCGTCCACCTCGGCGGCCGACAGATCCGCGGCGGCCAGCGCGTCGCGGATCACACGCTCCTGCGACGGTCCGTTCGGCGCGGACAGACCGTTGCTCGCGCCGTCCTGGTTGACCGCGCTACCGCGGATCACCGCCAGCACGCGATGCCCGTTGCGATGTGCGTCCGACAGGCGCTCGAGCACGAGCACGCCCGCGCCCTCCGACATGCCGGTCCCGTCCGCGCTGTCGGCGAACGACTTGCAGCGGCCGTCGCGTGCCAGGCCGCGCTGGCGGCTGAACTCCACCAGCATCCAGGGGGTGGCCAGGATCGTCACGCCGCCGGCGAGGGCGAGCGATGTCTCGCCGCGTCGGAGTGCCTGGCAGGCGAGGTGCGTGGCCACGAGCGACGACGAGCAGGCGGTGTCGACGGTCACCGCCGGGCCCTCGAGGCCGAGCTCGTACGCGACGCGCCCGGATATGACGCTCGGGAGCGAGCCCGTCATGCGGTAGCCCTCGACCTCGGCCGCGAGCCGCCCCGCGTAGTCGGGCGCGCTGGCGCCGACGAAGACACCGCTGGGCGTTCGCGTCAGCGATGCTGGATCGATGCCGGCGTTCTCGATCGCCTCCCACATGACCTCCAGCAGCACGCGCTGCTGCGGGTCCATCGCGAGCGCCTCGTTGGGACTGATCTCGAAGAAGTCGGCGTCGAAGTCGGTGACGTCGTCCGCGAAACCGGCGTAACGTGAGTAGACCTTCCCGCGCGCGTCCGGGTCGGGGTCGTAGATGCGGTCGAGATCCCAGCCTCGATCGGTCGGGAACTCCGAGATCGTGTCGGTTCCCGAGACGAGGACCCGCCACAGGTCGTCCGGCGATCGCACGCCGCCGGGGAACCGGCAGGCCATGCCGACCACGGCGATCGGCTCGGCCTCCTTCGCGGCCAGCCGCCGGTTCTCCTCGCGCAGCTGCTCGCGATCCCTGATCGAGCTGCGGAGCGCATCGGTGAGCTCTTCGTGAGAGGGGCTCATCAGCTCTCCTTCGCCATGCGGATCAGCTCGTCCGCGTCCAGCTCGTCGAGGCCGTCGGACTCCTCGCGGATCTCGATCTCATCGCCCGCCTCACGGCTCGGCTCGGCGTCGGGGGCCGGCGGCAGGGCGAGCTTCTCCAGCACGTACTGAGCCACGGCCACGGGACTCGGGTGATCGAAGATCAGGGTCGAGGGCAGCCGCTGCCCGCTGACCCGCATGAGGCGGTTGCGCAGCTCGACCGCGCCGAGCGAGTCGAAACCGAGCCCCTTGAAGGTGCGCTCGGGGTCGATGGCCTCCGCCGAGCTGTGCCCGAGCACGGCCGCGACCTGCTCCGACACGACAGCCAGCACCCTGTCCTCGCGCTCGTCCTCGGGCACTCCGGCGAGCTCCTGGTCGAGCGACCGGCCGGTCTCGCGCGCGCGCTGCGGCCGCCGGACGAGGTCCTGCAGGAGCGGCGGGAGGGTCCCCGCCTCGGCCGCGGAGCGCAGGCCCGACATGTCGAACCGGGTGGGGACGACGACCGACTCGGCGGCCTCGCGAGCGGCGTCGAGCAGCTGCAGCTCGTCGCGCATCACCGCCACGCCGAGGCGCGCCAGGCGTGCGGCGTCGGCCTCGTCGAGCTGGCCGGCCATCCCACGTGCGTCGCTCCACAGCCCCCAGGCCAGCGACTTGGCCGGCAGCCCCTGCGCGCGGCGGCGCTCGGCGAGCGCATCCAGGAAGACGTTCGCCGCCGCGTAGTTGCCCTGGCCCGGCGCGCCCATCGTGCCCGACTGCGAGGAGAACAGCACGAACTCGGCCAGCTCGCTCCCGCGGGTCAGCTCGTCGAGCAACAGGGCCGCGTCGACCTTCGGCCGCATCACGCGCTCGATCTGCTCGCCGGTCAGCGACTCGATCACCGCGTCGTCGAGCACGCCCGCGGTGTGGATCACCGCCGTCAGCGGATGCTCGGCGTCGATCGAGGCAAGCAGGGCGGAGAGGTCGTCGCGGTCGGCGGCGTCGCAGGCCACGACGCTCGCGTCGGCCCCCAGCTCGCGCAGCTCCTCGACGAGTTCCGTGGCGCCCGGCGCGTCCGGCCCGCGGCGGCTCGTGAGCAGCAGGCGGCGGACGCCGTGCTCACCCGCGAAGTGGCGCGCCACGCGCCCGCCGAGATCGCCGGTGCCGCCAGTGATCAGGACCGTGCCCTCCGGATCGAGCGATTGCGCGATGGTCAGCACGACCTTGCCGACGTTGCGCCCCTCGGCGAGGTGGCGGAAGGCCGAGGCAGCGTGGCGGACGTCCCATGCGCGGATCGGCAGGTGGCGCAGCGCGCCGCGCTCGAACAGCTCCATGACGCCGCCGAGAACCTTCCCGGCGTACTCCGAGCTGATGTCGCGGATGATGTCGAATACGCGGTACTCGACGCCCGGATGGTCACGCCGGACCTGGTCGGCGTCGCGGATGTCGGTCTTGCCCATCTCGACGAATCGGCCACCGCGCGGGAGGAGCTCGAGGGTGGCGTCGACGAACTCACGCGCGAGCGCGTTCAGCACCACGTCGACGCCCTCGCCGTCCGTCGCCGCCAGGAAGCGGTCGCGGAAGTCGAGGTCGCGGGACGAGGCGATGTGGTCGTCGTCGAGCCCCAGGCCGCGGAGGACGTCCCACTTCGCGGGGCTGGCCGTGGCGTAGACCTCGGCGCCGCGGTCCTGCGCCATCTGGATCGCGGCCATCCCGACGCCTCCCGCGCCCGCGTGCACGAGGACCCGCTGTCCCTCGCCGAGCTCGCCGAGCTCGAGCAG
The DNA here is from genome assembly GCA_036382905.1 of Thermoleophilaceae bacterium. Taxonomy (GTDB): domain Bacteria; phylum Actinomycetota; class Thermoleophilia; order Solirubrobacterales; family Thermoleophilaceae; genus AC-37. Next base: position 5,597 of record DASVPL010000318.1, on the reverse strand, counting down.
GCCGTAGTAAGCCGTCATGAAGGCGATGGGGACCGACGCCCCCTCGACGAACGACCAGTCCTCCGGCAGCTTGGCGAGGACCCGGCGGTCGCTCACCGCGACGGGTCCGAGCGATTGGGGCATCACACCCACGACCCGGTCGCCGACCGCGAGGTCCGTCACCGCGTCCCCCACCTCGAGCACGACGCCGGCCCCCTCGCCGCCGATCGGCTCGGGGTCGTCGACCTGCCCGATGGCGATCAGCACGTCGCGGAAGTTGACGCCGGCCGCGCGTACGGCGATCCGGACCTCGTCCGGTTCCAGCGCCCTCTTCGCGCGCTCGCTCTCGACGAGGGCGAGATCCTCGAGCGTCCCGTGCCGCGGCGTGGCGAGTTGCCAAGCGTCCTCACCAGCCGGCGGGACCAGGGCGAGGCTCGTCTGGAGACGGACGAGGCGGAACCCGTACACGCCGCCGCGCCGCAACGCCAGCTGCGGCTCGTCGGCCCCCAGCAGCGCGGACCAGTCGACCTCGCGCGTATCGGCGTGCTCGTCGAGGTCCACGAGGACGAGCCGCCCGGGGTGCTCGGACTGGGCGCTGCGCGCGAGGCCCCACCACGCGGAGCGAGCCGGATCGGGCGCCTCGCCGTCCCTGACGCCCATCGCGCCGCGCGTGACGAGCGTCAGGCGCGACTCGCTCAACGCATCCGCGGCCAGCCACGCCTGGAGGAACGACAGCAGCCCGACCACGCTCTCACCTGCCGCCGCGGCCTCGTCGACGTTCGAGGCCGCGTCAATCGCCACGACGTCGGCCGCGGAGACGAACACGACGTCGGGGACCTCGGCGCCCCCCTCGATCGCCGCGATCAGCGCGTCGAGGTCGGGGTGGTCCGGCACGTCACCGGGCAGCTCGACGCCGCCGCCGAGCACCGCATACCGCTCCGGCGGCCGCGCGTCCCCGTCGAGGGCGAGCTCGACCCACGCGCCCCTGAACAGGGAGTCGGCGCCCACGCGCGCAGCCGCGCCCAGACGCTCCGCGTCGATCGGGCGCACGGCCACGGACTCGATCTCCAGCACCGGCTGGCCGTCGCCGTCGACGGCCGCGAGGCTCACCGCGCTCCCGTCGCCCGCCACCCTGAGCCCCACCCGCAGCGCCGACGCTCCGGCGCGATGCACCCGCACCCCGCTCAGCGCGAAGGGCAACGGCAGACTGCGGCCGTCCGACTCCGACCCCAGGCGGTCGACCACCGCGTGGAAGGAGGCGTCGAGCAGCGCCGGATGCACGCCGAAGCCGGCGCCTTCCTGCGCGACCTCCTCGGCGAGCGCCAGCTCGCAGAACGTCTCCTCACCGCGCCGCCAGGCCGCGACGACCCCCTGGAACGCCGGCCCGTAACCGAACCCGGCGTCGGCCAGCCGGTCGTACATCGAGTCCACGTCGATCGGCTCGGCGTCCGCCGGCGGCCACGCCTCCGTGGCCAGGCCGCTCACCGCGTCACCGGCCGGGCTCGCGTCGTGGCTGACGACGCCGACGGCGTGACGCGACCACTTGCTCCCGTTGCCGTTGCCGTTGGCCTCGGGGTCGACGGATCTACGCGAGTGCACCTCGACCTCACGCCGCCCCTGGCCGTCGTCCTCCCCGACCAGCACGTGGAGGGCCAGCTCGTCGCTCTCGCCCAGGCCGAGCGGCGCCTCCAGCGTCAGCTCCTCGACCACCTCGCAGCCAAGCGCGCGGCCGGCGGCCAGCAGCAGCTCGGCGAAGGCCGTCGCCGGGAACAGCACGCGCTCGAACACCGCGTGATCCCTCAACCACGGTTGCTGCGACAGCGAGACCTGACCGGTGAACGACGTCCCCCGGTCGCCCGGAAGCGCCAGCTCCGCGCTCAACAGCGGGTGATCGACGGTCCCCAGCCCAGCCGCCGCCAGGTCGCCGACACCCCGGACGGATTCGATCCAGAACCGCTCGCGCTGGAAGGCATAGGTGGGGAGGTCGACCCGGCGCGCGCCGGTGCCCGCGTAGAGGGGGGCCCAGTCGACCGGGACGCCGTGGACGTGGGCCTCGGCCAGCGACGTGAGGAAGCGCCCGAGGCCGCCCTCGTCGCGGCGCAGCGAGGCCACGGCGGCCACCCGCTCGGCGGCGTCGGCGGCCTCGGCCGCCGCGGCGATCCCGACGGTGAGCGCGGGGTGCGGAGCCATCTCGAGGAACGCTCCGGCACCGTCCTCGATCAGCGCCGCGACGGCGTCGTTGAAGCGCACCCTGTTGCGCAGGTTGCGGTACCAGTAGGCGGCGTCGAGGGTGTCGCCCTCGACCACCTCGGCGGTGACCGTCGAGAAGAACGGGACCGTGCCCGGCTGCGGCTCGATCGGCCCGAGGTCGCGGTCGAGCCGCTCCTCGAGCGCCTCGACCGCCGCGGAGTGCGAGGGGTAGTCGACCGGGATCCGCCGCGCCCAGGTCCCGTCGCTCTCGCATTCGGCGAGCAACTCGTCGAGGGCCGCGTCCTCGCCGGAGACGACGACCGAGGCCGGGCCGTTCACGGCGGCGAGCGAGACGCGCTCGCCGAAGCGCTCGATCCGCTCCTCGCAGGCCTCGGGCGAGAGCGCCACGGAGGCCATCCCGCCATGCCCGGCGAGATCGTCGCGGACGGCCTGGCTTCTGAGAGCCACGACGCGAGCGGCGTCGTCGAGCGACAGGGCCCCGGCCACGTGGGCGGCGGCGATCTCGCCCTGGGAGTGGCCCACGACCGCGGAGGGCTCGACACCGAAGCTGCGCCACAGCGCCGCCAGCGAGACCATCACCGCGAAGAGCGCCGGCTGGACCACGTCGACGCGCTCGAACGAGGGCGCCCCGTCGGCTCCGCGCAGGACGTCCTCGAGCGACCAGTCGACGTACTTGGAGAGGGCCTCGCCGCAGGCCCGCAGCGACTCGGCGAACACGGGCGCCGCGTCCATCAGCTCGAGCGCCATGCCCTCCCACTGGGAGCCCTGGCCGGGGAAGACGAAGACGCTCCGGCCGCCCCGGGCCACGCCCTCGACGACGCCCTCGGCCGGCTGGCCGCTCGCCAGCGCATGGAGCCCGGCTGCGAGCTCCTCGCGACTCGAGCCCACCACCACCGCCCGGCGCTCGAGCCGAGCCCGGGTCTCGGCCAGGGAGAAGGCGACGTCGAGCGGCTCGAGCGCCGGCCGCTCGTCGAGCCAGGCCCGCAGGCGTTCGGCCTGGGTGCGCAGCGCGATCTCGCCGCGGGCCGAGACGAGGAAGGGGAGCGCCGGGGGCTCGGAGCGCTCCGCCGGTGCCTCCTCCGCGGCCTCGGCCTCCTCCAGGATGACGTGGGCGTTCGTGCCCGAGACCCCGAACGACGAGACCCCCGCGCGGCGCGGGCGATCGCCCCGCTCCCAGGGCTCGGCCTCCGTCAGCAGCCGCACCTCGCCCGACGACCAGTCCACGTGCGGCGAGGGCTCCTCGCAGTGGAGCGACGGCGGCAACTCGCCGTGGCGCATGGCCTCGACCATCTTGATCACGCCGGCGACGCCGGCCGCCGCCTGGGTGTGGCCGATGTTCGACTTGATCGACCCGAGCCGCAGCGGGCCGTCGGTCCGGTCGCGCCCGTACGTCGCGAGCAGCGCCTGCGCCTCGATCGGGTCGCCGAGCGTGGTGCCCGTGCCGTGCCCCTCGACCACATCCACGTCCGATGGCGACAGGCCGGCACTCGCGAGCGCCTCGCGGATCACGCGCTCCTGCGACGGCCCGTTCGGCGCCGTCAGCCCGTTCGACGCGCCGTCCTGGTTGACGGCGGTCGCGCGCACCACGGCCAGCACCTCGTGCCCGTTCGCCCGCGCATCCGACAGCCGCTCGAGCACCAGGAGACCCGCGCCCTCGGACCAGCCGACGCCGTCCGCGTCCGCCCCGAAGGCCTTGCAGCGCCCGTCCGGCGATAGCCCGCGCTGGCGCGAGAACTGGATGAAGGTGCTCGGCGTGGCGAGCACCGTGGCGCCGCCGGCCAGCGCGAGCTCGCACTCTCCGCTCCGCAGCGCCTGGGCGGCCATGTGGAGCGCCACGAGCGACGACGAGCACGCGGTGTCGACCGAGACGGCCGGGCCCTCGAGACCGAAGGTGTAGGCCAGGCGACCGGAGAGAAGGCTCGCGCCGACACCGAGGAACCCCTCGAGCTCCGGCGGCATCCCCGTGCTGCCGTAGTCGGAGTACATGATGCCGGTGAACACGCCCGTCTGACTGCCCTTGAGGCGCGCCGGGTCGATTCCGGCGTGCTCGAACGCCTCCCACGCGCTCTCCAGCGCCAGCCTGTGCTGCGGGTCAAGCGCCAGCGCCTCGCGCGGCGAGATGGAGAAGAACCCGGCGTCGAACTCGCCGGCGTCGTACAGGAAGCCGCCCTCGCGGGCGTAGCTCGTGCCCGGATGATCGGGGTCCGGGTCGAACAGGCGCTCGAGCTCCCAGCCGCGATCGTCGGGGAACTCGCCGATCGCATCGCGCCCCTCGGCGACGAGCTCCCAGAGGTCTTCGGGCGATCGCACCCCACCCGGGTAGCGGGCGCTCATGCCCACGATCGCGATCGGCTCGTCGGTGTGCGCGGCCGAGCGCCGGACCGCCGGCGCGGCGCGCTCCGCGTCCTCGACCTGCGAGCGCAGGTACTCGGCCACCGCCGCGGGGGTGGGATGGTCGAACACGAGCGTGGCGGTCAGCTTCAGGTCGGTTGCCTGGCCCAGGCGGTTGCGCAGCTCGACGGCGCTCAGCGAGTCGAACCCGAGCTCCTTGAAGGGGCGCTCCGGATCGATCGACTGGGCCGAGCTGTGGCCCAGGACGCTCGCCACGTGGCCGCGGACGACCTCGAGCACGATCGCCTGCCACTCGGCCTCGGGGGCGGCGGCCAGCCGTCGCGCCAGCGAACCCGTCGAGGCCCGGCGCGCGGGCACGCGCACCAGTCCGCGGAGGATCGCCGGCAGCGTGCCGGACTTCGCCTGCGAGCGCAGGGTGGATGCGTCGAGGCGGACCGCCGCGAACAGCGGCTGCGGCGCGAAGCGAGCGGCGTCCAGCAGCGCGAGGCCCTGCTCGTCGGGTAGCTCCGCGATGCCGAAGCGCCTCAGGCGCGAGCGGTCCGCGTCGCTCGAGCGGGCGGCCATCCCGGTGGCCTCCCACGCACCCCAGGCGATCGCCGTGGCGGGCAGCCCCTCCGCGCGCCGGCGCTGCGCGAGCGCGTCGAGGAAGGCGTTGGCCGCCGCGTAGTTGCCCTGCCCCTGGTTCCCGAAGGTGGAGGCGACCGAGGAGAACAGCACGAACTGAGTGAGCCCGAGGCCGGCGGTCAGCTCGTGCAGGGCGATCGCCCCGTCGACCTTCGGGGTCATCACCGCTCGCAGGCGTTCGCCGTCGAGCGAGTCGATCACCCCGTCGTCGAGCACGCCGGCGGCGTGAACGACCGCGGTCAGCGGATGCTCGTCGGGGATCCCTGCGATCACCGCCTCGAGCGCCGCGCGGTCGGCGACGTCGCATGCGGCCACCTGGGCCTCGCAGCCGAGCTCGCCGAGCGCCGCGACGAGCTCCTCGGCGCCCTCGGCCTCGATGCCCCGGCGGCTGGTCAGGACGAGGTGGCGCGCACCGTGCTCGGAGGCGAGGT
>DASVPL010000317.1:0-22815 GCA_036382905.1 Thermoleophilaceae bacterium | reverse complement strand
TCCGGCGCGTCTGACGCGCCAGGACCTTGGTCGGCCCCGGGCAGCCGTCTCCGTTCGAGTCGAGCGCGCCGCGGTGTTCGCCGTCGCACGCGTCGAGAACGTTCGGGACGCCGTCGCCGTCCGGGTCGGCCGCGCCGTCGGAGTTGGCCGTCGCCGGGGGGCCCGTCTGCGGCTGATCGGAACCGGGTTGGTCTGACGAGGGAGCGCCGCCCGGATCGGTCGCGGGCGCCTGCGGCGCGCTGGGCACCCGGACCCAGCGGACGGCGTCCCAGGCCACCTCGTTCCCGCGCGTGCCCGTCGCGTCCGTCGACCGGACCACGCCCTCGGGGCCGGCGAGGTCGAACTCGCCCAGGTCGACCCACACGTTCGAGTAGCCGCTCTGGTCGATCAGGATCTCGCGCTCACCGCCCACGTGCGGGACGAAGTACCGCACGGGTCCCTCGCCGTGCTCGCTCGGGATGTAGACCTGGACCCGGAAGCGACCCGACGTCAGAGGCGTGCGCCACTCGGCTCCGTTGATCTGGCGGTGATCGGAACCCTCTGCGTATGTCCTCAGCAGGTCGCCGTCGTACCCCACCCCGACGAAGGTGGTCACGTACTCGGCTGGGCCGATGATCACGGGGTCGTCGACGAGGTGCTCGTCGGCGGCCGGATCCGGCGTGCTGACCGCGGGGTCGACCTTGGTCCATCGAACCGCGTCCCAGACCATGCTCTGGCCGGCGATCCCGCCCGCGTCGGTCGAGCGGACCGTGGCCGTCGGGCCGTCGATCTCGAACGTCCCCAGCGTGACCCAGACGTCCTCGTGCGCAGCCTGCCGCAGGCGGACCTCGGATACGCCGCCCTTGTGGGCGATCAGGTAGCGGACGTAGGTCCCGCCGTAGCCGCGCGGGATCCACACGGACACCTCGTAGGTTCCGCCGCTCAGGGGCGCGTTCCACTCGGCGCCGTTGACCTCCTCGCGACCCTGTCCCTCGGCGAGCGTGCGGAGCAGGTCGCCCTCCCAGCCGGCCCCGATGACGGTCTCGACGGTGTTGGACGGACCGCTCACGGTGGGGTCGTCGTCGATGGCCTGCTCGGCGCGCGCCGCCGGCGCCCACGCCAGCGCGAGCACGCATACGAGCAATCCGACCACCTGAACCCTGCGCATCGACCTAAGTCTCCCAAAAGAAGTGCCGCAGCGCGCCACACTACCGCACTTACGATTCTCGGAGAGGAAGTAAGGGCCTTCAAAGTCGCCAATGTCGTGCAAAGTTGGACCTGGGACTACGATCCGCAGGGTGGTGATCTCGCCGGAACTGACCGACTTCCAAGATCGGATCGTCGGAAGCTGGACGCGCGACAGCCACCGCGACGCGGCGCTCCGCTACGTGACCGGACTTCTGAGGACAGGGCCGAAGCGGCGCTCGACGCTGCGCGGGATCCAGGAGGCGATCGATGGCGACCGCGCTCTCTACGAGCGCCTCCAGGGCTTCCTCGTCGACGCGACCTGGGATCCGGTCGTCGTGATGCGCGGCCTCGCGCGCTACGCCGCCGAGAGCTTCGACGACATCCAGGCGTGGATGTTCACCGAGACCGTCGTCCCGAAGCGAGGCGACAAGTCGCCGGGCGTCGCGCTGCAGTACTCGCCGGCGAGCGGTAGGCAGATGAACTGCCAGCGCGTCATCTCCCTGCACGCCGTCGGGCGCCGCCGCGGCCGGGCCGTCTCCCTCCCGGTGGGATGGTCGATGTTCCTCCCGCACACCTGGCTCTCGGTGCCCGAGCACTTGGCGCAGGTCCCGGCCGAGGTGCACCGCACGCACTTCGACAGCATCCGCTACGGGTGCTGGCGCAGCCGCCTGCTCGAGCGGGTCCGCGACGCGCTCGACCGCGCGGGGCTCTCGGAAGCATCCCCCTGGAAGAGCGCCCTTCACGCGCCCGTGGTCAGCGACCGGCTGTACGTCGACGAGGTCGACGAGTGCGAGGACGACCTCAGGCGCATCGAGGACGTCCGCGGGCTCTCGTTCGTGCTGCCCGTGCCCCGCCACTCGGTGGAGCTGTCGGAATTCGAGGAGGGCACGGTCGTCATGCAGCCGTTCGGCGCGAACCACGAGACGCGGCTGGCGCTGCGCTGGCGCATTCCGCACGCGGACGGCTGGTATCAGCCCGAGCGTGCACGGAACCGGTCGCTGCTGGCCGAGTGGCCGCTGGGCGTCGACCGTCCCTCCGGCTACTGGCTCGTGGGCGGACCGCTGCGCCAGAGCCCGTCTACGCCGATGTGGGAGCTCGGCCGGTGCGCGCTCATCCCGCGGAACGTCGACCTCGGCTGGGAGCAGCTGCGCGAGCTCGGCATCGACGACTACGAGGGGCGCTCGCTATCTGGGTGGCACCGCCACTGCGCGCTCGTGTCGCTCGCCTACGCGTACAAGCTCGAGCAGCAGCGCGGCTAGGCCGCGGCGGGCAGGTACTGCTGCCATGTGTCCGGCACGCGCGTGACCGCGACGTGCACGAAGATCGTGGGGCTCGGCGGCGTCGGCGCCCGGCGCGGGTGCATCCCGACCACCTTGGGGAGCTGGTCGCCCTTGCGCCTGTTGCACGGCGCGCAACAGGTGACGATGTTGTCCCAGCCCGAGTGGCCGCCCTTCGATCGCGGGATCACGTGGTCCACCGTCAGCGTGCCGTGGCCGGCGCCGCAGTACTGGCACGCCCAGCCGTCGCGCGCGAAGATCGCCCGCCGCGTGATCTTGCGCGAATGTGCGTCGCGCGGCACGCGCACGTAGGTCATCAGGCGGATCACCGCGGGCCGGGCCACCGTCAGGCTCTCCGCGTGGAGGTCGCGATCCGAGCGCTCGAGCACCTCGGCGCGCTGCTTGAGCACGAGCACGACGGCGCGGCGGACGGTGCACACGTTGATCGGCTCGTACGACGCGTTCAGGACGAGCACGCGGCTGTTGGACCCAGAGCCGGTACTCGACGCGATCGCCACGACGCGATCCAGTCTAACCACCGATGGGGTAGGAACCCAGCACCTTGAGCGCCTGAACCCGCTCCCCGAGCGCCGCGAGCGCGTCGCGCACGGGCGGCTCGGACACCCCGCCGTCGAGGTCGGCGAAGAACATGTAGTGACCGAGCTGCACGCGCCGTGGGCGCGACTCGATCTTGGTCAGGTTGATGCCGCGATCGGCCAGCTCGGCGAGGACTCCGACGAGAGCGCCCGGCGACTCGTCGTTGAACCCCCAGAACACGATCGACGTCTTCGCCGGCTCGTGCGGCGGCTCGGTCCCCTCCGGCGCGAGCCAGACGAAGCGGGTCAGGTTGTCGGAGCGGTCCTCGACCCCCTCGGCCAGCACCTCGCAGCCGTACATCTCGGCCGCCAGCCGCGTGCCGATCGCCGCCCACGGCTCGGACCCCTCGGCGACCGTGCGCACCGCGTCAGCCGTCGACGGCGCCGACGCCGGCTCCGCGTGCGCGAGCCGCCCGCGCAGCAGCTCCGAGCACTGCGCGAGCGCCTGGGGGTGCGAGAGCACGCGCTCGACCGCCTCGACCTCCACGCCGCCGCGTGCGACCAGGCAGTGGGAGACCGGCCGCACGACCTCCGCGAGGATCCGCACCCGATCGGCCTCGCCGGCGAGCGCGTCGAGCGTCGCGGTGACGGATCCCTCGAGCGAGTTCTCGATCGGCACCACCGCGCGCTCGGCGGCACCGGACTGGACTGCCATGACGGTCTCGTAGACCGTTGCGTACGGCACCTCCTCGAACTCAGTCCCCGCCGGGGCGGAGTGGCGCAGCGCCTCCTCGGTGTACGTCCCGGCCGGACCGAGGAATGCGACCCGCATGCGGCTCAGGCGGCGCGCAGGGGCGAGGCGAGCGCCGTCTCGACGGCCTCCTGCTCCTCCGGCGAGAGCGCCACCTCGCCCTCGCCGCCCTGCACCTGCTTCACGTACAGCCGCGCCTGGTCGCGGTGCACGATCGCCGATAGGACGAGCCCGTTGCGGTGGCTGTCGAGCAGCGCCATCGAGCTCGACTGGTGGCCGGACAGCTCGTTGTAGGCGTCGTAGCGGATCAGCGAGTGGTAGGCGATGCAGCCGTCGACGCGCCCCTCCACCTGCCCCATGCGCGAGTCGATCGAGTGCATCGACTCCTCGACCCAGTCGCGGAGCTGCGTGAACCCGCTCTCGAGCCGCTCCGCGTGCGACACGAGGTCGCGCGATCCGTACTCGCCGAGCACCGCCGTCTGGGCCTGGCGCATCCGCCGCAGCTTGAAGGCGAGCACCGTCGCGAGGATCAGCGCGAGGAGCGCCACGCCGCCGGCGGCCAGCGCGGCGATGCCCTCTGTCGTGCTGAGATCGTCCATCGGTGCCGAGGCTACCGTCGCCCTAGCGCGTGAAGATGGCCGGGTAGCGCTGCTTGTTGTTGTCGACCTTCTTCTCGCCCGGCACCGGCTTCACCTCGACGGTGATGGTGACGGGGCGGCCGGTGGTCGGCGTGGCCGCGAGCGGGATGCTGACGGTCTTCTGCTCGCCCGGCTTGATCGACGGCAGGCGCTGATCGCGCACGAGCGGCTTGCCCGCGCCGGCGATCGAGAGGCTGACGGTCACGTCGCGCTCCTCGTGCTCGCCGCCGTTCGAGACCGCCACGTCGAACGAGAGCCGCGGCGACACGGCGATGTCCGTCGCGCCCCCCGGGACGAGCGCCTTGCCGCCCGGCTTGGCGGTCACGCTCACGAGCGCCGTGCCGTGCAGGCCCGGCGCCGCCGTGCCCGTCCCGCCGCCCCCGCCGCGGATCGCGTCGATCCGCTCGGCCACCACGGTCGGCCGCAACCACTGGAGGTCGGGGAGGAAGCGACTGCGCGGGATGTTGACCTCACCGGTCAGCTTCTGCTTCTTCACCTCGTTCGTGAGGTGCGGGATGAAGCGGTCGCTGTAGAGGACGTCGCTCGTGAGGAAGCTGCGCATGGTGACCGTGATGCGCGCGGTCGCCTCCTCGCGCCCCTGGTCGCCGAGCGCGGTGGGCAGCTCGCGCGCGATCCGCTCGATGCCGTCGCGGCGGAACTGGAGCGACTCGACGAACCAACGCTGCGCCGTGTCGAGCTCGTCGGGGTGGTCGGTGTCGCGGGCGCGGTCGACGAGCTGCGCGGCGTCGCTGTGGTAGCCGTTGACGGCCTGCTGCAGCTCGAGCGGGCTGCGCCGACCGGGCCGCGTGAGGAGGCCGAAGAGCTGCTGGCTCGCCTGGTCGGACTCCTGCACCAGCGCGGCCACGTCGCGGCCGTAGTTGCGGAAGGCGTCCTCGCGGGCGTTCTCGCGGCAGCTCTTCACGAAGAGGAAGAACAGGATGATCAGGACGAGGCCGCCGGCGGCCGCGATGGCGCGCCGCACCATCAGGGTCTGGCGATCGGTGCCGGGCCCGCGGGCCGGAGGCCGCCGCGGTGCCGTCCTGCCGGGCCTGTCTTCTCGGTCGTCGAAGAAGGACAAAGGAGTGCTCCAGCCCGCGCCTAGGTGGCAGGCTATTGGTTCAGTATTACGGGAGCCTCGGCCGCAAGCCGGGCGCGGGCTCCCAGCGGGAGGTAGCCGCCCTGCCATCCCGAACACGAAAGCCGCAGTGGAACGTCCCGTGACCACAGAGCAACTTGGCCCGCCCGACGAGCGCACGCGCGTGGTCGGGGAGGCCCCCGCGAGCCCGCCGCGCCGCTTCGAGCCTGCGATCGAGGCGACCGAGCCGCTGTCCGGCGGCGGACGCCGTGCGCCCACGGACCGGCTCGTGCTGGGCCGCTACCGGCTCGAGCGCAAGCTCGGCGCGGGCGGGTTCGGGGTGGTCTGGCTGGCGTTCGACGAGAAGCTCGAGCGCGAGGTGGCCGTGAAGGTCATCCAGGCCGATGGGGACGACCCGGTCACCCACCGGGCCGCTCGCGAGGCGCGCGTGGCCGCTCGGCTCAACCACCCCGGGATCGTCTCGCTCTACGAGCTGGGCGAGGACGACGAGGCGGTCTACCTGGTCTCGGAGCTCGTGCCCGGACGCACGCTGGCGGAGCTGGTGCGCGCGGGGGCGGTCTCGGACCGCGACGTGGCGCGGCTCGGCGTGGCGCTCTGCGACGCGCTCGCCCACGCGCACGACCGCAAGGTCGTCCACCGCGACGTGAAGCCCCAGAACGTGATCGTGGTGGCGCAGCCGGCGGCGGGGGCCGGGTTCGCGAAGCTCGCCGACTTCGGCGTGGCCCAGCTCGCGGTGGGCGACCCGCTCACGCGCACGGGCGACGTGGTGGGCACGCTCGCGTACATGTCCCCCGAGCAGGCCGAGGGCGCGCGCGTGAGCGCCGCCGCCGACGTGTACTCGCTGGCGCTCACCCTGTACGAGGCCTGGGCCGGCGTGAACCCCGTGCGCGGCCCGACGCCGGCCGCCACCGCGCGCCGCCTGGGCCGCCGCCTCCCGCTGCTCTCGGCCTACCGCCCCGACCTCCCGCCCGACATGTGCGCCTGGATCGACGCCGCGCTCGACCCGGTCGCCGAGCGCCGCCCCGAGCTGGGCGCCCTGCGCGACGCGCTGGTGCGCGAGGCCGACCACCTCGGCGACAGCGGCGGCCTGGCCGCGCCCGAGACGCTGGACCGGGTCGGCATCCCGAGGACCGAGGTGCTGCCGGCGGCGGTCGCGCTCCCGTCCGAGCGCACCCTGGACCTCGTCACGCGCGCGCTCGCGGGAACCGCCGCCGCGGCGCTCGTGCTGGCCGGAATCGAGACGCTCGGCCCCGACCCGACCTTCCCGGTCGCCGCGTGGGCGGCGGCCACCGCGGTCGCCGTCGCGCTGCTGCCGCGGCTCGGCTGGCTGGCGGCCGCCATCGGGGTCACGGGCTGGCTCGGCTCCGAGCTGCTCGACGGCACCGCGCTGGTGGTCGGGCTCACGCTGGCTGCCGTGCCGGTGCTGCTCCTGCGCGGCGGGCGCCTGTGGTCGGCGCCGGTGGCCGCTCCGCTGCTCGGCGTGATCGGGATCGGCCCCGCGTTCGTCGGCGCCGCGGGGCTCGCCTCGACGGCCTGGCGGCGCGCCGGCCTGGGCGCGGCGGGCTTCCTGTGGCTCGCCGCCGCCGAGCTGCTCAGCTCCGACGAGCTGCTGTTCGGGCCGCCGCAGGACGCCAGCTCGCGCGGGGAGTGGGCGGGGTCGCTGTCCGGCGCGATGACGGACGCGATCGGGCCGCTGGTGCTCTCGCCCCTCATCCTCGTGGCGCTCGCGTGGGGGGCCTTCGCCGCCGCGCTGCCGCTTGTCGTGCGCGGCCGCTCCCTCCCGCTTGACGCGATCGGTGCGCTGGTCTGGGCCGCCGCATTGGTCGCGGCCCACCGCGGGATAGCCGAGCTGGCCGCCGGCGACGTGCCTCTGGACGAGGCCCGGGGCGCCGCCGCGGGGGCGGCCATCGGCGCCGCCGTGGCGCTCGCGACGGTCTGGTCGGGCCTCCGTCCCCGCCCCGGCGACAGCCCACCCGTTCCCTAGGATCATGCGCCCGTGAGTGTCCTCAGGAACCTCGAGGCGAAGCTGGAGGGGCTCGTCGGCGGAGCCTTCAGCCGCGCGTTCCGCTCGAAGGTCGAGCCGGTCGAGATCGCGCGCAAGCTCGCCAAGGAGATGCAGGACAACCAGACGCGGTCGATCTCGCACACCTACGTGCCGAACCTCTACACCGTCTGGCTCTCCCCCGAGGACCGTGGTCACTTCGAGGGCTACGAGGACGGGCTGAAGAAGGAGCTCTCCGACTACCTGCTCGAGCACGCGCGCACCGAGGGGCTCGCGCTGGTCACGCGGCCCACGATCGAGTTCGAGACCGACGACCGCCTGAGCCTCGGCGAGTTCGGCATCCAGGCGCAGCTCATCCAGGCCCCGGAGGAGGAGGCGCCGGACTGGCCCGCCGACGCGGGCGCCGCCGCCGGCGACTTTGGCCACACGATGGTCTACTCGCCCGCGAGCTCGCCGCGCAAGCTCGCGCCGCGCGACGTCCCGCGCGGCGGCCGCGCGCTGTTCATCGGCGAGGACAAGCGGGCCGTGCTCTCGGGCAGCCGCCTGGTCATCGGGCGCTCGCGCGACTGCGACATCACGGTCGAGGACGCGAACGTCTCGCGCCGGCACGCGGAGCTGCGCAACGAGGACGGCCGCTGGGTGGTCGCGGACCTCGGCTCCACGAACGGCGTGAAGGTGAACGGCCGGCGCGTGGAGCACGCGGCGCTCGAGCCCGGCGACGAGGTCGTGTTCGGCCTCGCCCGGTTCAGGTTCGAGCTCGAATAGCCATGGGAGCTGCCGCCGCGTGACAGACCCGATCGCCGTGCTGCTCAAGTTCGGCTTCCTGGCCGTGCTCTACCTGTTCCTCCTCTGGGTCGTGCGCAGCGCGCTGAAGGACATGGCCGGTGCCGGGCGGATGCCCGACGAGGACGACGAGGGGGCCGCCAGCGGCCGCCGCGACCGCGGCTCGGCGATGGACCTGCGCAGCGGCGTCCGGCCCCGCCTCGAGGTGGTGGCGGCGCTCGGCTACGAGCCCGGGACGGCCTTCGAGATAGGCGACAGCGCCACGCTCGGCCGCTCGCCGACCGCCGACGTGCAGATAGACGATCCTTACGCCTCGTCCGCGCACGCACGGATCTTCCCGCGCGGCCAGTTCATGTACGTCGAGGACATGGGATCCACCAACGGCACCTTTCTCAACGGCCGGCAGCTGCGCAAGCCCGAGCAGCTGCGCGTGGCCGACACCGTTCGCATAGGCGACACCGAGTACCGCTACCAGGAATGAGCCTCCGGATAGTCGAGAAGGCGAGCCTCACCGACGTGGGGCGCCAGCGCCAGAGCAACGAGGACGCGTTCTTCGAGCGTGCGCCCCTGTTCGCGGTCGCGGACGGGATGGGCGGCGCGCGCGCGGGCGAGGTCGCGTCGCGGATGGCGGTCGAGGAGCTGGCGGAGATGGAGGACCCGGGTGCGCGCGCGGAGGAGAGCCTGCGCACGGTCGCGCGCTCCGCGAACCGGCGCATCTACGACATGGCGCAGAGCGACAGCGAGCACGCCGGGATGGGCACCACGTTCACCGCGGTCCTGGTCTCGGGGCGCGAGGTGGCGGTGGGCCACGTCGGCGACAGCCGCCTGTACCGGCTGCGCGACGGTGCGTTCGAGCGTCTGACCGACGACCACTCGCTGGTGGAGGAGCTGGTGCGCCAGGGCAAGCTCACCCCGCAGGAGGCCGAGGTGCATCCGCAGCGCTCGATCATCACGCGCGCGCTCGGTCCGGAGTCGGACGTGAAGGTCGACACCTTCACGCATACCGCCCGCGACGGCGACGTCTACCTGCTCTGCTCCGACGGCCTGTCCGGGATGGCCTCGGACGACCAGATGGCGGAGATCCTTCGCGGCTCGCGCTCGCTCGAGGACGCGGCCCAGGGCCTGATCGACGCGGCCAACGCCGCGGGCGGCAAGGACAACATCACGGCGGTGCTGTTCCGGGTGGCCGAGGACGAGGGCGCCGAGCCCGAGTCGGACACGCTCGGCGACGGCGCCACGCAGGCGGGGGTGACCACCGCGGCCGTGCGCGAGGCGGTGGCCGAGGACGAGACGCGCCGCGGCGCCAGCGTCGCCGATCCGCGCGAGGCCGGCACGATGACTCTCTCCGCGGAGGAGGCCGCTCGGGCGCGCGCGCAGGCCGGCGGAGCGGCCCGCACCGAGGCGGGTGCCCGCGCCGGACCGGCGCGCGACCGCCCGGCCGCGCTCACGCATGGCGACGACTCCTCGCGCCCCCCGCGCCGCCCCGCCCGACCCCGGCTCGGCGGCGGCACCGCCCTCTTCCTCCTCGCTCTCGCCCTCGTCGCCGTCGGGCTCTACGCCGGCAGCCGGCAGGTCTACTTCATCGGAGCCGACGACCGCGGCGCCGTCAGCCTGTTTCGCGGGCTGCCGTACGAGCTGCCGCTCGGCGTCGACCTGTACACGCACGAGTACTCGAGCAGCGTCCCGGTCAGCGCGGTCGAGGACCGCCGCCAGCGCTCGCGTCTGTTGAACCACGAGCTGCGCGGCCGCGACGACGCGGAGGAGCGCATCCGCGAGCTCGAACGCGCGGAGACGCCGCGCTGATGTCCGCCCGCACGCGCGAGCTCTTCGCCCTGGTTCCGGTGTCCCTGCTGGTCGCCGCCGGCTTCGCGGCGATCCTCATCACGCGCCAGGACGCCGGCTACCAGATCAACGAGCTGACCGCCACCTACGGCGGCGTCTTCCTCGCGGCCTGCGTGCTCGGCCACCTGTTCATCCGTGCGCGCCTGCCTGACGCCGACCCGTACCTGTTCCCGCTGGTCGCCCTGCTCGCGGCGTTCGGGCTCGTCGAGATCTACCGGATCTCGCCCACGCGCGCGGGCCAGCAGGCGATCTGGTTCGGCGTCGGCCTCGCGCTGTTCTGCGTCACGATCCTGTTCCTGCGCGACCACCGCGTGCTCGAGCGCTACCGCTACCTGATCGCGCTCGGCGGCATCGGCTTCCTGATGCTCCCGCGCGTGCCCGGGATCGGCCAGCAGACGAACGGCGCGTACCTGTCGGTGGGCGCCGGTCCGGTCCAGTTCCAGCCCGCGGAGTTCGCCAAGCTCGCGATCATCGTGTTCCTGGCGAGCTACCTGAGCGAGACGCGCGACGTGCTGGTCCGCGGCCGCCTGCCGCGCCTGTCGATGAAGCACCTCGGCCCGCTGCTCGTGATCTGGGGCCTCGCGATGCTGATGCTGATCGTGATCCGCGACCTCGGCAGCTCGCTGATGTTCTTCGGCGGCTTCCTCGCGCTGGTCTACGTGGCGACGTCGCGGATCTCGCTCGTGGTGGGCGGGCTCGGCATGTTCCTCGGCGGCGCCTGGTTCCTCTCGCAGCGCATCTCCCACGTGCAGGACCGGGTCGACGTGTGGATCGACCCGTTCAAGCCGGAGCTGGTCGAGAAGGAGGGCTACCAGATCTCGCAGGGCCTCTACGCGCAGGCCGACGGCGGTCTGTTCGGCGAGGGCCTCGGCCAGTCGCTGATCCAGCAGTCCGACGGCACGCCAATCCTGCCGGCCGCGCACACCGACCTGATCTACGCGGTCATAACGAGCGAGCTCGGTCTGTTCGGGGCGGTCGGCGTGTTGTTGGTTGCGCTGATGATCGTCGCGCGCGCGTTCAAGACGGCCGTCCTCGCCACTGACGGCTTCTCGAAGCTGCTGGCCGCCGGCCTGGGGGCGGTGTTCGCGCTCCAGGTGTTCGTGATCGTCGGCGGAGTCGTGAAGGCGATCCCGCTCACCGGCGTGACGATGCCGTTCGTCTCCTACGGCGGCAGCTCGATCGTCGCGAACTTCGTCCTGATCGCGCTGCTCATGATCGTCTCCGACAAGGCACGCCGCGACCCGGCCGCGCAGCGCGGAGGGCTCGTATGAACAAGCCGCTGCGGCGCCTGTTCGTGGTGTTCGTGCTGATGTTCGGCGTGCTGGTCGGGTTCACGTCGTACTGGACCGTGTTCGGGGCCGAGAAGCTCGAGGAGAAGCCGTCGAACCGGCGGCCGATCCTGAAGGCGCAGAAGATCCCGCGCGGGCTGATCCTGGCGAGCGACGGGACCAAGCTCGCCACCAACCGGCGCACCGGCAACCGCGAGACCAAGCGCTACTACCGCGTCTACCCGCAGTCGCGGCTGTTCTCGCACGCGATCGGCTACTCGTTCGTCTCGCGCGGCAGCGCCGGCATCGAGCGCTCCTACAACGACGAGCTGATCGGCGAGCACGACGAGCTCGAGTCGGTGATCGACCAGCTCGGTGGCGGCGTGAAGGAGGGCGACGACATTCGCACCCACCTCGACGCGCAGGCGCAGCGCGTGGCGATCCAGCAGCTCGCCGGACGGCGCGGGTCGATCGTCGCACTCGATCCCGACACCGGCGCGGTGAAGGTGATGGTCAGCATCCCGGACTTCGACCCGAACTCGATCCCGCAGCAGTTCTCGCAACTCAACCGCGACGCCTCCTCGCCGCTCTTCAACCGCGCCACGCAGGCGCGCTACCCGCCGGGCTCGACGTTCAAGGTCGTGACCGCCGCGGCCGCGCTCGACAGCGGCCGCTACAACCCCGGCTCGCTCGTGGACGGGCGCAACAACAAGCCGATCAGCGGCGTGCCGCTGGCCAACTCCGGCGGCGCCGACTTCGGCACGATCAACCTCACGGACGCCCTCACGCAGTCGGTGAACACGGTCTGGGGCGAGGTCGGCGAGAAGCTCGGCAAGGGCACGATGCTGAAGTACATGGAGCGCTTCGGCTTCCTGTCGGAGCCGCCGCTCGACTACCCGAAGGCACAGATCACCCCGAGCGGCATCTACAGCGGCCAGCGGCTGCTCGACGAGGACGACGACATCGACATCGGGCGCGTCGCGATCGGGCAGGAGCGGCTCCAGGTCACGCCGCTCCAGATGGCGATGGTGGCCGCGACGGTCGGCAACGGCGGCATCCTGATGAAGCCCCGGATCGTGGACCGCGTGGTGGAGCCGGACGGCAGCGTGCGCCAGCGCGTGCGCCCGAGCCGGCAGGGGCGTGTGATCAGCCGCAAGGCGGCCGACGAGCTGCGCGGGATGATGAGCAAGGTGGTGGAGGAGGGGACCGGCACCGCGAGCGCGCTCGCGGGCATCCGCTCCGGAGGCAAGACCGGCACGGCCGAGGTGCAGAACGGCGCCTCGAACCAGGCCTGGTTCATCGCGTTCGCGCCGCTGGACGACCCCGAGGTGGCGATCGCCGTGACGGTCGAGCGCACGCAGGGCCAGGGCGGCACGATCGCGGCGCCGATCGCGAAGCAGGTCATGCAGTCGCTGCTCGGGGGTGACGGTGGCTGAGGTCGTCGAGGGCGCCCTCGTCGACGACCGCTACGAGGTCGGCCGCCGGCTCGGCTCGGGCGGGATGGCCGACGTCTACCTCGCGCACGACCGCCAGCTCGGCCGCGACATAGCGCTGAAGGTGCTGCACCGCCGCTTCGCGCGCGATGGCCAGTTCGTCGAGCGTTTCAAGCGCGAGGCGCAGTCGGCGGCGGGGCTACAGCACCCGCACGTGGTCGGGATCTACGACCGCGGCGAGCACGACGGCACCTACTACATCGCGATGGAGAACCTGCCCGGGCGGACCCTGCGCCAGGTGGTCAACGAGGAGGCGCCGCTCGACCAGGAGCGCACGATCGCCTACGGGCTCCAGATCCTCGACGCGGCCGGCTTCGCGCACCGCAACGGGATCGTGCACCGCGACTTCAAGCCGCACAACGTGATCTGCGGCCCCGACGGGCAGCTCAAGGTCACCGACTTCGGGATCGCCCGCGCGGGCGCGTCGGAGATGACCGAGACGGGCTCGATCATGGGCACGGCGCAGTACCTCTCGCCGGAGCAGGCGCAGGGGCAGCCGGTGGACGCCGCGTCGGACCTCTACTCGATCGGCGTGATGCTCTACGAGATGCTCGTCGGGCGGGTTCCGTTCGACGGCGACACGGCGGTGGCGATCGCGCTGCGCCACGTGAGCGACGCGCCGGCGCCGATCCGCGAGCTGCGCCCCGACGTGCACCCCGCGCTCGAGGCGGCGATCATGCGCGCGCTCCAGAAGGACCCGGCCGCACGCTACGCGAGCGCCGAGGAGTTCGCCGCCGCGCTGGGGATGGCGCGCGACGCGATCCACTCCGGCGACCCGGGCCAGGACACGGCGGCCTGGGGTGCGCTGATCGCTCCCACCGAGCTCACCGAGGAGCAGGACGGCCGCCGCCGGCGCTGGCCGTGGGTCGCGCTGGTGCTGCTGCTCCTGCTGGGCGCCGCGGCGCTGGCCTTCGCACTGGGCGGCGACGACAGGGTCGAGGTGCCCAACCTCGTCGGCAAGCCGGCGCCGCAGGCAGTCACCGAGCTCGCCCGGCTCGGCCTCAAGAGCGACGTGAAGCCGGTCGAGAGCGAGGCGCCGGAGGAGAGCGTGGTGTCCCACGACCCGGCGGCGGGGGAAGAGGTCGAGGAGGGCGCGACGGTCACGCTGCGGGTGTCGAGCGGGCCCGGGACGAAGATCGTGCCCGAGGTGCGCGGCAAGACCGAGAAGCAGGCGGCGAAGCTGCTCGCCGACGCGGGCTTCGAGTACACCCGCCAGGACGAGGCCTCGGCGTCGATCCCCGCGGGCAGCGCGATCCGCACCGACCCGGCTGGCGGCACCGAGCAGCGGACCGGCGCGCGCGTGCAGCTCTTCATCAGCACCGGGCCGAAGCGGGTGGACGTGCCGGACGTGGTCGGCCTCGAGGTCGACGACGCGCGCGCCGAGCTGTCCGACAGGGGCCTGCGGGCGGTGGTGCAACGCGTCGAGTCGGACGAGCCGGAGGGCCAGGTGACCGGCCAGAACCCGGGTGAGGGCACCGAGGTGAACGAGGGCACGCGGGTCACGATCTCGGTGTCGAAGGGCACCGACGAGGTGCGGGTGCCGAACGTCGAGGGTGACGAGGCCGAGGCCGCGCGCGCCGAGCTCGAGCGCGAGGGGTTCAAGGTGGTCGACCACGACGAGCCCGGGCCGCCGGAGGACGAGGGGAAGGTGGTGCGCCAGCAGCCGGGCGGCGGGCGCGCGCCGGAGGGCTCGACCGTGACGATCTGGGTGGGCGTGCCCGAGGAGGAAGAGGAGCCGCCGCCGGAGGACACGGACGCGGAGCCCTCGCCCTAGGGCTCAGCGCAGCAGGCGGAGCGTGGCGATCTCCGCCTTGCCGCCGCTCGGCGGCAGCTTCACGATCCAGACGAGGTAGTAGCGCAGCGCACGCCCGCCGGTGTCGATCGCGATGCTGCGCTTGGCGTCCACCTGCTTCTGAGCCAGCGGCTCGCCCCAGTGCTGGAACGTCTCCGGCCCCGGCTCGGCGAACGGCGCCTGGTTCGAGCCGTACACCTGCACCTCGAAGCCGGGCGTGGGCGTGCGCAGTTCGAGCCGCCGCGCCGCCACCGGCGTGCCCGTGTCGAGGTAGATCCCGACGCCGTCCTTCGGCGCGAGCTGGCCGCTCTCGTACTCCTCGGTGGACCACACGCTCTCGTTGTCGGCGTCGATCGCGAAGCGCGCCTGCTCGGGATGCTCGCTGCGGTCGGTGCCGTATGGATCGTGGTCGTGCGCGGCCCGGATCGCGACGGGCGCCGGCGGAGGAGCGGCGGCCACGGCCGGCTCCTCGGGATCCCCGCGCCGCGCGTTCGTGAGCGCGAACACCGCCGCCCCGGCGAGCAGCGCGATCACGACCACCGACAGCGCGAGCACGCGGCGTGGGTGGCGCAGCCGCTCGGGCGCCATCTCGCCGGTCTCGTCGGGAAGCGCGCGCAGCACGGTGGTGGCCTCGCCGGTGGCCTCGCCCGCCCGCGCGACCTCGATGGCGAGCGCCTGCTCGAGCTCCCACACCATGTCGTCGGCGCTCCCGTAGCGGTTCTCGACCTGCTTCGACGTGGCCCGGTCGATCACGGCCGCCAGCGACGCGGACACCTCGGGCCGGCGGAGCTGCACGTCCGGCATCGGGTCCTGCACGTGCTTCATCGCGACTCCCACCTGGCTCTCCGCCTTGAACGGCAGCTCGCCGGTGAGCATCTCGTAGAGCACGATCCCGAGCGCGTAGACGTCGGACTCGGCGGTCACGTCCTCGCCGAGCGCCTGCTCCGGCGACACGTAGTCGGTCGTGCCGAGCACGCGACCGGTCGCGGTGAGCCCGCCGTCCTCGAGCGAGCGCGCGATGCCGAAGTCGGTCACCTTGGCGCGTCCGTCGGGGTCGATCAGGACGTTCTGCGGCTTCACGTCGCGGTGCACGAGCCGCTCCGCGTGGGCGGCGGCGAGCGCGCGGCCGATCTCGATCCCATAGGCCACCGCCTCGGCCACCGGCAGCCGCCCGAGACGCTTGATCCGGCCCTTCAGGGTCTCGCCCGCCACGAACTCGAAGACGATGTACGGGTGGCCGTCGTCCTCGCCGGCGTCGATCACGGTCACGACGTGCGGATGCGAGAGCCGGGCGGCCGCACGCGCCTCGCGGCGGAAGCGCTCGAGCTGGTCCGGGTCGCCCGACAGCGAGCGGTGCATGAGCTTGATCGCGACCGTGCGCTGGAGCGTCTCGTCGAACGCGCGGTAGACCGTCGACATGCCGCCGGCGCCGACCTGCTCGTCGAGCCGGAAGCGGCCGTTGATGAGCGTCCCGATCATCTGTCGTTATTTTGCGGGGCGTGCCGGTCCAAGTGCGTTATTTCACCGACCCGGGCTGCCCGTGGTCCTGGGCGGCCGAGCCGTCGGTACGGCGTCTGATGGTGGAGTTCGGCGACTCCCTGTCCTGGTCCTGGCTCATGGTCGGGCTCTCGCGAGAGATAACAGCCGATACGAAGGGGCTCGCGCTGCACTGGCTGGGCGTGGCCGCCTCGTCGGGGATGCCAATCGACCCGCTGCTCTGGAAGGACTCGCCCATCCGATCGACCTACCCGGCCTGCATGGCCGTGAAGGCGGCCGCGGAGCAGGGCGAGGACGCCGCAACGCGGTACCTGCGCGTGCTGCGCGAGGGGCTGATGTGCCGGCGCCGCAAGCTCGACACCACCGAGGCGCTGGTCGAGGCGGCCCGCTTCGCGGGGCTCGACGTGGAGCGCATGCGCGTGGACCTCGGGTCGCACGCGATCGTGGAGGCGTTCGGGGCCGACATGGAGGCGGCGCGCGCCGTGCCCGACGAGGCGCGCGCGGCGGACAAGGTCGCGCAGGGCGAGGGCGGAGACCGCGTCTCAATCCCGTGCGCCGAGATCGAGGGGCAGTGGTGGTTCGGCGGCTCCTACGACGAGCTGCGCGCGGCCGCGATCGCGGCGGGAGCGGAGCCCACGGGCGCGGAGCGCCCGTCGATCGAGGACGCCCTGCGCCGCTTCGGCCGCATGGCCACGCTCGAGGTCCAGGAGGTATGCGGCCTGCCCGGCCCGCGCGCGCACGCCGAGCTGTGGCGGCTGGCGTCGGAGTGGCAGGTCAAGCCGGTCTCCGCGCTGACCGGGTACCTGTGGGAACACGCTTAGGCGGCTCGGTCGCCGGGTAGCGCCCATCTACCACCCCGGATTAGGAGAGCGTCATGGCTGAACCGGTCCCGGCAGGAAGCGACGTCTCGGCGGGCACGTACTCCTGCACGAGCTGCGGTAACACGATCGACGTGGGCTCGACGCAGTCGCTGCCCCCGTGCCCGAACTGCGGCAACGGTTCGTGGAACACCCAGTCGGGCGGCGACAGCGCGAAGGATCCGTACCCGGACCGCTAGGCGCCGTTGGCCTACCCGGCGTCGTCCGGGGTGCGCAGGGTCAGTCCCCGCAGACCCTGTGCCGCCTGGCTCCCCTCAGGCGGCGCAACGGCGTGCAGCCTGCCCGCCGCCGCGCGCGCCTCAGCCGCCGACGCCACCACCTCGTGCACCACGAACGGGAGAAAGGGCGGGACGGCACCGTCCGGGTCTTGGGCGTCACGCAGGTCAGCAGCATGCGCGCACAGCCAGCGGGCGAGTGAGTCAAGCGCTGCGGCTCGCGTTGCCAGGTCCGCCGCCTGCTCCTGTGCGAAATCGACAGCCTCGCCGAGGCTCGCGTCCAGCGCGAGATCGTGCTCGTCCACAGGGCGAAGGCTACGCTGCACCCTGGAGGAGCCGATCAACGCGCTCTAGCGGCGGCCCGACGACGAGGCGGTGGGCGCGAAGCCCGCGCCGTCGCGGCCGACGAGCCCGAGCGACGGCAGCTCGACCACGCCGCCGTTCGCGGTGACCGTGCCGATCCGCGCGGCGCCGGGGTGGCGCGCGGCGGCGATCGCGGTCGCCGCGTCGGCCTGCTCGGCCGGGACCACCACGCAGAAGCCGCAGCCCATGTTGAAGACCTCCTGGAGCTCGGCCTCCTCGGCGCCCGAGCGCGCGGCGATCAGCTCGAACACCGGCAGCCGCGGCAGCGGGCTGTCGATCGAGTAGCCCACCTCGGCCTCCAGGCGCAGCAGGTTCAGCATGCCCCCGCTCGTGATGTGCGCGAGCCCGCGCACGTCGACGTCGTCGGAGCGCAGCAGGTCGAGCACCGCGCGCACGTAGATCACGGTCGGCTCGAGCAGCGTCTCGCCGACGCTCGCGCCGCCGAGCTCCGGCGGGCGCTCGTCGAGGTCGGTCAGTGCGCTGCGCGCCAGCGTGAGGCCATTCGAATGGACGCCGCTCGCGGGGAGCCCGACGATCGCGTCACCGGGCTCGATGCTCGCGCCGGTGACGATCGAGTCGAGGGCGATCGTGCCGAAGCACGCGCCGACGAGGTCGAACCCGCGCGGCGACGGGTGCCCGCGGATCAGCTCCGGGAGCTGCGCCAGCTCGCCGCCGGGGATCTCCACGCCCGCGTCCTCGGCGCCACGCTTGAGGCCCTCGGCGATCGCGCGCAGCATGTCCGGGTCGGCGTCCTCGACCGCGATGTAGTCGAGCACGGCGAGCGGCTCGGCCCCGACGCAGATCACGTCGTTCACGTTCATGGCGATGCAGTCGATGCCGACGGTGTCGAAGCGCCCGAGCTGCTCGGCGACGATCACCTTCGACCCGACGCCGTCGGTCGAGAGCGCGATCCCCGTGCGCTCGTCGATCCGCAGCACGTTGGCGTAGTGCCCCGAGCCGAGCACCGCGCGCGACGGCCGCCCCGGGTCGATCCCGCGCAGCACGGCCACGAGCCCGGCAACGGCGCTCCCCGCACGCGAGGTGTCGACCCCGGCGGCCGCGTAGGCGCTCTCGCTCACGGGTTCACTCTACGTCCGGCGCAGGATCGCAAGCGCCGCGGTGCCGAGGCCGACCCGGTAGATCGCGAACGGCGCGTAGGACGGGGCCTCGTCGACCGTCCGCACGAGCCGCGTGGCGAGGAGCGTCGAGGCGAACGACGCGAGCGCGCCGATCGCGAACGGCGCCGCCAGCTCGCGGTCCAGTCCGCGCTGAGCCAGCCGGACGCCCTTGAGCCCCGCGGCGGCGAGGATGATCGGGAGGGCCGCGTGGCGCGAGAGGCGGTTCGCGGCCATGCGCTCGAAGCGCAGCAGCCGGGTGGCCGTGAGCGTGGCGCCGTTGCGCGAGACGCCGGGCGAGAGCGCGGCCGCCTGCGCCACGCCGATCGCCAGCGCGTCGAGCGGCCGCGCGTCGTCGCGGGCGCGCTCGGCGGGCGCGCGGTCGGCGAGTCCCAGCGCGGCCCCGGCCACGACCTGGGCCAGCGCCGCCGTGCGCGGCGCGCTCAGCCGCCGCTCGATCGTCCGCTCCAGCGTGGCCGCCACGAGCGCCGGCGGCGCGAACCCGAGCGCGTGGTGGAGCACGCGGCCCGGGTCGAGCTCGCGCACCGCCTCCGCGACCTCCCGCCGCA
This sequence comes from Thermoleophilaceae bacterium, assembly GCA_036382905.1. GTDB lineage: Bacteria > Actinomycetota > Thermoleophilia > Solirubrobacterales > Thermoleophilaceae > AC-37. The sequence goes on along the minus strand of DASVPL010000317.1, from coordinate 3,533 downwards.
GCCCGATCAGCAGCGCTGCGGCGGTCCCGGCGTGCAGCGCCACCTCGAACGCCTTGCGCACCTCGGGATCGAGCTCGCCGTAGCTCCAGCCGAGCAGCGCCGGGACCAGCACGAGGTGGCCCGAGCTCGACACCGGGAGCAGCTCCGCGGGCCCCTGCACGGCACCCAGTGCGGCGGCCTGCCCGGCCGAGAGGCCTACGCCGGCTCCGTCGCGGGGTCGCTCGCCTCGGACTCAGCGCCGCCGCCCCCGCCGCGGCGCCGCATCAGCACGTAGACCACCCCGACGACGATGCACGCGGCCACGAAGTAGTCGACGTAGTGCAGGGAGTCCTTCCAGTCCTCCCAGTTCTTGCCCGCCTCCTTGCCGATGAAGGTCAGGAGCAGGACCCACGGGATGCACCCGGCGAGCGTGAGCACGCTGAAGCGCCAGAACGGCATCCGCGCGACCCCGGCGGGCAGCGAGATGAAGGTGCGGATGATCGGCAGCATCCGGGTGAAGAACACGGTGGCGTCGCCGTGGCGCTCGAACCAGCGGTCGGCCCACTCGAGGTGGCTCTTCTTGATGTGGAGCTTCCGGCCGTGCTTCTCGAGGATGTCCACGCGACCCGCGCGGCCGACCCAGTACGCCACCCACGAGCCGGCCAGGTTGGCCAAGGATCCGACCGCCGTCGCGGCGAAGAGGGTGTACTCGCCCTCGCTCACGTTGAACCCCGCGAACAACATGGTCGCCTCGCTCGGGATCGGGATGCAGGCGCTCTCGAGCGCCATCAGCACGAACACCCCGGCGAGCCCGATCTCCTCGACCACGTTGGTGGCGAACTCGACCAGCGGATCGGTCAATGAGGCGAGTACCAGCATGGCGGCGGGTTAGGCTAGCGACGGCCTAGACTGGGATCTCCACGGTGACCCTCCGAGAGTGAGAACTCGCATCCTCGACTCCGTGGCGCTGCGCCGTACCGCGCAGGTGGCGATCGACGCCTGCCTGGTGGCGCTCGCCTACTGCATGGCGTACGTGTTGCGCTTCGATCCCGGCATCCCGGGTCGCTACGAGGACCTGCTCGCCGAGTCGGTCGCCCTCGTGGTGCTCGGCAAGCTGCTCGTGTTCGCGCTGTTCGGGCTCTACCACAAGCTCTGGCGCTTCGTGGACCAGCAGGACTTCGAGACGATCCTCAAGGCGGTCGTCGTGTCGAGCATGGTCCTGGTGGGGGTCTTCTTCCTGATCCCGACCTCGGCCGCCACCGACCCCCCGCGCGGCGTGATCGCGCTCGACTTCCTGCTCACGCTCGGCCTCGTCGGCGGCGTGCGGTTCGTGGTGCGTGCCGTGATCGAGCGGCCCTACCGCGGCGCGGTGGCCAGGCGCGGCGCGCGCGAGGTGCTGATCGTCGGCGCCGGCAACGGCGGCCAGCTCGTTGCGGCCGAGCTGCGGCGCAACCCCGAGCTCGGCATCCCGATCGGGTTCGTCGACGACGACCCGCGCAAGCAGGGCATGCGGATCGCGGGCGTGAAGGTCGAGGGCACGACCGAGGAGCTCGACCGGGTGCTCGACGCCGCCGAGCCCGGCGAGGTGATCATCGCGATCCCCTCGGCGCCGGGAGTCGTGCGGCAGAAGGTGGTCACCGCGTGCCGCTCGCGCGGAATCCCCGTGCGCACGCTGCCGACAACGTTCGAGCTGCTCTCCGGCGGCGTCGAGCTGATGCGCCAGGTGCGCGAGGTGAAGGTCGAGGACGTGCTCGGCCGCGAGCCCGTGCGGATGGAGATCGACCGCGTCGGCGGCTACCTGGCCGGCGAGGTGGTGCTGGTGACCGGCGCCGGCGGTTCGATCGGATCGGAGCTGTGCCGCCAGATCGCGCGCGTGGGCCCGTCGCGGCTCGTGCTCGTGGACAACGCCGAGAACAGCCTGTTCGAGATCCGCCGCGAGCTCGAGCACGACCGCCACTTCACCCGCGCGATCGCGATCCTCGCCGACTGCAAGGACGCGGTCCGGATGGAGGAGATCTTCGGCGAGCAGCGCCCCGCGGTCGTCTTCCACGCCGCCGCCTACAAGCACGTGCCGCTGATGGAGGAGAACCCGGTCGAGGCCGTGCGCAACAACGCGGTGGCCACGCGGATCGTCGCCGCCGCGGCGGGCGGGGCCGGCGCGCGCCGCTTCGTGCTCGTCTCGACCGACAAGGCGGTCACCCCGGCGACGGTCATGGGCGCGTCGAAGGCGCTGGCGGAGTGGGCGGTCGAGGCCGCGCAGCATCGCTTCCCGCACACGCGCTTCCTGACCGTGCGCTTCGGCAACGTGCTCGGCTCGTCCGGATCTGTGGTGCCGATCTTCCGCCGCCAGATCGCCGCCGGCGGCCCGGTGACGGTCACCGACCCGAACATGACGCGCTACTTCATGACGATCCCGGAGGCGGTCCAGCTCATCATCCGCTCGGGTGACGTCGGCCGCGGCGGCGAGGTCTTCGTGCTCGAGATGGGCGACCCGGTGAAGATCGTCGACCTCGCGCGCAACATGATCCGCCTGTCGGGTCGCGAGCCGGACACGGAGATTGCGATCGACATCGTCGGGCGCCGGCCCGGCGAGAAGATCCACGAGGAGCTGTTCAACCCGGACGAGCGCCCGCAGCCCACTCCCGCCGAGAAGATCGTGGCCGCGACCCGGCCCGCGCTGGAGCCGGACTGGGTCGAAGGGGCGTTCTCGCGCGTCGAGGAGCTGGTCTACTCGGGCGACGCGCACGGGCTCGCGGCGATGGTCACGGGCCTCGCCGAGGAGCGCGCGGCCTCCGCGTCGTGGAACGCGACCGCCGACGAGAGCACGATCCCGGCCCCCGAGCGTGCGTCGTAGTGCGGCCCTCGCGCCCGCGTAGCGGCCGCGTGCCGGGGTAAGGTCCAGCCCGAGTGGAGCTCGTTCAGGAGATCGGTTCCTACGCGGGATTCGCGGCCGTGGTCGGCCTCGCGATCCTGTCGGCGCTCTACTTCTCGCAGGCGCGCGACGTTAAGCGGCTGCGCGAGTGGGCCGGTCGCGCCCCCGAGCGCGCCGCCGAGCTGGAGGAGGGGAGCCGCGCCCAGGCCGCCGTGCCGGTGGCGGCGCGCCCGCAGCCGCAGGTGGTACGCGGGGAGGGGGCAGGGACCGCGGTTCGACCCGCGCCGGGTGGTGCCGCGGGCGGAGCCGCGGCGGGCGGAGCCTCCGGGGTCGGCGGCGCCGCGGCCGGTGGAGCTGCAGCGGCCGGCGGTGCCGCGGCCGGTGGAGCTGCAGCGGGAGCCGCCGCCCCGGCAGGAGCCGCCGCCGCGTCGGCCGGCGCGAGCCCGGCGACGGCATCGGCCGGCGCGCCCGCGCTCGCCGGAGCCGACACCGCCGATGACGACGATCTCGATGCGGCCGAGCCCGTCTCCGCCGGCGCGGTGGGGGCCGCCACCGCCGCCGGGTCGGCCGCGAACGGATCCGAGGAGGCCGCCGACGCGGACGCCGGCGCGCAGCCCGTCGGCACGCCCGCGGCCGCCACCCCCGCCGGCGCGGTCGCCTCCGCGGCGGGCACCGCGGAGCG
>DASVPL010000316.1:0-2994 GCA_036382905.1 Thermoleophilaceae bacterium | reverse complement strand
CGGCTTGGCGGGCACGTAGAGCGCGTACGGCTGAAGCTGGCCGACGAAGCGGCCCTCGCACCTGGCCCCGGCGGAGAAGCCGGCGGCGAGGTCGTAGCAGACGCGGCCCGGCTCGATCCCCTGGCCGAACTGGTGGCGGCTGGCGAGGATGCGGTTGATCGGGCCGGTCCTCGGCACGCCGGAGTCGTCGTCGGTGCCGGCGGCGAGCTTCCCGAAGTCGACCTCGGCGGCGAACGGCGTGACGTCGCCGATCCGCAGCGCGTCGGCCTGCGCCTTCTCGCGCCACCAGGCGCCCTGCACGGCGGCGCCGGCCGCGGCGTCGCCGATCGTCACGCCCGCGCCGTACTGGCTGACCTCCGGTTGGGGCTCGGCGAGACGCGGCCCGACGTTGAAGAGCGCGGCGTTCGAGGGCGCGACGCCCCCGGGGCGGGTCGCGGTCGCCTCGGTCCCTCCGGGCTTGAGGTAGGCGCCGGCCTCGGGATCCCAGAGCCCCACGCCGACCGAGACGCGCGCCTTGCCGGTGCCGGGACTCCAGGCGGAGTGCGGCACGCGGACCTCGACCTGCCTGCGGCGCGCGTCGACGGAGGCCGTGGCGCCGCTCACGGGCCCACCCGTGGTCGCGTTCTGGGCGTCGGCGTTCGCGCCGTGGACGGTCACGAAAACCTCCGCGGGCGAGATCACGCCCGCCCCGTGCGGCCACGGCCGCGGGCCGGCGGAGTTGCCCAGCGCCAACGTGAACGCCGTGCGCGCCGGGTCCTTCAGCGTGTTCAGCGTGACCCGGAAGAGCGTCTCCCCGGCGCCGGGCCTGACCCGCAGCTCGACCAGGTCGGCGGCGTTGTGGGCGTAGACGGGGTCGGTCGGGTAGGTCATCGAGCCCGCGGCCGGCGAGAACAGGTGGGCGTCGATGCCGAACGGGTCGTTCGGATCGCGCGCTCCGGCGGCGCCGTGGTCGTCGTGCAGGTAGTCCTGGTAGAGCCACTCGCCGTCGCGGTAGGCCTGCGCGCCGGAGACGAGGATCGGCTCGGCGCGCCACGGCGCGGCGTTCTCGAGCTGCGGCACCTCCGTCGGCGGGGGCGCGTACAGGGCATCGGGGCCGGGGCGCGGGCCGCTCTTCACCGACGGCAGCGCGGCACCCGCCTGCGCTGCGAGCGCGAGCGACGCGACGATCGAGATGGCGGCGATTCCCCTGCGCACTGCTCCCTCGGTGGGCATGGTACGACCGTTTGCGCGCGCAGCGCTCCGGGCAGCGTTTGGACATGGCCGGCGCACGCAGGTTCTCGCTCGGATCGGAGTCCTCCGAGGACGGTTCCTTCACGCGTCAGGAGAGTCGCTTCCGCGACTGGGTGTCGGCCGACGGCTCGACCGAGTTCCCCGCCGAGGCCGGCCGCTACCACCTCTACGTCTCGTGGGCTTGCCCGTGGGCCCACCGGACGATCATCGGGCGGCGGCTGAAGGGGCTCGAGGACGCGATCGGCCTGTCCGTGGTGGACCCGATCCGCGACGAGCGCGGCTGGGCCTTCAGCGGCGGCGAGTACGTCGACCGGGTGAACGGCTTCCGCTACCTGAGCGAGGCCTACGACGCGACGGACCCCGAGTTCGTGGGCCGCTACAGCGTGCCCGTGCTGTGGGACAAGGTCGGCGGGCGGATCGTCAACAACGAGTCCGGCGACATCCTCCGGATGCTCAACTCCGGCTTCGGCGAGCTCGCCGACGACTCCGTCGACCTCTACCCGGCCGAGCACCGCGCCGAGATCGACCAGCTCGGCGAGCACATCTACGACACCGTCAACAACGCGGTCTACAAGGCGGGCTTCACGACCTCGCAGGCGGTGTACGAGCGCGAGGTCACGACCATGTTCGAGACGCTCGACCAGCTCGACGCGCGCCTCGCCGGGCAGCGCTTCCTGTTCGGCGACCGGCCGGTCGAGACCGATTGGCGCCTGTTCACGACGCTGGTCCGCTTCGACGCGGTCTACTTCATCCACTTCAAGTGCAGCATCCGCCGGCTGGTGGACTTCGAGAACCTCTGGCCGTACGCGCGCGACCTCTACCAGCAGCCCGGGATCGCCGAGACGGTGCGATTCGACGAGATCCGAAGGCACTACTACGAGACGCACCCGATGATCAACCCGAGCGGGTTGGTGGCGCTGCGGCCCGCGGGCGACTTCGGGGCACCGCACGGGCGCGAGCGGCTGGCGCGGCGCCCGGTCCGCGCGGCGTAGGCGGCGCGGCCCCCGGGCCGCCTTGGTCGCGCCGGTTAGGCTCAACCCGTGAGCCCGATCCGCCCCACCGTGCAGCTCGTCGGCCGGCGGCTCGAGCCCGGCCACCACACCATGCGCGACATGCTCACGCGGGCGGCTCAGCCGCACGAGTGGCTCGAGGCCGGCACGCCCGAGGCCGACGCGCTGCTCGCGCGCCACGGGCTCGCCGACCCGGAGCTGCCGGTGCTGATCGACGGCGACGAGGTGCACGAGGGGATCACGCCGGCTCGGCTCGGCGAGGCGTGGCGGATGTCGGCCCCTCCGTCGAAGGAGCACTACGACTTCGCGGTGATCGGCGCCGGGCCGGCCGGGCTGGCGGCAGCGGTCTACGCGGCGTCCGACGGCCTCTCGACCGTGGTCTTCGAGCGCGACCTGCCGGGCGGGCAGGCGTCGCACACCTCGATGATCGAAAACTTTTTCGGCTTCCCGGAGGGCATCGGCGGCGCGGAACTGGCGCGGCTCGCCGGCCGCCAGGCCGAGGGCTTCGGCGCGGAGCTCGTGCTGCTGCGCGGCGTCGAGGGAGGCGGACCGGACGGCGACCGCCCGCGCTTCCAGATCGCCGGCGGCTACGAGGTGACCGCCGACGTGGGGCTGGCCAGCCCTGGCATGGAGTGGCGGCGGCTCGAGGCGGACGGCGTGGACGAGCTGATCGGGCGCGGCGTCTACTACGGCGCGGGGCGCAGCGAGGCCGCCCAGTGCGGCAACGACGACGTGGTGGTTGTCGGCGCGGGCA
>DASVPL010000315.1:0-15605 GCA_036382905.1 Thermoleophilaceae bacterium | reverse complement strand
GAGCGGCGGGCGCGGGCGGAGCCTCCGCGGACGGGGCGGCCTCGGCAACCGAGGGGGGGGCGGCCTCGGCGGGGGCCGGCGGGACCTCCGCTGGCGCGGCGGCCTCGGCGAGCGGCGCCGGCGCCGTGGCCGGCAACGCGCCCATCTCGGGCGCCTCCTCCAGGGCTGCGGGCGAAGTGGCGGCGGCGGGGTCCATCATCTGCTTGCCGCGCGCGAGCCTAGAGGCTGGTCCGGCGACCTCGCAGCGCTTTGTGCGGAACGTGCGGCTTTGCCGCGCTCAGAGCGTGCCGATGCGCTTCGGCGGCCAGTACGTGAAGAAGGCCTGGCCGACGAGCTGATCCTCCGGCACCGGGCCCCACTCGCGGCTGTCCGCGCTCTCCCCACGGTTGTCGCCCATCATGAAGTAGTGCTTTGGCGGAATGCGGATCTCCTTGGGGAGGTTGCAGATCTGGCAGTCCTCGCTCGGCCGGATGAACGGCTCGTCGACCGGCTTGCCGTTGAGGATCACGCGCCCGCGCTCGATCCTCACCCGGTCGCCCCCGACGGCCACGATCCGCTTGATGAAGTTCTGATCGGACCGGCCCGGGGTGGGCCGCGGGCAGGACTGGTTGCGCGACGCCGGCTCGAAGCCCGGTACGCCGCACTCGTTGCGGTCCGCGCCGGCGGGCGGCTTGAAGACCACGACCTCGCCGCGATCCGGCTCGCCCACGTGGTAGTTCACCCGCGAGACGAGCACGCGCTGGCCGATGTCGAGCGTCGGCTCCATCGACGCGCTCGGGATCCGGAACGGCTTCACCAGGAACGCCTGGATGCCGAGCGCCAGCCCCAGCGCCACCACCACGATCAGGACGAACTCGATAGCGGACCCAGCGCCTGAGCGCTTGCGGCCGCCGCCCTCCTCCTGCTCGCGGTCCTCGTCCTGACCCGACGTCATGCCCCGGCGGACTCTTCCGACGAGTCCTCCGAGGCGGAGCCGTCCTCGGCGAGCGCCTGGTCGGCGGCGTCACCCTCGGGGGCCGGCTCCTCGCGTGGCTCCTTGGCCTCCGAGTCAGGCGGCACCGAGGTGGCGTCGTCGCTCGAATCGGCGGCGGCCTCGCCGGCCGGAGCCGCGTCGGGCGCGTCGTCGGCGGGGGCCTGGGGCGCCTCGCCGTCGGCGGTCGTGCCGTCGGCCGGGACCGTCGCGTCCGGGTTCGCCTCGGCGGGAGCCTCCGCCTGCGTGCCCTGGTCGTCGGACGCCAGCGCGACCTCGCGCGCCGCGGCGTCGGCCTCCGGGCCCGTGTACTGGCGCTCGCGCACCCGCGCGCGCCGCCCCACGCGACCGCGCAGGTAGTACAGCTTCGCCCGCCGCACGTCGCCGCGGCTGGCCACCTCGATCCGCTCGATCTTCGGCGAATGCAGGGGGAACGTGCGCTCCACCCCCACGCCGAACGACTGCTTGCGGACGGTGAACGTCTCCCGCGCGCCGCTGCCCTGGCGCTTCAGCACGACGCCCTCGAAGACCTGCGTCCTGCGCCGCGTGCCCTCCACCACCTGGAAGTGGACCTTGAGGCGGTCCCCGGCCTGGAACCGGGGGACCGTGCGCAGCTGGGCGCGCTCGATGCTGTCGATGACTGAACTCATGGCAAAAAGAGGGCGCGACCACCTACGAGGAGGCGTCCGCGCTCAGCGGCGCAATGGTAGCGAGGCGCCTAGACCCGATCGGGCCCGCCGCGCGCGGCCCCGCGGGCGCGGCTCTGCTCCCGCCGCCAGGCCGCGATTTGCGCGTGGTTGCCCGAGAGCAGCACCTCGGGCACGCGCTCGCCGCGCCACTCGAGCGGCCGCGTGTAGTGCGGGTACTCCGGCGCCCCCTCGAGCGCCTCGCTGAACGACTCCTCCACCGCGCTCGACTCGTCCCCGAGCGCCCCGGGCAGCTTGCGGATCAGGGCATCGCAGACGACCATCGCGGCCAGCTCGCCCCCGGCCAGCACGTAGGGCCCGATCGAGACCACGTCGGTGGCGAGGCCGGTGTGCACGCGCTCGTCGAAGCCCTCGTAGCGGCCGCAGAGGAGCGTGAGGCCGCGGTCGGGCGGGAACTCGAGCTCTTCCGCCGGCGCGGCCGCCGCGAGCTCGCCCGCCAGCTCGCCCGCGAGCGCGTCGTCGAACTGCCGGCCCCCGGCCGCGAGGGCGATGACCCGGCGCCCGCGCGGATCCTCCCCGTAGCGCGCGTGCAGGGCAGCCTCGATCACGTCCACCCGCACGACCATGCCCGCTCCCCCGCCGTACGGCGTGTCGTCGACTCGTCCCCCCTTCAGGGGGGTGGAAACCCGGAGGTCGACGGCGTCGATGCGCACCCCCGAGTTGCGCACGTGGCGCTGCCCGCCGAACCACTCGAACCACTCCGGGAACAGAGTGAAGATGTCGATGTTCACGGCAGGCCCAGGAACCCGCGATCGACCTCGATCACGCGCCGCTCGAGGTCCACCGACCGGACGGCGTCGGCGATGAATGGGATCAGGACGTCCCCCACCTCGAGGACGTCGCACGACGGTCCGTTGACCACCCGCGCGACCGTCCCGACGCCGGGCACCTCGCACCCGACGAGGTCCGGAGCCGCGTACTCGTCCTCGGCTAGCGGCTCGTCGACCAGGATCGCCTGGTGGACGTGGTCGCGCGGGTCCACACCCGGTGCGCGCACGAGCGGGCGCGCGTCGGTCCCGGCCCGGCGATCGATCACGGCGTCGACCGAGCCGATGCGGATCGCGGTGCCGACCGCGAACTCCGAATCCGCGCCGTTCACGTAGAAGCTCCCGTCGTACCCGTGCGCGCGCCCGACGCGGCCCGCGGGCCTCAATCGACGACGTCGACGAGCACGCGGCGGTTCTCGCGGACGGCCGCGGCGCGGATCACCGTGCGCAGCGCGTTCACCGTCCGGCCGTTGCGCCCGATCACCTTGCCGACGTCGTCGCCGGCCACGGTCACCTCGTACACGACGGTGCCGTCGTCCTCCTCGAACTCCTCCACGACCACCTCGTCGGGAAGGTCGACGAGCGCCCTGGCGAGGTACTCGACGAGGTCCTTCACGGTCGCGCTACTCCTCGGCGGAGGGACTCTCGGCCGCGCCGCGCGCGTGGATCTTCATCAGCTTCTTGACCGTGTCGGTCGGCTGAGCGCCGCGCGCGATCCAGTGCTGGAGACGATCCTCGTCGAGGACGATCTCCGACGGCTCGGTCTGCGGGTTGTAGCGGCCGACGTGCTCGATCACGCGGCCGTCGCGCGGCGAGCGCTGGTCGGCCACGACCACGCGCCAGACCGGGTTCTTCTTGCTGCCCACGCGGGTCAGTCTCACTCGGACGCTCATAAGAGGGGCAGAAGCCTAGCGGCCGCCGGCGAGGAGCCGGGGCGCGGCGGGCTAGCGGCCGCCGGCGAGCTGCTGGAGGTCGGGCATCCGCCCGGACTGGAGCTGGCGCATCATCTTCTTCATCTGACCGAACTGCTTGAGGAGCTGGTTGACGGCCTGGACCGTGGTCCCCGACCCCTGCGCGATCCGGCGCCGCCGCGAGCCCTTGATGATCTCCGGCTTGGCCCGCTCCTCGGGGGTCATCGACGTGATGATCGCCTGGATCCGGTCGAGGTCGCGCTCGTCGACCTTCAGGTTCCCGAGCCCCATCCCGGCAGCGCCCGGCATCATCTTCAGCAGGTTGGTGAGCGGGCCCATCTTGCGGACCTGCTGCATCTGCTTGAGGAAGTCGTCGAGCGTGAACTGCTCCTTGCGGATCTTGCGCTCGAGCTCGACGGCCTCCTTCTCGTCGAACTGCTGCTCGGCCTTCTCGATCAGCGTGAGCACGTCGCCCATGCCGAGGATGCGCTGGGCCATCCGGTTCGGGTGGAAGCGCTCGAACGCGTCGAGCTTCTCGCCCGTAGAGGCGTAGAAGATCGGCTTGCCCGTGACCGCCTTGACCGACAGCGCGGCGCCGCCGCGGGCGTCGCCGTCGAGCTTCGAGAGGATCACGCCGTCGAAGTTCGCGACCTCCGCGAAGCGCTCGGCCACGTTCACCGCGTCCTGGCCGGTCATCGCGTCCACGACCAGCAGCACGTTGTGCGGCTTCACCGCCTTGCGGATCCGCGTCAGCTCCTCCATCAGGTCCGCGTCGATGTGGAGGCGGCCGGCGGTGTCGACGATCAGCACGTCGCGGCCGTCGGCCTTCGCCTGCTCGAGCGCCCACGACGCGATGTCCACGGGGTCGCGCTCGGTCCCCTGCTCGTAGACCGTCGCCCCGGCGCGCGCGCCCACCTTGACGAGCTGGTCGACGGCCGCCGGGCGGTAGACGTCGCAGGCGGCGATCCCGATGCTCTTGCCGTGCTCCTCGCGCAGGTGGCGGGCGAGCTTGCCGCAGGCGGTCGTCTTGCCGGAGCCCTGGAGCCCGGCCATCAGGATCACGGTGGGCGGCTTGCTCGAGAAGACGAGGTCGCGCCCGGCGCCGCCCATGAGCGCGGTGAGCTCCTCGTCCACGAGCTTGACGACCTGCTGGCCCGGGTTCAGGGCGTCGAGCACCTCGGCGCCCGAAGCCCGCTCCTTGACCTGGGAGGTGAACTGCTTGACGACCTGGAAGTTGACGTCGGCCTCGAGCAGTGCGAGCCGCACCTGGCGCATCGCCTTCGCCACGTCCTGCTCGGTGAGCGCGCCGCGGCCCTTGACGTCCGAGAGCGCGGACTGAAGCCGGTCTGAGAGGGTGTCGAACACGCCGCGGGAGAGGCTAGACGACGATCGCCCGCTCCATCCGGACGCCCTCCATCAGCGTCCCGTCCTCCAGCGGGATATCGAGCTCCTGGACCCGGCGGAAGCCATGACGCTCGTAGAGGGGAACGCCCGGCAGCGTCGCCATCAGCGTGAGCTCCGTGAAGCCCTCGGCGCGGGCGGCCTCCTCACAGAGCTCGAGGATGCGCGACCCGAGGCCGCGGCGCGAGCGGTCGCCGCGCACGAACATCGCCCGCACCGGCGCCGGCTCGGAAGCTGGGTCGAGCAGGCGCGCGTCCTCGGCGTCGCCGCCCGACCCGGCGTAGAGCCTGTACCTGCGGCTCCAGCCGCCGCACGCGACCAGACCGGTCTCGTCCTCGGCCACGAAGTACGTGCCGTCCTCGACCAGCATTCGGTCGGGCTTGCCGATGTAGCGGACCGCGGTCTCGACCCGCTCCTCGGCGTAGAAGGCCGGGAAGTGGGCGCGGATCGACTCCGCCATCAGCGCCTCGATCGCGTCGAGGTCCTCCATCCGCGCGCGGCGGAGCTCGGTCAGGGGCCCGGCGGGGGCGACTGGACCTGCCGCGGCGGCTCGTCCCCGCCGTCGCCGACGGACCCGATCGCCGAGGAGAGCTGGCCCAGCGCCGAGGTGAACTCGCTCGGGATGATCCAAACCTTGTTCGACTCGCCCTGCGCGATCTGGGGCAGCATCTGGAGGTACTGGTAGGCGAGCAGCTTCGGGTCGGCGTCGCCGTTGTGGATGGCCTGGAAGACGGTCTCGATCGCCTTCGACTGGCCCTCGGCGTAGAGCACCTGCGACTCGCGCTGGCCCTCGGCGCGCAGGATCGCGCTCTGCTTCTCGCCCTCTGCGGTGAGGATCTGCGACTGCTTGTAGCCCTCGGCCTGGAGGATCGCGGCGCGCTTGTCGCGCTCGGCGCGCATCTGCTTCTCCATCGCGTCCTGGATCGAGGCGGGCGGGTCGATCGCCTTTATCTCGACGCGGTTGACGCGGATCCCCCACTTGCCGGTGGCCTCGTCGAGCACATGGCGGAGCTGGGCGTTGATCTCGTCGCGCGAGGTGAGCGTGTCCTCGAGCGTCATCGAGCCGATCACGTTGCGCAGCGTGGTGACCGTGAGCTGCTCGATCCCCTGGATGTAGTCGGCGATCTCGTACGTGGCCGCCTTCGGGTCGGTCACCTGGTGGTAGATCACCGTGTCGATCGAGACGACCAGGTTGTCCTCGGTGATCACCGGCTGGGGCGGGAACGAGACGACCTGCTCGCGGAGGTCGATCAGCGGGCGGACCCGGTCGATGAACGGGACGACCAGCGCGAGGCCCGCGTCGAGGGTCCGGTAGAAGCGGCCGAGGCGCTCCACGATCCCGGCTCGCGCCTGGGGCACGATCCGTATCGAGCGCGCCAGCGTGTAGAGGACCACGACGGCGATTACGAGCAGGACGATCAGGCCGGCATCCATCGTGCGCGCAGCATACCTGCGCGTGACACAATCCCGCCGCGTAGTGAGACCACCTGAGGCCGAGCACGACGACGACAGCCGGCTCGCGGTCCAGGTGGCCGTGGCGCGGGTGCTCGCCGAGGCCACGAGCGTCGACGATTCGAGTCGCGCGATGCTCGCGTCGATCGGCAGCACGCTCGACTGGGCGCTCGGCGCGATGTGGGAGGCGCGCGACGGCCTGCTGCACTGCGACCACGTCTGGCACGGCGACGGCGTGACCGCTAGCGCCTTCGAGCTGGCCAGCCGCGGTGTTGCCTTCGAGCCGGGCGTCGGGCTCCCCGGGCGCGTGTGGGAGAGCGCCAGCCCGGCCTGGATCCGCGACGTGGTGGACGACGCGAACTTCCCGCGCGCGGCGGTCGCGGCCGAGTGCGGTGTGCACGGCGCGTTCGCGTTCCCGATCCGCGCGCGGCGCGGCGTGATCGGGGTGGTCGAGTTCTTCACGCGCGAGGTCGCCGAGCCGGACCGCTACCTGCTCGACCTGATGGAGACGATCGGCTACCAGCTCGGCCAGCTCATCGAGCGCGGCCGCGCCGAGGAGGCCGTGCGCGCGAGCGAGGCGCGCAAGGGGGCCATGCTCGAGGCCTCGCTCGACTGCATCGTGTCGATGGACCACGACGGCAACGTCGTCGAGTTCAACGCCGCCGCCGAGCGCACGTTCGGCTACTCCTCGGAGGAGGTCGTCGGGTTGGAAATGTGCGACCTGATCATCCCGCCGGCGCTGCGCGACGCGCACCGCAACGGGCTGAAGCGCTACCTCGAGACCGGCGAGGGCGCGGTGATCGGCAACCGGATCGAGATATCCGCCGTGAGCCGCGACGGCCGCGAGTTCCCCGTCGAGCTGACGATCGTGCGCGCGCCGCTCGACGGGCCGCCGCTCTTCACCGGCTTCATCCGCGACATCAGCGAGCGCAAGCGCCGCCAGTCGTTCGACCGCTTCATGGCCGAAGCGGGGGCGCTGCTGGGGGCGTCGCTCGACTACGAGACCACGCTCGAGGCCGTGGCGGGGCTGGCGGTGCCCGCGATCGCCGACTGGTGCGCGATCGACCTGCTGACCGACGACGGCTCGGTCCGGCGCGTGGCGGTGGCGCACTCGGAGCCGGCCAGGGCCGCGCTGCTCGAGGAGGTCGCGCGCCGCTGGCCGACGCGCCTGAGCGATCCGTACGGCTCGGGCAAGGTGATCCGCAGCGGCGATCCCGAGCACCTCGCCGAGGTGCGCGAGAGCGTGCTCGTCTCGATCGCCGCCGGCGACCACGAGCACCTCGAGGCGCTGCGCGCACTCGGCGCGAGCTCGTCGGTGACCGTCCCGCTCCAGACGCTGCCGGGGAGGATCCTCGGGTCGCTCACGCTCGCGGGCACCACCGCGCGCGCGCGGTTCGACGCGATCGACGTGGCGCTCGCGACCGAGCTCGGCCGCCGCTGCGCCGTGGCGGTCGAGAACGCGCGCCTCTACAGGGAGCGCGACCGGATCGCGCGCACGCTCCAGCAGAGCCTCCTGCCGCCGGACCTGCCGGCGATCCCGGGCGTGGCGATCGAGGCCCGCTTCCGTCCCGCGGGCGCGGGCATCGACATGGGCGGCGACTTCTACGACGCCTTCGAGGTGGGCGACGACTCGTGGGCCGTCACGATCGGCGACGTGTGCGGCAAGGGCCCCGACGCCGCGGCGCTCACCGCGCTCGTCCGCTACACCCTGCGCGCGGTGACCATGCACGAGCGCCGCCCCGATCGCGTGCTCGAGCTGGTCAACCGGGCCGTGCTGCGCAACCGCATCGACGACCGCTTCTGCTCGGCGGCGCTGGCCATCGTGGAGAACCGGCCGCAGGGCGTGTGCGTCGAGATCGCGAGCGCCGGCCACCCGCTCCCACTGCTCCTGCGCCCGGACGGCACGGTCGAGGCGATCGGTGCCCGCGGGCACCTGCTCGGGCTCTGGCCCGACTTCGAGACCGAGCCGCTGTCGCTCGCGCTCGAGCCCGGCGACGCGCTGATCCTCTACACGGACGGCGTGACCGACGCGCGCGCCCCCGAGCGCATCCTCGACACCGACGACCTGGCCGAGCTGGTGCGCTCCTGCGCGGGGGCCGGCGCGCGGGCGACGGCCGAGCACATCGAACGCGCGGTGTCGGAGTCGCTGACGGTCGAGCCGCGCGACGACATCGCCGTGCTGGTGATCGAGGCCCTGGGCGCGCGGGCCGGAGCGGACGCTGCGCCGGCCGACGAGCTCGACGGCGCGCTCCAGCTCTCGATCCCGAGCAGCACGCAGGCGCCGGCGCGCGCCCGCCGCGCGATCGAGGCGCTGTCGGGATCGCTCGACCCCACCCTCGTCGACCAGCTCAAGCTGCTCGCCACCGAGCTCGTGACCAACAGCTGCCGCCACGCGGCGGCGAAGGGTGACCCGATCGGTGTGGTGCTCGCAATGGACGAGCAGGTCGTGCGACTGTCGGTGACCGACACCGGGCCGGGGTTCAGCCTTCCCGCCGGCGTGGCCGAGCCCGACGACGAGTCGGGGCGAGGGCTGTTCATCGTGGACGCGCTCGCCGACCGCTGGGGCGTGACCGGGGACGGCGGGAGCTGCGTGTGGATCGAGATGTCGCTCGGCGGGGACGCGACGCGAACCGAGGCGAGCGACGACGCCTGGGGCGCCGATCGCAGCGGCGGCGACCGGACCGGCGCGCCGGGTTAGGGCGCGGTCGCCGAACCGAGCGGCGCGGGGGCCGCGGCGGCGCCGCTCTGCGCGGCTACTCCGCGACGAGCGCGGTCGCGCCCTCGATCTTCATCACCTCGACGCGCACGCCGGGCTCCATCACCTCGTCCTCGTCGAAGGCGCGGGCGCTCCACACCTCGCCGCTGATCTTCACGCGGCCGCCGTCGCCGTCGACGCGCTCCAGCACGACCGCGCGCTCGCCGATCAGCGCGGCCGTGCCCGTGCGGATCGACGGCGGGGTGCGCATGTGGCGCTTGGCGATCGGCCGCACGATCGCGAGCGATGCGATCGACCCCGCCACGAACGCGGCGAGCTGGAGCCCGGCCGAGCCGCCGACCACCGCCACGAGGCACGCGAGCAGCGCAGCCACCGCGATCGGGCCGAGGAAGAACCCGAGCGTGAGGATCTCCCCGCCCACGAGCGCCGCCGCGATCACAAGCCACAGTGCCCAGTCCGGCATGCGGGAATCGTATGTCAGGGAGCCGACGCGTCGAGCGCCTGCTCCACGTCGGCCAGCAGGTCCTCCGGCGTCTCGCAGCCGACGCTGAAGCGGATGAAGCCGTCCGGCACGTCGTTGCCGCCCCAGCGGGCACGGCGCTCGGCGCTCGAGCGCACGCCGCCGAAGCTCGTGCCCTGGGCCACCAGCCGGCACGCCGCCAGGAAGCGCTCGGCGTGCTCGCGGTCCGACAGCGTGAACGAGACCACCGTGCCGTGGTTGTGCATCTGGCGCCGCGCGAGCTCGTGCGCGGGGTCGGCGGTCAGGCCGGGGTAGCGGACCGCGTCCACGTCTGCTCGGAACAGCAGCCGCTCGGCCAGCGCCTGCGCCGTGCCGCACTGGCGCTCGAGACGCAGCTCGAGCGTCGCGATCGAGCGGTGCGCCAGCCACGCCTCGAACGGTCCCGGGATGGCGCCGGTGGCGGTCCGCCACGCGGCCAGGGCATCCGCCCGCGCCTGCTCGCGCGCGGCCACGTGGCCGAGGATAAGGTCGCCGTGGCCGGTGAGGTGCTTCGAATCGCTGCCCACCGAGAAGTCGGCGCCCAGCTCGAGCGGGCGCTGGCCGAGCGGCGTGGCGAGGGTGTTGTCGACGGCCACGAGCGCATCGCCAGCGCGGCGCACGACGTCGGCGATGTCGGTCACCTCGAGGCCGGGGTTCGACGGGGACTCGAGCCATACGAGCTTCGCGCCCGCCAGCACCTCGTCGGATATCCGCTCGGCCGTGGGCACGGCGCGGACCTCGACGCCGCACTCGGCGAGCTGACCGTTCGCGAGCGCGCGGACGGCCGGATAGCCGTCGGCCGGGATCACGAGAACGTCGCCCGCGCGCAGCAGCGGCAGCAGCACCGCCGATGCCGCCGCCATGCCGCTCGCGAACGACACCGCCGGGCCGCCCTCGAGGTCGGCCAGCGCGGTCTCGAGCAGCGTCCAGGTCGGGTTGCCGTAGCGCCCGTAGACGTAGTCGACGCCCTCCGGGTCGCCCTCCAGGTGGTAGTAGCTCGCGAACACCGGGCCTGGGACCGGCGGTGCGGCCTGGCGCGGATGCGGCACGCCCGCGTGCACGGCACGGGTGCCGTCGCCGGTCCTCTCGCGTGAGCTCATGCGTGCAGTAAAGCCGCTTGGCCGACACCGCACCCCTCGCGCCGATGCGGTGTTCACCGGGGTATGAGGGGGGTGATCGCTGCTGCCGGGGCGCTGGTCGCGCTCGCGTGCGCCGGGCCGGCGGGCGCGCAGGCGGCGAGCGAGGCGCCGCCGCGGCTCAAGTCGATCGACTCGTGCGGAGCGCTCGCGCGCTACGCCCGCCGCCACACGCAGGCCACGATCGTGGCCCGCGACGCGAAGCAACATGGGGATCGGTCCCTGGACCCGCGTGCCGGCGAGCAGGGCGGCGGTGCGGGAGGAGGCGGTGACGACGCGCCCGACTTCTCGGAGACCAACGTGCAGGAGCAGGGCATTGACGAACCGGACCGCGTGAAGACGAACGGGGTCCATCTGTTCGTCGTCGGCGGAGACGACGGCAACGTGATCCACGCACTCGACGCGCGCTCCGACCGCCCCGGGGTCGTCGGATCGGTCGAGCTGCCCGGCTTCGACGGGGAGATCCTGCTCAGCGGTAACCGCATCCTCGCGCTCACGTGGGACGACGGCGACCCGGAGAGCTGGGCGGGGGCCACGATCCTCTCCGAGATCGACGTCTCGAACCCCGCCGCGATGCGCGTGCTGCGCACCGAGAAGATCGACGGCGAGGCGATCAGCGCTCGGCTGCACGGCCGGGTGGCGCGCGTGGCCATCTGGACGCCGCCGCGCGAGGTCGTGGTCGAGCAGCCGGCCGGCGCGCGCTGGAGCGCCGCGTACCGCCGTACGCGCATGCGGCGCGCGGTGCGCAAGGCGCCGCTCGACACCTGGCGCCCGAGCGTCGTGACGGCCGATCGCACCACCGGAACGCGCAGCGAGCGGGGAGCCGTGCCGTGCGGGTCGGTGAGGCGGCCGCGCGAGTACTCCGGCAGCGGGATGCTCACCGTGCGGACGGTGGACCTCGACCGCGGCCTGCCGGCCGTTGACGCCGACGGCATCTTCGCGGAGGGCGAGACCGTGTACGGGGGCGCCGACGGTCTCTATGTCGCCACGGAGGAGTGGATCGACCCGGACACGGACTTCGAGGATCTGCCGAGCGAATCGGTGACGGCGATCCACAAGTTCGCCATCGCCGGCGCCGAGACCGAGTACAGGGCGAGCGGCTCGGTCCCCGGCTACATGCTCAGCCAGTGGTCGATGTCGGAGCACGCCGGGTACCTGCGCACCGCCACGACGAGCGAGCCACCCTGGTTCGACGAGGAGCCGCGCGGGGAGTCCGAGAGCCAGGTCGTGGTGCTCGCCGAGCGCGACGGCGCGCTGGTGGAAGTCGGCCGCGCCCGCGGCCTGGGCCGCGGCGAGCGGATCCAGGCGGTTCGCTTCATGGGCGACCAGGGGTTCGTCGTGACGTTCAGGGAGGTCGATCCGCTCTTCACGCTCGACCTGTCGGACCCGCATGCCCCGGCGGTTCGGGGCGAGCTGAAGATCCCTGGCTACTCGGCGTACCTCCACCCGATCGCGCCGGGATTGCTGCTCGGCGTCGGACAGGACGCGACGGCGCGCGGCGAGCTGCGCGGGTTCCAGCTATCGCTCTTCGACGTCTCGGACCTGGCACAGCCCCGGCGTGTAGCGGTCCACACCATCCCGGGTAGCTCCGGGTCCGCCGCCGAGTGGGACCACCACGCCTTTCTCCACTGGCCGGCGACCGGACTGACCCTGCTGCCGATCGAGCAATACGCCGACGACGAGGACGAGCGGGCGAGCTTCTCCGGGGCGATCGGGTTCAAGGTCGATCCGGACGCGCGCAGCATCGCCGAGGTCGGGCGCGTCACGAGGCCGGCCCCAGAGGACGAGCTCGACGCCATGCCACCGGAGCGCAACGTCGTGATCGGCGAGCGGGTGTTCAGCGTGTGGGACGACGGCGTGCGGACGAGTCGCCTCGACGACCTGTCGCAGACCGCCTGGGTCGACCTTCCGCGCTGATCAGGCTCCAGCCGCGCTGATCAGGTCTCAAGCAGCGCGCGGGCGAAGTCGTCGGGGTCGAACGGCCGCAGGTCCTCGATCGCCTCGCCGATCCCGATCAGCTTCACCGGCACGCCGATCTCCTCGGCGATGGCCAGCGCGATGCCGCCCTTGGCCGTGCCGTCGAGCTTCGTGAGCACGATGCCGTCCACCTTCACCGCGTCGCCGAACAGCAGCGCCTGGCGCAGACCGTTCTGCCCGGTGGTCGCGTCGATCACGAGCAGCGTCTCGTGCGGCGCCTCCGGGATTTGGCGGCCGATCACCTTGCGGACCTTGCGCAGCTCGTCCATCAGGTGCTGCTGAGTGTGCAGTCGGCCGGCGGTGTCGATGATCACGACGTCGTGCCCGCGCGCGCGGGCGGCCTCGACGGCGTCGTACGCGACGGCGCCCGGGTCCGATCCCTCCTTCGCCCTGACCACCTCGACCCCGGCGCGCTCGCCCCACTCCACGAGCTGCTCGACCGCCGCCGCGCGGAACGTGTCCCCGGCGGCGAGCAGGACCGACTGGCCGAGCTCGTGCTTGAGGTGCCAGGCGACCTTCCCGATCGTGGTGGTCTTTCCGGTCCCGTTCACGCCGACGACGAGGATCACGGCGGGATCCGGCCGCAGGTCGATGCGGTCCTCCCCCACGCGGGCCGCGTCGGCGAGCAGCTCGGTAAGGCGGCGCGTCAGGTCCTCGCCGCCCGCGAGGTCGCCGGACCCAGCCTCGGTCTCGAGCCGCTCGACGATCCGCGCGGTCGTCTTCGCCCCCACGTCCGCGTAGATCAGCGTCTCCTCCAGGCGCTCCCAGGTCTCGTCGTCCAGCGTCTGGAAGACGCTCGCCTGGAGCTCCGCGCCCAGCGCCTGGCGGCTCTTGGACATGTTCTCGCGCAGCCGGCGGAAGAAGCCGCGGCGCTGCTCGGCGCCGTCCTCGTCCGGCTCGGCCTCGGGGGCCGGCGCGTCGAGGACGAACAGCTCGCGCCAGCTACGCGCCATCAGGCGAAGAGGTCCAGCAGCGCGTGCGTGACGTGGGCCGAGACCTCCTCGGGCAGGAAGTGCCCCGAGCCCTCCACGATGTCGAAGGTGACCTCGGCGTCGGCATGGCGCAGGACCACCTCCTGGTCGAGCACCTTCACGAACAGCTCCGCGCCCCCCATCATCACGAGCATCGGCACGCCGATGCGGCCGCTGGGTCCGCCGCGCAGCGACCCCGGCAGCTCGCGCGTCAGGGCCGTGCGGTAGGTCTGCACCGACGCGTTGTCGTGGCCGGGCTCGTGGAGCGGATCGCGGTAGATCCGGATCTCCTCGGCGCTGAACTCGCCGAGCTGCCTGCCGGCCTTGAGGATCGTCTCGGCGAACCCGTTGCGCACCGCCAGCGAGCCGAGCAGCGGCGCCGAGATGATCCCCTGGTAGGCGATGGTGACGGCGACCACCTGCGCCGGCGGCGGGCTCTTGCGCCACGGCGGCGGCGCGCCCAGGCAGGCGATGCGCTCGAAGCGCTCGGCGTGGTCGATCGCGAGGTGGTAGCCGGCGACCGCGCCCCAGTCGTGGCCCGCGTAGCGCGCCCGCTCGATCCCGAGCTCGTCCATGAGCGCCACCACATCGTGCGCGAACTGGGGCTTGTCGTAGCCGCGCGGCGGGGCCTCCGACCAGCCGTAGCCACGGAGGTCGGGGACGATCACCCGGTAGCGCTCGGCGAGCGGCGGGATCTGATGGCGCCACATCCACCAGTGCTGCGGCCAGCCGTGCTGGAGGATCAGCGGCTCGCCGCTGCCGGCCTCCGCGTAGTGCATGCGGAAGCCGTTCACCTGGGCGTAGTGGTGCTCTACGCCGTCGACCTGGGGCATGGGCGCGGCCATGCCCCAGACCTTACGCGGCGCTGCGCTCCTCCGCGTCCGCCGGTGCGAGGCTGACGGCGCCGTCCTCGCCCGGCTCCGCGCGCGGCATCCGCCGCGAGATCACCTTCGAGACGCCGTTGCCGGCCATGCTCACCCCGTACAGGCAGTCGGCGGCGTCCATCGTGCGCTTCTGGTGGGTGACGACGATGAACTGGGCGCGGTCGCAGTAGCGGCGCAGGAGCTGGAGGAAGCGGTCGATGTTGGCGTCGTCGAGCGCGGCCTCGACCTCGTCGAGGATGTAGAACGGGCACGGCTTCGCGAGGAACACGGCGAACATGAACGCCAGGGCGACGAGCGACTTCTCGCCGCCCGACATCAGCGACAGGCGCTTCGTCGACTTGCCGGCGGGCGTGACCTCGATCTCCACGCCGGGGTCGCCGGGCTCGGGAGCGGTCTCGTCGGCCTCGGTGACCGCCTCGACCGCGGGGCCCTCGGTGGCCACGGTCTCGCCGACCTCGGCCGACTCGGCGGGCTCGGCGCCCTCGCCGCCGAGCACGGGGCGCGGGCCGGCGTCCGGCTTCACGAGGCGCAGGCGGCCGCGGCCGCCGGGGAAGAGGTGCGCCACGACGTCCTCGAAGTTCCGCGCGGCGGCCTCGAAGGTCTCTTCGAAGCTCTCGCGGATGCGCCGGTCGGTCTCCTTGATCAGGGTCTCGAGCTCGGCGAGGGCCTGCTCGAGGTCCGAGCGCTGCGACTCGAGCTCCTCGACGTGCTCGACGGCCTCCTCGTACTCCTGCTGAGCGAGCGGGTTGACCGGGCCGAGCTGCTCGCGGCGGCGGGCCAGGCGATCGACCTTGACCTCGAGCTCGGTGCGTTCGTCTGGGTTCAACGGCTCGGTTAGGGGGGCCGCGATCTCGGCCGCGGGGTCGTGTCCGAGCGCCTCCGCGACGCGCGTGAGCTCGGTGGCCCGCTCCTGGTTCGTGTCGCGCGCCTGCTGGGCGCGGACCTCGGTGGCGGTTACCGCCTCGCTCGCCCTGCGCAGGCGGCCCTGGATCTCCGCCTCCTCGCGGGCGCAGGCGCGCAGCTCGTCGGCGGTCGCGCGGCCGCGCTCCTCGTCGGCCGCCAGCTCGGCCGCGGCGGCGTCGCGCCGGGCGGCCACGGCCTCGCGGGCGCCGGCCAGAGCGGCGGCGGCGCGCTCGGCGGCGGCGGCCGTCTCGGCGTCGCGCTCCGCGCGCTCGGCCAGCGAGGCGATGCGGGCGCGGCGCTCGGCGCGGGCG
>DASVPL010000314.1:0-10410 GCA_036382905.1 Thermoleophilaceae bacterium | reverse complement strand
CGCGGCCCGCGCTCGGCGTGTTCTCGCACGAGTACGCGTGCGTCAGCGAGAGCGACCGGCGCGTGTACCTGACCGAGGACCAGTCGGGCGGCGGCTTCTACCGCTTCACGCCGCGCCGCTGGGGCGACCTGAGCGAGGGCGTGCTCGAGATCGCGACCCTCGTCGCGAACGGCGTGGTCGAGTGGCGCGTGATCCCGGACCCGCTGGCCCAGAGCACCCCCACCCGCCAGCAGGTGGCGAGCAGCAGGATGGCCCGGCCCGAGGGGTTGTGCGTCCACAGGGGCACCGGGCTCGTCTACTTCGTCGAGTCGAGCGCTGGGCGCGTGTTCCAGTACGACCCGCGCACAGAGACGTACGAGCGCATCTACTCGGAGAGCGACTTCCCCGAGCCGGAGCTGACCGACACCGACAACATCGCGGTGTCCGAGCTCTCGCGCGACCTGTTCGTTTGCGAGGACGCCGGCGACCTCGACATCTGCCTGATCACCCCGGACGGTGAGGTCTCGCGCTTCGTGCACCTCGACGGCGTCCAGCACGGCGATCCGAACACGGACGCCAGCTCCGAGACCACCGGCCCCTCGTTCGACCCGTCCGGCACGCGGCTCTACTTCTCGTCGCAGCGCGCGTTCGGCTTCGGAGTGATCTACGAGGTGACCGGCCCCTTCCGGCGGCTGCCCGGGCCGGCCCCGGCGCCCGGCGGTGCGGCGCCGCTTGAGCTGCGCATCCACGCCTACCGGCGCACGCTGAAGAGCCGCCTCGCGAGTCAGGGCTTCCGCGTCGGCGTCGCGCTCACGAAGGCCGCCGACGTGACGGTCGTGCTGCGCGCACCGGTCGGCGCCAAGGGCGCGCCGGTCACCCTCGCGGTCGGGTCGCGCAGGGGCATGGCGGCGGGTAAGGGCAAGCTCACGCTCTCCCTCACGCGCAAGGGCAAGGGCTACCTGAAGCGCGTGGGCCGGCCCGTGACCGCGACCATCGTGGCCACGGCCACCACCGCCGGCGGCGAGCGCGACGTGGTCGAGCGTCCCATGGCACTGCGATGACCACCCCGCCCGCACTCCAGCTCGTCCCCTCCGACGAGGAGGCGCGGATCCGCGAGACGGTCGCGGCCATCTGCACGGGCTACGGCCCCGCCTACTCGCGCCAGAAGCGGCTGGCCGGCGAGCCGCCCACCGAGCTGTGGGACGACCTCGCCAGCCGCGGCTACCTCGGGGTGAACATCCCCGAGGAGTACGACGGCGGCGGGCTCGGGATGTCGGCGCTCGCGGCGGTGGGCGAGGAGATCAGCGCGGCCGGCGTAGGCCTACTCCTGATCGTGGTCTCGCCCGCGATCGTGGGCAGCATCCTCGTCCGTCATGGCACGCCCGACCAGAAGGAGCGCTGGCTGCGCGGCATCGGCCGCGGCACGACCAAGGTGGCCTTCGCGATCACAGAGCCCGACGCCGGCTCGAACTCGCACAACATCTCGACGGCCGCCGTGCGCACCGACGGCGGCTACGCGCTGAAGGGCCAGAAGACGTTCATCTCGGGGGTGGAGGACGCAGACGCGATCCTCGTGGTCGCGCGCATGCGCGAGCCCGACGGCAGCCTCGGCCTGCCGGTGATCGCGCTGGTCGACAGCGACGCGCCCGGGCTCGAGCGGCAGGAGGTCGTGACAGTCGCGTCCGGCCCGGACAAGCAGTGGCTGCTGTTCTTCGACGACGTCGAGATCGAGCGCGACCGCCTGGTCGGCGGCGAGACCGCGGGGCTGAAGGCGGTGTTCGACGGGCTCAACCCCGAGCGCATCATGGGCGCCGCGATCTGCAACGGCGCCTCGCGCCGTGCGCTCGCGCTCGCCGCCGACTACGCCCGCGAGCGGCAGGTGTGGAAGACGCCGATCGGCGCGCATCAGGGGATCTCGCACCCGCTCGCCGAGGCGAAGATCGAGCTCGAGCTGGCCCGGTTGATGATGCAGAAGGCCGCCGCGCTCTACGACGCGGGCGCGCCGGCCGGCGAGGCGAGCAACATGGCCAAGTTCGCGGCGGCCGAGGCCGGCATCCACTGCGTCGATCGCGCGATCCAGACCCACGGCGGCAACGCCTTCACGCACGAGTACGGCCTGCCGGACCTCTGGTGGGCGGTCCGCATCGCGCGCACCGCGCCGGTCTCGCGCGAGATGGTCCTCAACTACGTGGCCGAGCACTCGCTCGGCCTGCCGCGCTCGTACTAGGGCCCGGTCGCGAAGGTGTACGCGACGTAGGAGAACATCGCGATGACGGCCGCGACCACCGGGATCGCGACGATCTTCACGTAGAGCGGCACGCCCGCGACCACCGGAACCCCGGTGGTCAGGTTCTCCACGCGCTTGGTCTTCATCACCTTGCCGGGCCGCTGCTCGCCCTCGACCGAGACCTCGTCGCCGTCGGCGAGCACGCCCTCGATCCGCATGCCCTTCATCTGCACCGGGACCGGGGTCGAGCCCGGGCGCTCGACCCGGAACGTGAGCACGTGGCGCGAGCTGACGTTCCCATCCGTGCCGGTGCCGTAGATCTCGGTGCGGTGCTGGACGTCGCGCGCGATGCCTCGCATGGCGCGTAGAAGCTACCGGTCGAGGCGACCGCGCGCGCTCTCGCTCAGAACGGCGAGTCCTCGCCGAACATGTAGCCGATCCGGCCGGCAACCATGAAGTCGCCCTCCACGGCCAGGTCGCCGGCGAGCAGCGCCTGCGCGGGGTTCAGCTCGCGCGCGAAGATGCGGGCGAAGACGGGCACCTGCGCGCGCAGTGTCACCTCGGGGTCGCTGGTGGCGCCGGGCCGCGCGACCGCGCGGCCGTCGGCGATCTCGACGTGCCAGCGGCGGGTGCCGCGTTGCGACTCGAGCTCGTACTGGATCGCGCCCTCGAAGCCCTCGGCGCGCTCGGGCACGAACGCGCGCTCCATGCCCCCGAACACGAGCCGCAGCGCCACGTCGTTGCCGAGCGCTCGCTCGAGCTGCTCCTCGCTGCGACCGCGCACCATCGCGGCGAACGCCGCCTCGCCGATCCTGCCGAGGCGCTGGGCGACACCGCCGCCGCCGGTGACCGCGTCCGCGGGACGGGCGGGCTGCTTCGCCGCCCGCATCGCGTCGGCCGGCGCCGGCTCGGACTGCGGCGTGATCACGTAGCCGTCCGGAGCCCGGCGCGGCGGCTCCCGGCGCGCATTCGCTCGCTCGACCGCGCCTGCCAGCCGCTCGGCCTTCTCCGCCTCACGCGCGCCCGCGCGCTCGGCGAAGCCGGGCAGCACCCGCTCGCCGAACAGCTCGATCGACTCGCACACGTGCTCGTGCCGGTTGCGCCCGGCCTGGAGCACGAAGATCACCTGGTCCACTCCGGCGGCCTCATAGCGGCGGCACAGCTCCTCGACCTGGCCGGGCGTGCCGACCGCCCCGCGCAGGGAGCCCATCCCCTGCTGGAGCAGCTTCACGCCGAGCGGCTCGTCGTCCGGCGAGACGATCTCGCGGGCGAAGCCCTTCTCCGAGCGGTCGCGCTGGAACTCCTCCCAGATGTTCGTGCGCCCGGGGACGTGCTCCCCGAACACGTAGTAGTGAGCGAGCGAGTAGCCGAAGAAGTGGGCGCCGTCGATGCCGCGCTCGATCGCGGTGGCCTCGTCCTCGTGGAGCATCATCGGGAGCACGACCGCGAAGTCCGCGTTCACGTCGAAGCCAGCGGGCACGCACTCGTCGGACTCGATCAGCGCGTAGTACTCGTCCACCCACTCCTTCGCGGCCTCGGGCTCGATGAATGCGAACGAGAGCGCTCCGATGCCGCGCCGCGCGGCCATGATGATCGTCTCGCGGCGGCTGCACGCGACCCACAGCGGCGGGTGCGGCTTCTGCTTCGGCTTGGGCATCACGTTGCGCGGCGGGATGCTCACGTGCTCGCCGTCGAGGCCCGCGAACGGCTCCTCGACGAACATGCGCGCGACGGCGTCGATCGACTCCTCCCACTGCGCCCGTTTGGCGTTGCGGTCGACGCCGAAGCCGCCCAGCTCGACCTGCGAGCTGGCCTCGCCCGTGCCCAGGTCCACGCGCCCGCCCGAGATCAGGTCGAGCGTGGCGGCGCGCTCGACCACGCGCACGGGGTGGTTGAAGGCCGGCGGGAGCTGGACGATCCCGTGACCGAGGCGGATGCGCTCGGTTCGCTGACTCGCGGCCGCGAGGAAGACCTCGGGCGCGCTCGAGTGTGAGTACTCCTCGAGGAAGTGGTGCTCGACCTCCCAGACGTAGTCGAACCCCACGCGGTCGGCCAGCTCGACCTGGTCGAGCGCGTCGTTGAGCAGCCGCTCGGTGGAGCCCTCCTCCCAGGGCCGCGGTTCCTGGTGCTCGTAGAAGAGGCCGAACCTCATGCTGCCGTCTCCTTCAGGCGCTCGCCCGCGCGCAGGCGCTCGAACCCGAGCCACGCGAACTCCATGGTGCGCTCGACGAGCCGTTCGCGCGGCACCTTCGGGTGCTCGTCCCACCAGAGCGCCAGCGACTGGACGGCGCCGGTGAGCAGCGCGCCCAGCATCTCGATCGCCTCGTCCTCCTCCTCGTCGTCGGCGCGGCGCTCGCGCGGCTCGGTGGCGATCAGCTCGGCCACCTGGCGGGCCGCCTGCTGCCCGAGCGTGCGCAGGACCTCGGCCACCTCCGGCTCGACGGCGTCGCGGAACAGCATCCGGAACGCGTCGGGCCGCGTCTCGACGAAGGCCAGGAACGCGTCCACGCCCGCGCGCAGGCGCACCTCGCCGGGCTCCGAGGTGGCCGCGCTCTCGACCAGCAGCCCGAACAGCTCGCCGACGTGGCGCTCGAGCAGCGCGGCGTGCAGGTGGCGCTTGGAGGGGAAGTGCTCGTAGATGAGGGCCTTGGAGACGGTCGCCACGCCGGCGATGTCGTCGATCGAGGCCGCGTGGTAGCCGTGCTTGGCGAAGACCTCGAGAGCGGCGTCGAGGATCGCCGCGCGCCGCTGCTCGGCGGAGAGCCGGCGGCGGGGTGGGGCGGAGCCGCCGCGCTTGTCGCCACCGGCCGGCGGCGCCTTCGCGCTCGCTCCACCCCGCGCGGGCTTCGCGCCCGACCGGGTCCCGCGTGCGGCCTTCGCCGCCCTGGTGTCTTCCGTGCTCGAACTCACGTTTCCTGAACTGACTGAACGGTCAGTTAGATACTACGATGTCGGCCATGACGCAGATCATCCCGCTTGCGGCGGCCACCGAGCCCGCCGGGGGCGCCGCGACCGGCGAGGCCATCGGGGCCACCGTCGGCGCGCTCGTGCTCACGGCGCTGATGCTCGCCGTCCTCGTACCCCACCGCAACGGCCGCGACGGCGTGCTCGCCCGCGCCGCCGACTTCACCGCGCGGCAGACCGGCCTTCCGGGCTGGGCCGCCCTCCCTTCGATGATCTCGGGGGTCTCGCTGGTCGTCGCCCTGCTCGGCATGTACTGGGACATCTCGCTGCACATCGACAACGGCCGCGACCCCGGGCCGCTCGCCAACCCCGCGCACTACCTGATCCTCGCCGGCCTCTTCGGCGTGCTCTTCGCCGGCCTCGTCGCCGTCTGCCTGCCGCGTGAGAAGCCGAGCGACGTCGCGGTGCGGATCGCCCCGGGCTGGCACGCGCCGCTGGGCGGCGTGCTGATGGTCGGCTGCGGCGTCTTCTCGCTCGCCGGCTTCCCGCTGGACGACTTCTGGCACCGCCTCTTCGGCCAGGACGTGACCCTCTGGGGCCCCACTCACCTGATGCTGATCGGCGGGGCCGCGCTGGCGACCATCTCGGCCTGGGTCCTCTTCGTGGAGGGTACGGCCCGCCGCGGCCCGCGGGTACGCAGGCTGCCGCTCCTGAAGCTCCGCCAGGCCGCGGTCGCCGGCGGACTGCTCGTCGGCCTCTCCACGTTCCAGGCCGAGTTCGACTTCGGCGTGCCGCAGTTCCGCCTCCTCTTCCACCCGATCCTGCTGATGCTCGCGGCCGGGATCGCCCTCGTCGTGGCACGCGTCCGGATCGGCCGTGGCGGCGCGCTGATCGCGGCGCTCTCGTACCTCGCGGTCCGCGGCCTCGTGTCCCTGCTCGTCGGGCCCGTCTTCGGACAGACCACCCCGCACTTCCCTCTCTACCTCGGCGCCGCGCTCGCGGTCGAGCTCGTCGCGCTGCGCGTGAGCACCGATCGCGCGGTCCGCTTCGGCGCCCTCGCCGGCGTGGGCATCGGCACGCTCGGCCTCGCCGCCGAGTGGGGCTGGTCGCACGTCTGGATGCCGATCGAGTGGCCCACCGCGCTGCTGCCGGAGGCCGCCCTGCTCGGGTTCGTTTCGGCGGTCGCCGCGGGCGCGCTCGGCGGCGCCATGGGCCGCGCGCTGAGCAACGACATCGCCAACCCCGTGACCCGGCCCGAGCGATTCGCGCTGGCCGCCGCGGCTGTGGCCGCCGTCGCTGCGCTCGGCTACACGCTGCCGGTCTCGGAGGGCACCCCGACAACGGCGCGCGTCACGCTCGACGAGGTGCGTGCCGCACCCAACCGCGAGGTCGTGGCCACCGCCACCCTCGACCCGCCGGACGCCGCCGACGGCGCCGAGTGGCTCAACGTCACCGCCTGGCAGGGCGGCGGCAGCAGGATCGTCCGCATGCGCGAGGTCGGGCCCGGCACGTATCGCAGCGCCGGCCCGATCCCGGTGGACGGGAGCTGGAAGGCGATCCTTCGCCTGCACAGCGGCAACCGGATCGTCGGCGTGCCGATCTTCATGCCCAGGGATACCGCGATCCCGGCCGCGGAGGTGCCCGCGTCGCCCCGCTTCGAGCGTGCCTTCGCGCTCGACAGGAAGAACCTCCAGCGCGAGCAGAAGGACGGCGTGCCGGGCTGGCTCACGCTCGCCGGCTACCTGACCGTGCTGGCCATCGCAAGCGCGATGATCGCCGCGCTCACCGTCGCGCTCGCGCGCCTCGGTGGAGCTCGCGCACGCAGCGGCCGCGGGGCCGCGACACCCGCCTGACCGACCGGCGTACGCTTCCCCTCTAGGAGACCAATGGAACGCGAAGAGATAACTCTGCACGGCCACCGGGTCAGCTACCGGCAGGCCGGCTGGGGCCCGGTGATCGTCCTGATCCACGGCATCACCGGCAGCTCCGACACCTGGCTCGACGTGATCGACGAGCTGGCCGAGGACCACACGGTGGTCGCGCCCGACCTGCTCGGCCACGGCGAGTCCGCCAAGCCGCGCGGCGACTACTCGCTCGGTGCCTACGCCAGCGGCATCCGCGACCTGCTCGCCGCGCTCGGCCACGACCGCGCCACGGTGGTCGGTCACTCGCTCGGCGGCGGCGTGGCGATGCAGATGGCCTACCAGTTCCCCGAGCGCGTCGAGCGCCTCGTTCTCGTCTCGAGCGGCGGCCTCGGCCGCGAGGTCAACATCCTGCTGCGCGCAGCGGCGCTGCCCGGCTCGGAGTTCGTGCTCCCGCTGCTCACCGCGCGGCCGATCGTCGAGTGGACAAACTCGATCGCCGGCGCCGTCGGCGGCCTCGGCCTGCGTGCCGGCGCCGACCTCGAGGAGATCTGGCGTGGCTTCAGCTCGCTATGCGACGTCGAGGCGCGCGCGGCCTTCATCCACACGCTGCGCGGCATCATCGACCCCGGCGGCCAGCGCGTGAGCGCGACCGACCGGCTCTATCTCGCGGCCGAGATGCCGTCGCTGATCGTCTGGGGCGAGCGCGACCCGGTCATCCCGTTCGCGCATGGCCTGCGGGCGAGCGACTCGATGCCCGGCAGCCGCCTCGCGGCGTTCCCGAACGCGGGGCACTTCCCGCACCGCGACGACCCGCGCCGCTTCACGCACGAGCTGCTCGACTTCATGGCCGAGACGGATCCCTCGGTGCTGCCGGAGGAGCGTCTGCGCGAGCTTCTGCGGGAGGGCGCGTAGCCGCCCCCGACTTCGAGGCCGAGGGGCTGCTCGACGGGCTCGAAGACGGCGCCCGGGCGGCCCGGCTCGACCTGCTCGAACAGCTTCACGAATCGGGCGTCGAGCTCGACGAGATGAAGAAGGCGGTGGCCGAGGAGCGGCTCACCCTGCTGCCGGTCGAGCAGGTGCTCGGCGGGCAGGGGAAGTTCAGCGGCAACGAGATCGCCGCGGAGGTCGGGCTCCCGATCGAGGTGCTCGAGCGCCAGTGGCAGGCACTGGGGCTCCCGGTGTCGGACCAGGACGCGAAGATCTTCGGCGACAGCGACCTCGAGGGGGCGCGGCAGCTCAAGCAGTTCATCGACGCCGGGCTGCCGGAGGAGGGCATCACCCAGATCGCCCGGATCATGGGCGAGGGCATGCGCCGGGTTGCCGACGCGTCGGTGGAGATCGTCGGCCGCGCGCTGGCCCGGCCGGGCGACACCGAGCGCGACGCCGGTCTGCGCTACGCCGCCGCGGCCGAGCACCTCATCCCGGTCATCGGGTCGGAGCTCCAGTACGTCTACGGCCTGCACCTGCGCGAGCTCGTGCGCAACGACATCGTCAGCCGCGCCGAGCTTGCCACGGGCAGGCTCGACGGCACCGAGGAGGTGGCGGTGTGCTTCGCCGACCTCGTCGGCTTCACGCGGCTGGGCGAGGAGATCCCGCCGGAGGACCTCAGCCGCGTGGCCGGGCGGCTGACGGATCTCGCGGGTGACGTCGCCCGCCCGCCGGTGCGGCTGGTGAAGACGATCGGCGACGCCGCGATGCTGGTGGGGCGCGAGACCGACGCCGTGGTCGAGGTCGCGCTCGAGCTGGTCGAGCGCGCCGCCGAGGCCGGCGACGAGTTCCCGGCGCTGCGCTCCGGCATCGCGCGCGGACCGGCGCTCGAGCGCGCGGGCGACTGGTACGGCAGCCCGGTGAACACGGCCAGCCGCGTGACCGGCGTGGCGCGGCCGGGCAGCGTGCTCTGCACCGCCGACGCACGCGAGGCAGCTGGCGATGGCTTCAGGTGGTCGCCGGCAGGGCGTCGCAAGCTGAAGGGCGTGGGCGAGCCGGTGCGGCTGTTCCGCGCGCGGCGCGAGACCGACAAGCCCGCCGAGTAGGCGCTACCGCCGCTCGTCGCCGCAGGGACTGATGAGCTTCTCGACGTAGAACCGGCAGGACCGCGCGACGTCGTCGGTCAGGCGCTCGTTCGCGACCTCGGTCATCGCGTTCGAGTGCCCGTTCGCAGTGACGCGTTGGCCTTTGAGTCGTCCCCTGTCCTATGCCGCGTCGATGATCGCCCGCAGCCGCGGAGCAACCACCAGATCGGCCCGCTCTTGGCTCGCCTCATCCGGTGGCAGCTGCGCGGAGACTCCCTCGGCGAACCGCGCACGACTCATTAGGCTGCTCAGCTCGTCCGCCAGATACGAACGAACTTTCGGCGGCGCTGTCCGTACTTCGTCGACGATCTGCTCGCGGCCGTCCACGAGGCTTACGATGTCGGCGAAATCGCGGCTACCGAGGAAATCGTCCTGCCCGCGCCCACCGAACGCCTCGACTTTCGTGGCGAGGAGGAACGGCGGTGGAACGGCGCGAATTCGCGCACCTGAGAGCAACTGCACCTCCGCCGCGAATGGGAGTGCCGCTCTCTGCCACCGGTTTGAGAACCCGAGGATTGCCGGGTCGGCGGGCATCGCATCGACGATGAGTGCCGTGTCACGTTGAATCCAGCGACAGATCACGCTCCCTTCCGGCGCAAAGCTCGCCGCGCGTAGGCGTTCTTCAAATTCGTAGTAGCCACCGCGTGTGGTGACTTCGACGATGACGTCCACGTCTTTGGTCGGCCGGATCGGCGGCGCACCCGGATCAGTGATCCACAGGGCGAGGGTCGCCCCACCGACGAACACGACCTCGTCAACGAGGGCACCCAAGTCCGCGCCGGCGCGCTCTAGCAGCCCGATGCTCAATTGCCCGCGTCCAAACGCCGCACGAGATGCTGGCTCGCCAGTTTCCGCACCCGCGCGTCTCCCAGGCGAATCCCGTCGAGCAACGCGAGTCGTTCGCCCATTTCGGGATCGCGACGTGCGAGGGCCGGCACGCTCGCGTGGATCGGCTCGACCGCCACGCCTCGCGTCTTTCCCTTGGCGTCTGGCCAGACAGGCGGTGGGTCGTCCGGCAAAGCCAGTTCGTCGCTGAGCGGTGGCGCCGCCCAGGCCGTAGGGAGTCCTCGGCTCGTGCCTTTCTGGTGGACGGGAAAGACGTACTGGAACCCATGCAGCAGAAACTCTTCAGCCCTTCCACGATTGACTCGCCGGCGTTTGATGTCAATCAGGCGTGCCTCATCGAGGCGTCGCAGTGCTCGGTGGACCGAAGCCGGGTCGAGGTCTAGGGCCTCGCCCAGTGACCGCATGGTCCAGTCTCCGTCGTCGCGCGCGAGCTTCAACAGCAGCACTATGTCTTGGCCCTTCAACACGGCGTCCGTCAGTTTAGCCGTTGTTTCTAGTTTCGCAACATGAAACAACC
>DASVPL010000313.1:0-6088 GCA_036382905.1 Thermoleophilaceae bacterium | reverse complement strand
CGAGATGACGGCGGTGCGCATGCTGGGCCGGGATGAAAGCAGCGGTACTCTGGTCGCCCGCTAAATGACATCGCTCTTCTGCCGCCACAACCGCTTCACCGCCGACTGCTCGATCTGCTCGAAGGGCACGGTGCTCGATTCCGCGCGCGCTGGCGAGCGACCGCGGGCGAAGAGCGCGAGCGGGTCGCGCGCGGCGCGCGGGTCCGGTGGGCGGGGAGCCCAGGGCGGGGGTACGCGGACCTTCAGCGGGCCGCACGTGCAGGCGGGGCCGTACGAACGCGAGGAGGACACCTACCACGTGCGCCTCGAGCGGGTGCCCGGCGGGCTGAGGCTCGCCCAGTGGTCGCGCGGGTCGCTCGAGCGGCGGGCGCCCGAGCTGCCGGAGGGCGACCTCGCCGGGCTGGTGGTGGCCGCGCTGGGGAAGGAGCTGATCGAGGGCCGCGACGCCGAGCGGCTGCGCGACGCGCTCGGGCAGAACGGGAACGAGCCGGCGGACGGCGCCTCGCCCGGCCGCGCCGGCGACATGCGCGAGGAGCTGCGCGTCGAGCGGCTCTCCACGGGTCGCGTGCGGGTCGGCCGCTGGCTCTTCTGGCCGGGCCGCGGCTGGGAGCTCCAGGAGGCGCCCCCGATGTTCCCGGCGGCGCGCTACGCGGAGGCGCTGGCGGCGGCCGGCGTGGCCGCGCAGGGCGACGCGTAGCGCCGGACGCGCCGCCACTAGCGCCGCGCCTGGCGACGCTTGACCCGGACGCGCCCCCCTAGCGCCGGACGTGCGCCCCTAGCGCCGCGCCCGCCGCTCGCGGAACGCGCGCGCCTTCGCGCGGTTGCCGCACACCGCCATCGAGCACCACGTGCTCGAACGGTTGCGCGAGCGGTCGTAGAAGGCCCAGCCGCAGCTGTCGTCGGGACAGACCTTCAGGCGCTCCCAGGTTCCCTCCACACGCGCCCGGTACGCGATCGCCAGCAGCCTCCCGAACGCCCCGTCGAGCCCGCTGCGGGCGGGGGCCAGCCCGGCCTCGCCGCTCTCGTGCCAGCGCACCGTCAGCTCGGCGCGGCGGGCGGCGGCGTCGAGGGTCTCGATCGCGGCGCGGTCCACGGGCCCGCCGTCCTTGGCCCAGAGCACCGCGCGGAACGCCTCGCGGACGTCGAGCGCGCGCCGCAGCTCGGCGGAGCCGATTCGCGTGCTCGGCGCGACCAGCTCGTGGTGGGTGAGCCAGCGGCGCAGGTCCGCCGGCGCCTGGAGCAGCTCGATGCCGTCCTCGAGGTCCCGCGTGTTGAGGAACTGCTGGAGCGTGGCGAGCTCACCGGGGGCGAGCTCGCGGCTCGAGTTGTTGTCCACTGGCTTCGTCCCTGCCGCCATGGCTGAAGCTTAGGGTAACCAGTCAACTCGTTTCACTAGGTACGTAACTGGTATAGTTCTTATGACGGTTACACGGGTTTCGGGGAGGTCGGTCATGCAGGCGGAGTCACACGGGATCTCGATCAGGCTGGCGGCGCCGGCTGACGGCGAAGCGGTGCGGCAGCTCGCGCTGCTCGACTCGGCCGAGCGCGCGGAGGGCGAGACGCTGGTCGCGGAGGTGGACGGGCGGATCCGGGCCGCGCTGCCGCTCGCGCACGGGCGCGTGATCGCCGACCCGTTCGTCCCGAGCGCCGAGCTGGTCTCGCTGCTCGAGCTGCGTGCGCGACAGCTCCGCGCGGAGACCGTGGAGGAGCGGCCGCTGCGGGCGCTGGCCCACGCGCTGCCGGTGGTCGGGAGGCTCGCGTGAGCGCGGACGGCGTGCGCCACGCGCGGATGGAGGACGTGCCGGCCGAGCGCTACGCGGCCGGCCTCGACTGGCGGCCGGTTCGCCACCACCTCGGCATCGAGGCGTTCGGCGCCGGTACCTGGCACGGCGACACCGGCGGCGAGGTGATCGAGGAGCACACCGAGACGGAGGGGAACGCCGACGGGCACGAGGAGCTCTACTACGTGATCTCCGGCCGGGCCACGTTCACGGTCGCCGGCGAGGAGATCGACGCCCCGGCGGGCACGTTCGTCGCGGTCGCGGACCCGGAGCTCGAGCGCCGGGCGGTGGCTCAGGAGGACGGCACCGCGATCCTCGCGATCGGCGCCCCGCGCGGGCGCGTGTACGAGGTCTCGCCGTGGGAGCGCCGCCGCCTGGGCTGAGCCCGGCGCCACCCCGCGCCTCGAAGCGCGCGGATCTGCCCACATAGCGGGCAAAGCCGGAGCGAGCCTCCCGCGGCGTCGGATCCCGGCCCCAGAATGGCCGGGTGCCCCTCAAGCTGGTCACCGGGCCCGCCAACGCGGCCAAGGCGGGCGTCGTCTTCGGCGACTACCGCGCGGCCCTCGATCGCGAGCCGATCCTCGTGGTCCCGGCGTTCCGCGACGTCGCCCACTCCCAGCGCGAGCTGGCCGAGCGCGGCGCGGTCTTCGGCACGCGCGTGGTGCGCTTCAGGTGGCTGTTCGAGATCGTGGCCGAGCGCTGCGGGTCGGAGTCGCTCGGCGCGCGCAAGGCCGCCCCGCTGCAGCGCGAGCTGATCGTGGAGCGGGCCGTGCGCGACGCGCGGCTCGAGGTGCTGGTGGACTCGGCCCGGCGGCCGGGCTTCGTGCGCGCGGCGGAGCGCCTCATCCGCGAGCTCGAGCGCTCGATGGTCACGCCGGCGCGCTTCGGTCAGGCGCTGGCCGCCTGGGCGGGCGATGGCGCGCGCCGCCCCTACGCCGACGAGGTCGCGGCGATCTACCGCTCCTACCGCGCCACTCTGGAGCGCGCCGGGCTCGTGGACGACGAGCTCTACGCCTGGCACGCACTCGACGCCCTGCGCGCCCGGGCCGCGGACTGGGGCGGCGGCGCCGTGTTCGTCTACGGGTTCGACGACTTCACGCCGATCGAGCGCGGGCTGATCGAGGCCCTCGCCGACGACCCGGACACCCAGGTCGTCGTCTCGCTCCCCTACGAGGAGGGGCGTGCGGCGTTCGAGGCGGTCGAGCCGCTCGTCCGCGACCTGGCAGAGCGCGCGAGCGAGCACGAGGTGCTGCCGGCCTCGGCGGAGCACTACGCACCCGAGTCGCGCGAGGCGCTCAACCGCGTCGAGCGTCTGCTGTTCGCGCCCGACGGCGGCGAGGCGGACCCGGCGGGTGCGGTGCGGCTGCTCTCGTCCGGCGGCGAGCGCGCCGAGGTGGAGCTCGTCGCGGCGGAGGTGCTGCGGCTGCTGCGCGCCGGCACCCCGGCGGGCCAGGTGGCGGTGGTGTTCCGCGAGGTCGCGCCCTACGCGTCGCTGATCGAGCAGGTGCTCTCCGCCTACGGGATCCCGTTCGCGCTCGAGCGCTGGGTGCCGCTCGGCCACACGGGCCTCGGCCGCGGCGCGCTGGCCCTGCTGCGCTGCGCGGGTCCCGAGGGCACCGCCGACGACCTGCTGACCTACCTGAGGACGGCCGGCCGGCTCGACCAGCCGCACCTCGCCGACCGGCTCGAGCACGAGGTCCGCCGGCTGGGCGCGCGCACGGCGGCCGCGGCACGGGAGATCTGGGAGCGCGACCGCTGGCAGCTCGGCGAGATCGATCGGATCGCGCGGGCGCGCGACGCCGCCACGCTCGCGCAGCAGCTCGACGAGGAGGTCGAGCGGCTGTTCGCGCGGCCCTACGAGCGCACCGCTCACGTGTTCGCCGACGAGGAGGGCGAGGACCCGAGGGCGCGCGAGGCGCTGCGCGGCGCCCTGTCGGGCATCCAGCGGCTAGCGCGCGCCGACGCCGGGCTGGCCCCGCCACGTGAGCGCCTGCACGACCTGCTTACGACCGTCGAGGTGCGCACGGGCGCCGCCCCGGCGCCCGACCGTGTACAGATCGCGCGCCCCCAGGACATCCGCGCCCGGCGCTTCGACGCCGTGTTCGTCTGCGGGCTCCAGGAGGGCGAGTTCCCCAAGCCGCCGCGGCCCGAGCCGTTCCTCTCCGACGAGGACCGCCGCGCGATCGCGCAGGCCACCGGCCTCGCGCTGCCGCTGCGCGAGGAGCGGCCCGCGCGCGAGCGCCAGCTCTTCTACGTCTGCGCCTCGCGCGCCGAGCGCTGCCTGGCGCTGAGCTGGCGCGAGACCGACGAGGAGGGCTCGCCCCAGCTCCGCTCGTTCCTCGTGGACGACGTGCGCGCGCTGTTCGGAGAGCGTCTGCGCGAGCCGGACGCCACGCGCCCGCTGTCGTCGGTCACCTGGGCGGCGGAGCAGGCGCCCACCGAGGTCGAGTGGGAGCGCGCCGCCGCCCTGGCCGGCCCGCGGCGCTCGCCGCCGCGGCCGGAGCGGATCGAGGCCGAGGACGTGCTGGCGGACCTCGCCTCGACGACGAGGCTCTCCCCGGCCGCGCTCGAGTCCTACGCGGACTGCCCGGTCAAGTGGCTCGTCGAGCGGCGGCTGCGCCCGGACGCGCTCGAGCCCGACCCCGAGCCGATGGTCCGCGGCCGCTACGCGCACGCGGTGCTCGAGCTGACCTACCGCCGGCTCGGCGAGCGCACCGGCTCGCGGCGGGTCACGCACAAGAGCCTGGCCGAGGCCGAGCGCATCCTGCTCGGCGCGCTGCGCGAGCGCCAGTCCGAGTTCCGGCTCTCGCCGCAAGCCACACGGGTGCGCGCGGCCGTGCGGCGGCTCGAGGTGGACCTGCTCCGCTACCTGCGTGCGGAGGCCGACGCGGGGAGCGTGTTCGAGCCGGCCGAGCTGGAGCTCGACTTCGGACTCGAGGGATCGCTGCAACCCCCCCTTGTGCTGGATGACGGCCTCGAGGTGGGGGGGAGGATCGACCGCGTGGACGTCTGGGACGGCCACGCGATCGTCCGCGACTACAAGGGCGGGTCGAAGGTCGAGGGGGTCGCGAAGTGGGGCGAGCGCAACCGCCTCCAGGTGGCGCTCTACATGCTGGCCGTGCGCGAGGTGCTCGGCCTGCGGCCGGCCGGCGGCGTCTACCAGCCGCTGAAGGGGCGCGACCGCCGCCCGCGCGGGGTGCTGCTGAAGGGGCTCGAGGACGAGCTCGGCACGGGCTACGTGGGCAACGACTTCCGCGACGAGGAGGAGATCGAGCGCGAGCTCGACGCCGCGCGCGAGCGCCTCCTGGAGCTGGCGGCGCGGATGCGCTCGGGCGAGGTGCGGCCGTGTCCCGAGACGTGCGCCTGGAACGGCGGCTGCTCGTACCCGTCGATCTGCAGGATCGAGCGGTGAGCCAGCGCCCCGCACCCTCCGGATCGCCGCGCGGCGGCTTCCCGCTCACGGACGAGCAGCGCGCGGCCGTCGCGGGGCGCGACGAGCCGCGCTTCGTGCGCGCGGGCGCGGGCAGCGGCAAGACGCGCGTGCTGGTCGAGCGCTTCCTGGCGGCCGTGCGCGAGGACGGCGTGCCGGTGGACCGGATCCTCGCGATCACCTTCACCGAGAAGGCCGCGGCGGAGCTGCGCTCGCGCGTGCGCGAGCGGCTCCTGGCGGCGGGCGACCGCGAGGGCGCACGGCAGGCCGAGTCGGCGGCGATCTCGACGATTCACGGCTTCTGTTCGCGACTGCTGCGCTCGCACGCCCTGGACGCGGGCCTTGATCCCGACTTCCGCGTGCTCGACCAGGTCGAGGCGGCGCGCATCGCGCTCGACGCGTTCGACTTCGCCCTCGAGCGGTTCCTGGAGTCGGCGGCCGACGAGGAGCGGCTCGACCTCGCCGCGGCCTACTCGCCGGACCGCCTGCGGACGATGGTGGTGACGGTGCACGGTCGCCTGCGCAGCCGGGGCGAGCGCGAGCCGCGGCTGCCGCCGGTCCCCGCCCCCGAGCCGGGCGGCGAGCGCGAGCGGCTGGCCGATGCGGCTGCCCGGGCGGGGCGGGAGCTGAACGGCGAGAGCAAGTCCATCGACGCCGCCCGCGCAGCGCTGGAGCGCTGCGGCACCTTCTTCGTCCGCCTCCCGGAGGGCGCGATCCCCGACCCCGAGGACCTCAAGCCACTCGAGGTCAAGCGTGGCAACGCCAAGGCCCTGAAGACGCCGGCCTTCGACGAGCTGGCGGAGGCGTACGAGGCGTACGTGAACTTCTGCGCCGCCAGCCGCGCGGCCGCCCACAACGTGCTCCTCTCCGAGCTGCT
>DASVPL010000312.1:0-9023 GCA_036382905.1 Thermoleophilaceae bacterium | reverse complement strand
GAGTGGATCATCCCGACGCTCGGGGCGGTGGTCCCGGTCCCGCCGATCTGGGGGATGTACGCGCACTGGGTCACGTCGGTTCCGAAGTCGACGCGGTACTGGCCGGTCGTGATGCGCGAGGAGTTGACGCCGGCGCTCGAGCGCGCGAGCGAGCCGGTGCTGTCGACGACTGCCCAGTACTTCGCCGCGGGCGGACCGGTCGCGCCGGTGGCGCCTGTGGCGCCGGTCGGACCCTGCGGTCCCTGGGGGCCCTGAGGACCCTGCGGTCCCTGCGCACCCGTGGCGCCGGTGGCACCGGTGGCACCAGTTGCGCCCGTGGTGCCCTGCGGGCCTGCGGGTCCGGCGGGTCCGGTGTTGCCCTGCGGACCCGCGGGCCCCGTGGGGCCGATGTCGCCCTGCGGGCCCTGGGCACCGGTCGCGCCGGTCGCGCCCGTTGCGCCGGTCACGCCCTGCGGACCCTGCGCGCCCGCGGGCCCGATGTCTCCCTGCGGTCCCTGCGGGCCGGCCGGACCGGTGGCGCCGGTGGCGCCCTGCGGGCCGACATCGCCCTGCGGTCCGGCGGGGCCGGTCGGGCCCTGCGGTCCGGTGGGCCCGACATCGCCCTGCGGCCCGGCGGGGCCGGTCGGGCCCTGCGCACCTGTGTCGCCCTGCGGCCCCTGTGCGCCGGTGTCGCCCTGAATTCCCTGCGGCCCGACATCGCCCTGGACGCCCTGCGGCCCGACATCGCCCTGCGCGCCGGTGGCGCCGGTGTCGCCCTGCGGCCCCTGCGCGCCGGTGTCGCCCTGAAGTCCCTGCGGGCCCGCGGGCCCGGTCTCGCCGGTCGGACCGGCCGGACCGGCCTCGCCCTCGGCGCCGCGCGCACCGTCGTCGCCCCTGGCGCCGCGCTCGCCGTCGGCCCCGCGCGCGCCCTCAGCCCCGCGAACACCCTGCGCCGACCTGCCGCGCGCCCCGGTGGCTCCGCGCCGGCCTGCGCGTCCGACACCAGCCGTGCCGCGCGGACCGGTCGGGCCTCGCCGTCCGTTCGCGCCGCGATGGCCGGTGAGGCCACGCGGGCCGCTGAGGCGCGGCAGCTCGTCGAGCGCGCGCTCCAGCTCCTCCTCCGAGATCTGCTGCTTGTCGTCGATCGGGATGACGACTCGCTTCTTGCGCTTGCAGCCGGTGGCCGGCCGCGCGCGTCCCTTCGTGTTCTTGTCCTTGACGCAGTCGACGGCGTCGTACTCCACGTCCGCTCGCTTGAGGGCGCTGCCCTCGGCCATCAGCGACGTGGCGAGCACGATCGCGACGAAGATCGTCGAGAACCCGGTAACGGCTAGGCGGAACCACTTGGAGCGTGTCCAAGGAAGCATCCAGCCCTGTATCGGTCGGGCGGGCGGCTGCCTTTATCGGTCCGGCAGACGCGACCTTGACCCCCATATGGGGGAACTGGTCGGCCCGACGGGTTACGGGATCAATCGCAGGCGGCGACGGCCCGCTGGCGCTCGCGAACGAACGACAGCTTGAGCGGGCCCGAGGCGGAGCGATCGCGCGTGACGAACGCCGACACCGACACCGCCGGGTAGCGCGCCTCAGCCGACTCGATGCAGGCGCGCTTCTCGGTCGCATCGGCCTCGTCGGAGGTCGCCCCGGCCTGCTTCCAGATGCCGATCGTGGCGAACAGGGCCACGATCAGCAGGAGCGTCGTGAGGGCCGGCATGAGTCGATCGCGAGGCTGCATGCCGGGCCTCTTCAACGCTCCAGTGGACGATCCTCCTAGTCGATGACGATGCCGACGACCACGCGGGTGATCCTCCCCTTCGAGATCCAGAAGTCCGTCACCCGCTCGCCGGGCTTGAAGTCGCCGGTGTAGCAGGAGCGGAAGCCGCTGTTGGTCTTGCACGTGAGGCTGGGGTGCTTCTGCTTGAGCGCCTTCTCGGTGTTGCCCACGCCGATGCCC
Organism: Thermoleophilaceae bacterium; assembly: GCA_036382905.1. Taxonomy (GTDB): domain Bacteria; phylum Actinomycetota; class Thermoleophilia; order Solirubrobacterales; family Thermoleophilaceae; genus AC-37. The sequence continues at coordinate 7,090 of DASVPL010000312.1, read as the reverse complement.
TTGGTGGTTCGGTCGCCGCGACCGAGCAGCGTCACGGAGGTCACGTCCTCGTCGCCCTGGAAGAACACGCGCAGACCGCCCGCGAAGTAGAACTGGCGCCACGGGCCGAACTCGTTCGTGCCGGTCTTGACGAGCGAGGGCGAGCCGAGCGCGGCCTGAACCTCCGCCTGCGAGTTGCCGATCCGGGCACCGGCGATGCCCTGGTCGAACTGGATCATCGCTCCGGCCGGCGCGGGCAGGGCGAGGGCGGCTGCCGCGGCGGCGGCGAGGGCGAGTCTCTTCAAGGCGGTCTCCTGGACGAGGGATCGGGTCGGATGCGCAACCTACCGACGCCGCCGGTCCCTAGCATCCGCCTCTGTGGAGCGCGACGAGCTCAGGGCGGTGCAGGCCCCGCTGAAGGAGCGGTACGCGAGCGAGCCGGAGGCGGCGCTCGTGACGCTGTCGGCGTCGGGCACGCTCGGCGAGAACGTGTCGTGCACGGTGCAGAGCGGGCGGGCGCTCGCGGAGGCCGGCCTTCACCCGGCGACCGGCGGCGACGGCTCGCTCCTCTGCTCGGGCGACATGCTCCTCGAGGCGCTCGTCGCGTGCGCGGGCGTGACGCTCCAGGCGGTCGCGACCTCGCTCGGCATCGAGGTCGCGTCCGGCACCGTGCGGGCCGAGGGCGACCTCGACTTCCGCGGCACGCTGGCGGTGGACCGCGAGGCTCCGGTGGGGTTCGCGTCGATCCGGCTCGCCTTCGAGCTCGACACCGAGGCCGACGAGGCGCAGCTCGCGACGCTCCGCAAGCTCACCGAGCGCTACTGCGTCGTCTACCAGACGTTGGCCGCCTCGCCCGAGCTGACGAGCAGCTTCAGCGTCGCGTAGCGCTACTTCCTCTTGAGGCGGCCGTTGTGGCAGTGGAAGCCGTAGTGGTGGTAGCGGCTGTCCCACGACTTCTTGCAGTACTGGCCCGCGCGGAGGCACTTGTGCCCGTTCGGCAGGACGGCGTGCTTCCAGCCGCTCGAGCAGCTCTTCGCCGCCGTGATCGCGGCCGTCTCCGTTGCCGAGCTGTCCGCGCCGGCCGGTGCAGCAACAATCAGCGCGAGCGCGGCCACCAGGGCCAGCGCGCGCGAACGCGTGCGAGTCATGCGAGTCCCCCTGCTACCTAGAAAGGTTCCGAATCTCAACCGTGTGTGCAAGCGCGCCATTTGTCAAGCGCAGCTGGCGCGCTCCCGCGTCGCAACCGGACCCGATGCCCGATGAGCCTCGTGCGGCCCTCCGGTACTAAACGGAGCGATGATCCAACGGGAGGGACGTGTGCGCGAGGAGGGCCTGGTGGATTTCGATCCCTATCGAGGTGAGCTGGTGGCGTACTGCTACCGGATGCTGGGGTCCTTCGACGAGGCCGAGGACCTGGTGCAGGAGACCCTGCTGCGGGCGTGGCGGGCGCGCGATCGCTACGACGGCGCCCGGGCGTCGGTGCGGACCTGGCTCTATCGGATCGCGACTAACGCGTGCCTGTCGGCGTTGGAGGGCCGGGCGCGGCGGCCGTTGCCGTCCGGGCTGTTCGCACCGAGCGACGATCCCGGCGCGCCGCTGACGCCCGCGTTGGATGTCCCCTGGCTGCAGCCGTTTCCCGATGCGCGGTTCGACGCGGGCGTGCGGGTTGATGTGCGGTTGGCGCTCGTGGCCGCGCTCCAGACCCTGCCGCCGCGACAGCGCGCGGTGCTGATCCTCCGCGAGGTGCTCGGGTTCAGCGCTTCAGAGGTAGCGGCGCAACTCGACACCACGGTGGCGGCCGTCAACAGCGCTCTGCAGCGAGCGCGTGGGGCCCTTGCGGAGACACGTGATGTGGACGAGGTCACCGAACCGGACGATCCGCGGGCGCGAGCGATCGTCGATCGGTACGTGGACGCATTCGAGGCCGCGGACGTGCCCGGCCTGGTGCGGCTGCTCGCCGACGACGCGGTGCTCGAGATGCCGCCGGTGCCACTGTGGTACCGAGGCAGCCGCGAGTACGGGCTCTTCATGCGCCGCGTGTTCGACATGCGGGGTCTCGGCTGGGCGATGAGGCAGCTCACCGCGAACGGGCAGCCCGCACTCGCGGCCTACGCGCCCGAGCCCGGTGGCGGGCATGCGCTCCACACCCTCCAGGTCCTCACGGTCACCGGCGGCCGCGTTGCGCGCAACGTCGTCTTCGCCCATCCGTCCGTGCTGGCGGCGTTTGGCCTACCTGAGCGAATCTCGTCTGACGCGCTTCGCTGACCGCGATGAGTCCGGGCGGTGGCGCCGGTATGTACCGGCCAAACCGACGCAAGGGGGCCGTGATCGTGAGCGTAATCGTCATCGAGTTCATCACCGTGGATGGGATCGTGTCCGACCCGGACGGGTCCCTGGGCACGCCAGGCGGCGGCTGGGCGTTCCGGTTCGGTCCCGAGGCGATCGCGGGGGACAAGTTCCGGCTCGACAGCGTGCTGGACGACGGGGTCATGCTGCTGGGACGCAAGACCTGGCAGTTGTTCTCCGGGATCTGGCCGGGACGCGACGACCCGTTCTCCACGCGGATGAACGCCGTCCCCAAGCTGGTCGTCACCCGCACCCTGACCGACGCCTCGGCGTGGGCGAACTCGCAACCCATCGACGGCGAGCTGCTCGACGTGGTCAGGCGCGAGCGGCGTGACGTGATCATCACCGGCAGCCTCAGCGTCGTGCACGCGTTGATGGCCGAGGATCTGATCGACGAGTACCGGCTGCTGACGTTCCCCGTCGTGCTCGGTGCCGGCGAGCGGCTCTTTGCCGGCAGTCCGCCCCTGGACATGGAATGCCTGGCGGCCGAGCGCTCCGGCGCCGCGGTGCTCACCCGGTGGCGGAGGGCCGCGGGATGAGGCCGCGTGGGATTAGGCGACGCTGAAGCGCGTGATGCTGTCGCCCGCTTCGACCATGGCGTCGGCATGCTCGCGCGTCCTCTTCGTGATCTGCTTCGGTTCGCTCTTCGCGGGTGCGATGCTGATCGTGAACTCCATCCCCAGCTTGCTTGCGAGTCGGGAGAGGGTCTCGTTCGAGGGGTGGTACTCGCCGCTCTCCAAGCGCGTGACCTGTGGCTGGGGCATCTCCAAGAGCTTGGCGAGGTCGCGCTGGCTCAGCTTGTTGTCGCCCCGGTAGGCGATTACGCGGGCGGCGACGGCACGCGAGATTGCGAGCCGCTCCCATTCGCGGTTGAAATCGGGATCGACCAGCTGCTGATCGGCCACGAGCTCGCCGTGGGTCTTCATCTTGGTCAGCTTCTTACGGGCCATACCTGCTCCAGTCGTCGATCCGCGATGGCGATAGCACGCATGTTATCGGACCCTCACACAGAAACTAAATCTCGACGCCGAACTCTTCCTTCGCTCGACGCTTCGCCCGCTTGACGGCCGCAGCAAAACCGGACGCGTTGACCTCCGCTTTAGGCCCGATGGCCAGGATCACCAGGTAGGCGTCGATCTGGGCATACAGCGGCCGCAGCAGTGTCTTGCCACCGCCCGGACGCAGCTCGTACAACTTCGCCTCGCCTTGCACCTTCTTCACATGCGGCTCGGTGATGCTCGTGCCGGCCTGCCGAAGGATCGAGACGATCGTCAGGACTTTCTTGCGCGCCTGCTTGTCCTTGATGCCCTGGAAGTCGTCGACGGCCTCCGGGTGGTACACGACGATCGTCCCGGTCGGCTTCTTGGGCACAGCTGGGGCGATAAGGCCGGGTGTGTCGCAACAACTGATAGCTCCGGCTGGACTCGAACCAGCGACCTCAGCATTATGAGTGCTGCGCTCTAACCGACTGAGCTACGGAGCCGAGCGCGCCCCAGTCTAGATGCAGCTTCTCGCGGTTCCCAACGTCAGCGAGGGATCGGATCGCGCCGCTATCGCCGCGATCGGCGACGCGTTCGCGCCCGCGCGCGTGCTCGACGTGCACTCGGACCCCGACCACGGTCGCAGCGTGTTCAGCCTCGCGGGCGAACAGGGAGAGCTGGCCGCCGCGCTCGCGGCTGGCGCCCGGGCCGCGCGCGAGCGGATCGACCTGCGCGAGCACACGGGACGCCACCCGCACGTCGGCGCACTCGACGTCGCACCGGTGGTCTACCTCGACCACGAGCAGCGCGGCGCCGCCTGCGCCGAGGCGCTTACCGCCGCGGCGCTGATCGGCGACGCCGGCCTGCCCGTCTTCCTCTACGGCGACCTCGCCACCGCCCCCGGCAATCGCGAGCGAGCGAACCTCCGGGCGGGCGGCACAACCACCCTCGCCGAGCGCGTGGCGTCGGGCGACCTCGCCCCCGACTACGGCCCCGCGCACGTCGACCCCGCCGCCGGCGCCGTGCTCGTCACCGCTCGCCCGCCTCTGATCGCCTTCAACGTCGACCTGGCAACAGACGACCTCGACCTGGCGCAAGCAATCGCCGCCGACCTCCGCGAGTCGAACGGCGGCGCCCCCGGCGTCCGGGCGATCGGGCTCCACCTCCCGCACCGCAACCGCGCGCAGGTCTCGTTCAACGTCCACGACCACCGCGCCGCCCCGCTGCGCGACCTAATCGCAGCCGTGGCCGCACGTGCTCCGGTCGCCGAGGCGGAGCTCGTCGGCCTCGCCCCGGCCGAGGCGCTCGACGGCCTGCCGGGCGACCTGAACCTGCGCGGCTTCGACCTTGACCGGCACGTGATCGAGAACGCGTTACGCTCGCCGCAGAGCTAGATGGCCGACTCCAAGCCCCCGCACCGCTGGATGCCGCTGCAAATCTTCGCGGGGCGTCGTCCTCGGGCTCGCCCCACTCGATTTTCGCGGCCCCAGCGGCACGCGGACCTGGAGCCGACCATCTGATGGCCCAGACCAAGCGCAAGCGCCGCCGCAAGCACCGCGGCACCCAGGCCGGGACGGTCGAGGCCCGCGGGCGCACCAGCCGGCCGCGCACCGCCGCCGACGCCAAGCAGGTTCGCCAGCAGCGCCGCGACGAGCGGCTCGACACGCCGCCGAGCTGGCGCAGCTCACTCAACCGCGCCGTGCTCAGCGCCATCGCCTTCGGCGTGCTCGCCGTGCTCGTGCTGAAGGTCCCGGTGGCCTCCGCGATCGCGCTCACAGCCGTGATGGTCCTGCTCTACCTGCCGCTCAGCTACTACACCGATCGCTTCATCTACAACCGCCGCCAGCGGCGCAAGCCAGCCGGCCGGGGCCGGTAGCCTGAGGCCATGGACGTCCGCATGTTCACCGTCGGCCCGGTGGCCGAGAACTGCTTCATCTTCCGCCGCGACGGCTCCGACAGGGCCCTGATCGTCGACCCCGGCGACGAGGCTCCCAAGCTCCTGAAGGCGATCGAGGAGCTCGGGGTGACGCTCGACGGGATCCTCCTCACGCACACGCACTTCGATCACGTCGGCGCCGTGGCCGAGGTCGCGCGCGCGACCGGCGCCGAGGTCTGGGTGCCGGAGATCGAGAAGCCCGTCCTCGCGGACATCAACCGCTTTCAGCCGTTCCCCGGCATCGGTCCGTTCGAGAGCTACGACGCCGAGCACACCGTCGCGGGCGGCGAGCAGCTCAAGCTCGCCGGGTTCGACATCGACGTGATCTTCACGCCCGGCCACAGCCCCGGGCACGTGACCTACTCGATCGCCGACGAGCAGGCCCTGTTCTCCGGCGACGTGCTGTTCCAGGGCTCGGTCGGGCGCACCGACCTGCCCGGCGGCGACTGGCCGACCCTGCTCGAATCGATCCGCAAGCTGATCGACTCGCACCCGGAGGAGACCGCGGTGTTCCCGGGCCACATGGGCACCACGACCCTCGGGCGCGAGCGCGCGACGAACCCGTTCCTCGTCGAGCTTGCCCGCGGGTAGGCTCCAAGCCCCGCGGGGGACGTTCGACGTCCTTCCCGAGGACGGCGCGCGCCGGCTCGCCCTGCGCCGCCTGACCGACGACCTGCTGAGCGGCTACGGCGTGGTCGAGACGCCCGTCTTCGAGTCGACCGAGCTGTTCGAGCGCGGCGTCGGCGACACCACCGACATCGTCGAGAAGGAGATGTTCACCTTCGACGACCAGGGCGGCCGCTCGGTGAGCCTGCGCCCGGAGGGGACCGCGGGCGTCTGCCGCGCGTACCTCGAGCACGGCATGCACAAGCTGCCGCAGCCGGTGAAGCTGCGCTACTGGGGCCCGTTCTTCCGCTACGAGGCGCCGCAGGCCGGCCGCTACCGCCAGTTCACGCAGGTGGGGATCGAGGCCATCGGGTCCGACGATCCCTCGCTCGATGCCGAGGTGATCCTGCTCCTGGCCGAGCTCCTCGAAAAGGCCCGCGTCCGCGGCGTGCGCCTGCGCATCTCGAGCCTCGGCACGCCGGAGAGCCGCCGCGCGTACTCGGACGAGCTGCGCGCCCACCTGCGCGAGCGCGAGGATCAACTCTCCGACGACGTGCGGGGCCGGCTCGACCGCAACCCGCTGCGCGCCTTCGACTCCGACCACCCCGGCACGCAGGCGGCGATCGCCGACGCCCCGCGCCTGCTCGACCGCCTCGACGAGGACGACGCCGCCCACTTCGCCGCCGTGCGCGCTCTGCTCGACGCGGCGGGCCAGCAGTACGAGGTCGACCCGACGCTCGTTCGCGGACTCGACTACTACACGCGCACGGTGTTCGAGTTCTCGAGCGACGCGCTCGGCGCACAGAGCCAGCTCGGCGGCGGCGGCCGCTACGACGGCCTGATCGAGCAGCTCGGCGGCGCGCCCACGCCGGGCGTCGGCTGGGCGGCCGGCATCGAGCGGATCCTGCTCGCGGGCGACCTGGCCGCGGACGAGCCGGGAACCCACGTGTTCGTGGCGGGGACGGCCGGAACCGGCAAGTCGTTCGCGCTGCTGCGGTTCCTCGTCGGTGCCGGCATGAGCGCCGAGATGGAGCAGGCCGGCCGCTCGCTCAAGGGCCAGCTAAAGCAGGCCAACCGCCTCGGTGCGGCGTACACGGTGATCGTGGGCGACGACGGCTTCGAGGTGAAGGACATGGCGACGGGCGAGCAGCGGGCGGTCGACTCGCCCGAGGCCGTCCTGGAGGCGGTCCGGTGAAGCCCCCGCGCGCGAACCGCTACCGCTCCGCCTGGGCCGGCGACCTGC
>DASVPL010000311.1:0-3848 GCA_036382905.1 Thermoleophilaceae bacterium | reverse complement strand
AAGACCTGCGCGTTGGCGTCCGAGCCCTCCGCGGCCACCGCGATCGCGTCGAGCGTGCCGACCGCCTCGTTCGCGATGCGCTGGCGCTCCAGCAGGCTGCGCACCGCCTTCAGCCGGTTGCGCAGGAGGGCCGCCTGCTCGAACTCCTGCTCGGCCGCCGCCTCCTGCATCAGGTGCTCGAGGTCGCGCTCGATCTGGCGGTAGCGGCCCGAGAGGAACGCGACGATCGAGTCGATCGACTCGCGGTACTCCTCTGAGCTCACGTAGCCGACGCACGGGGCGCCGCAGCGCTTGATGAAGTAGTCGAGGCAGGGGCTGCCGGACGCGCGGCCTGGCTCGACCCCGTCGCAGCTGCGGTGCTGGAAGACCTTGCCGAGCAGGTCGAGCGTCTCGCGCACGCGCTTGGCGTTCGAGAACGGCCCGAAGTAGGCGCGGTTGCGGCGGTGCTTCTCGCGCGTGAAGTACACGCGCGGAAACTCCTCGTCGAGCGAGATCCCGATGTAGGGGTAGGACTTGTCGTCGCGGAGCCGGACGTTGTAGCGCGGGCGGTACTGGCGGATGAAGTTCTGCTCGGCGAGCAGCGCCTCCGACTCGGTCTCGGTGGCGATGAACTCGATGTTCGCGATCTCGTCGAGCATCCCGCGCGCGCCCTTGGTGCTCGGGTTCGAGAAGTGCGAGGCCACGCGCTTCTTGATCGAGCTGGCCTTGCCGACGTACAGCACGCGCCGCTTCGAGTCGCGGAACAGGTAGACGCCCGGTGCGTCCGGGAGGGCTCTGCGCTGCTCGTCCACGCGGGTCGCGGTGGTCACGCTTCGAGGATAGGTCTGGGCCTTTAGGCTGCGCGGATCGCGGAGCGAACGGCATTCGTCACGGGGGGATCGGGGTTCATCGGCGGGCGGCTGATCCGCCGGCTGGTGCGCGACGGCTGGTCCGTCCGGGCGCTCGCGCGCTCGGAGCGCTCGGCGGCGGCGGTCGAGGCGGCCGGCGCCGACTCGGTGCTCGGGAACCTGGACAACGGCGGGGCGATCCTCGACGGCGCCGGCGGCTGCGACGTCTTCTTCCACGCGGCCGCGTTCGTCGGCGAGTGGGGCTCGCGCGCCGACTACGAGCGCGGGAACGTCGACGGCACGCAGAACGCGATCGAGGCCGGCTACTCCGCGGGGGTGCGGCGGTTCGTGCACGTGGGCACCGAGGCCGCGCTGCTGGCCGGCGACCCGCTGGTGAACGTGGACGAGACGGCGCCGCTGCGTCCGGACTCGCGGGCCGACTACGCGCGCACGAAGGCGCGCGCCGAGCAGATCGTGCGCGACTTCGACCGGCTCGAGACAGTGGTCATCCGGCCCCGGCTGGTCTGGGGAGTCGGCGACACGACGATCCTGCCGGGGGTCGAGAAGGCGGTCCGGGCCGGGCGCTTCTCGTGGATCGGGGGCGGGCGCCACCGCACGTCGACCACGCATGTCGACAACGTCGTGGAGGGCCTCGTGCTCGGCGCCGAGCGCGGGCGGCCGGGCGAGGCGTACTTCGTGACCGACGGCGAGCCGGTCGTGTTCCGCGAGTTCATAACCGAGCTGCTGGCGACGCAGGGCATCGAGGTGCCCGACCGCAACGCGCCGCGCGCCGTGGCCGGGGCGCTCGCCGCCGCGGGCGAGACCGCGTGGCGGCTGCTGCCCCTGCGGGGCGGCCCGCCGGTCACGCGCATGGCGTTCTGGCTGTCGGCGCTCGAGACGACGATCGACATCTCGAAGGCGCGTCGCGAGCTCGGTTACGAGCCCGTGGTCACGCGGGCCGAGGGGATGGAGGAGCTGAGGCGGGCGGCGGGCTAGCCGCCGCCGTCGAGCAGCTCGAGCGCGCGCTCCACCGGGCGGCCGAGCACGGCTCGGTCACCGCGCTCGATCACGGGGCGCTCGAGCAGCGCGGGGTTGGCGGCCATCGCGGCGATCACCTCGTCGTCCGGCGCCTCCCGCTCGCGCAGCTCCTTCCCACCCGGCTCCTTGCTCCGCAGCAGCTCGCGCGCCGGGACCCCGGCCCTCGCGACCAGCTCGCGCAACTTCTCCTCCGGCAGCGGTTCGACGTGGTAGTCGACCCGCTCGAAGTCGATCCCGCGCTCGGTGAGGAGCGCCGAGAGCTTGCGGCAGGTCGTGCAGGTGGGCTTCTCGTAGACGGTGAGCTCGGCCATGGGACGAAGGTATACCCTGCGCGCGGATGGCCGCCGAGAGGGGATCCGTCGTGGTGGTGGGCGCCGGCATCGCCGGGCTGGTGGCGACGCTCGAGCTGCTCGACCACGGCCGCGACGTGGTGCTGCTCGACCGCTGCCACCCCGAGGAGATCGGCGGGCTCGCGCGCGAGGCGTTCGGCGGGATGTTCATGGTGGACACGGAGGAGCAGAGGCGCGGCGGCGTGAAGGACAGCGTCGAGCTGGCGCTCGACGACTGGCTGCGCGTTGCGGACTTCGAGCCCGGCGACGAGTGGCCGCGCCGCTGGGCCGAGCAGTACGTGGCGCGGGCGCGCGACGAGGTCGGCAACTGGCTTCGCACGAAGGGCGTGAAGTTCTTCCCGGTCGTCAACTGGGCCGAGCGCGGGGTCTACGGCGACGGCAACTCCGTGCCGCGCTTCCACATCACGTGGGGCTGCGGCAAGGGGCTGGTCGACGGCGTGTGGGGGTCGATCGAGAAGCACCCGCGGCGGGCCTCCCTCGAGATCCGCACGCGCACGCGGGTGACCGGGCTGATCGAGGAGGACGGCCGCGTGACCGGCGTGCGCACCGCGTCCGAGGACGGCGGCGGGGCCGAGGGCGAGCTGCGCGGTGCGGCGGTCGTGGTCGCGGCCGGCGGGGTCGGCGGGAATCTCGACATCGTCCGGCGCGAGTGGCCGGAGGAGCTGGGCGAGGCGCCGGAGCACATCCTCATGGGCTCGCACTACTACGCCGACGGCGCGATGCACGAGGAGGTCGAGCGGATCGGCGGCAACGTGACGCACCTGAACCGCATGTGGAACTACGCCGACGCGGTGCGCCACCCCATGCCGAAGCGGCCGCTGCACGGGCTGAAGCTGATCCCGCCGCGATCGGGGCTGGCGCTCGACCCGACCGGCCGCCGCTACGGCCCGGTCCCGGTGATGCCCACCTTCGACGCGTACTTCGCGCTCGAGCGCATGTGCGAGAGCGACCCGAAGTACACGTGGCTCGTCTGCAACCAGAAGATCGCGCGGCGCGAGCTGGACGTGTCCGGCTCGCAGCACAACCCGGCCATCCGCGAGCGGCGGTTGGTGCGCTTCGTGCTGGGGATCCTGCTCGGCAAGCCCGCCCTGGTGCAGCACTTCGTCGATCGCTGTCCCGACTTCGTAACCGGCAGGACGCTGCCGGAGCTGGCCGCGCGCATGAGCGAGGTGACCGGCGACGGCGTGCTCGACGCCGGGCTGATGGAGCGCGAGGTGCGCCGCTACGACGACATGCTCGCGCGCGGCAAGTCGCTTTGGAACGACGACCAGGTGCGGCGCATCGCCTCGCTGCGCAACTGGCGCGGGGACCGGCTGCGGACGGCGAAGTTCCAGCCCATCACCGATCCCGACGCGGGGCCGATGATCGCCATCCGCCTCCAGCCGATGAGCCGCAAGTCGCTCGGCGGGATTCAGACCGACCTGGGTGCCCGGGTCCTGCGCGAGGACGGGTCGGCGATCGATGGCCTGTTCGCCGCCGGCGAGGCGGCCGGCTTCGGCGGCGGGAACCTGCACGGGAAGCGCTCGCTGGAGGGCACGTTCCTGGGCGGCTGCGTCTTCAGCGGCCGGATCGCGGCGCAGACGATCGCTGGCGCTGCGGCGGAGCCGGTGCGGCCCGCGCGTCCTGCTTACGG
>DASVPL010000310.1:0-22598 GCA_036382905.1 Thermoleophilaceae bacterium | reverse complement strand
GGTCCTCCGGGGTGGCCGAGCGCATGTAGTCGATCGAGCGGTCGCCGAAGAGCTTCATCGCCACGAGCCGCGCGTAGGCGTCCACGAACGCGCGGCGCACGTGCGGGAAGTCCGTGACCCGGTTGCCGTAGAGGATGCGCGCGTCGGCGTGCGTGATCGCCTCGTAGTACGCGTGCTCGCAGATCCCGATCGACGCGAAGCCCAGGTTGAACTTCCCCACGTTCACCGTGTTCAGCGCCGCGTAAAACGCGTCCTTGCCCGTATGCAGCACGTCCCCGGCGCGCACCGGGTAGTCGTTCAGCCGGAACTGGCTCACGTACGACTGCGAGTTGACGACGTTCTTCACCAGCTCGTACGACGGGTGCCGGCTGTCGGCCGCGAAGAACACGTAGCCGTCCGCGCCCTCGACGTCGTCGCGGCGCCCGAAAACCGAGACCATGCCCGCGAGGTTGCCGTTGCCGATGTAGTACTTGCCGCCGCTCGCGCGGAAGCCGCCCTCGCCGTCGGGCGTGAGCACCATGTCGGTCGAGTAGATGTCCGCGCCGTGCTCCTTCTCGGACAGGCCGAACGCGAAGATCGCGCCCTGGTCGAGCAGCTCGGCGGCGCGGCGCTTCGCGTCCGCGTTCTCGCTCTGCCAGATCGGTCCGAGCCCGAGGATCGAGACCTGCCACGTGTACCAGTAGGCGAGCCCGTAGAACCCCGTGATCTCGTTGAACGCGCAGATCCGCGCGGTGTCCCAGCGCTTGTCGGGATCCCCGCCGCCCTCGGCCGCCGGCGTGAGCAGCTTGGCGAAGAGGCCCTCGCGCTCCACGAACTCGAGGAAGTCCGCGTACCAGGTGAGGTCGCGGTCGTGCTCCTTGAGCACCGCCTTGCCGCGCGATTCGAAGAACTCGATCGTGGCGAGCATCAGCCGGCGCGACTCCTCGTCGAGCCCCGCGCCGTCATAGGTTCGCGGGTTGAACAGCGGCGGCTTGAGTGCGAGCTCTACCGACACGGTGCGGCGGACTCTACGCCACGGTCGCCGCGGGCCGCACGCGCGCCGCGGACCAGAGCGCGAAGCCGAGCACCGCGCTGCCGGTGATGCCGTCCGCGAGCACGGAGGCCCACTGCCACGCCGCGAAGTCGTTCCCCTCGTAGAGGAGGTGCGCGAACGTCGTGATCCCGGCGAGCGAATAGCCGGCGAGCATGAGGTGGGCGCGCAGCGACGGTGCGCGGCGGTACTCGCGGTAGGCGGCGATCCCCAGCACCGTGAACAGCACCCACGCGACCGGCACGAGCCCCGGGTTCTCCGCGACGAAGCCCTCACGCGGCGCGTAGTGCTCGATCGACAGCCAGTTGTCCGTGTAGTGGATCGCCGTCGAGACGAGCAGCGCGCCGACCAGGATCCGCAAAGTGGTCATGGGGACGGATTCTCCCCTGCCGGGCCGCGCCGCGCGTGGCGTCGCTCACGCAGGCGCGCGGCGATAGCCCACGCGCCGATCGCACCCGCCCCGGCCACGATCGGCATCGGCGGCACGGTGTAGCGGCCTAGCAGCGTGAGCGTGGCCGCCGGCATCACAACGAGGCCCGCGCCCGCGAGGCCGAACAGCGCCAGGCCCCGCAGCGCCACCCCGCGCGCCGCGGCCAGGCCGAGCAGGGCGAACGCCACGAACAGCCCGGGCACCACCCCGCCGAGGCGCTGGAGCCTCTGCCATTCCGCGATCGTGTCGCCGCTCGAGCCCGGGCTGAACCTCCCGTGGTCGTAGTCGCGCGAGAGCTGGTAGAGGACGTTCCGCTCGGCCACGTCGCCGCGACGCGACATCAGGAAGTACCCGCCTCCCGAGTAGCGCTTCTTGTTCAGCTCGGGGTTGAGGAAGCGCGGCAGGTCGGCGGCGACCGTCTTCACGTAGTCGAGCGGCTGCGCGAGGATCGCCCGGCGCCCGAACTTGCCGAGGGTCTCCTGCCCGAGCGGCGGATGCTTGAACTTCGCGCGCGCCGGCGAGCCGTCGAACCAGAGGTAGAACAGCGAGCCGGGGCGCCGGTCGGGCGGCGTGTCCTCGCAGAGCTCCTCGGTGCCGGCGGGTGGATCAAACCGGTCGCAGTCGGCGAACGGGGCCGAGCGGCCGTACGCGTTCCAGCCGCTGGTCGCGGTCCAGCCGGTGTTGCCGCCGTCGAGCCCGGCGATCGCCGCGTAGACGAGCAGCACCGCCGCCGCCGCGCCAGCCGCGACCGCCGCCGACCTGAGCCTCCCGCGCACGCCCCCCGGCATCGCGACGAACGCCCACGCCACCAGTACCGGCGGCAGGATCAGCCCGACGTTGCGAAACAGCGCCGTGCCGGCGAACAGCACGCCGGCGAGCGCGAGCCAGCGCATCGAGCGCTCGCCCTCCAGCGCGCGCACCCCCGCGTAGAGCCCGCCCGCGAGCAGGGGCAGGAACGGTCCCTCCGACAGGAGCGTGTGCTCCATGTAGAGCTGGTCGCCGGAGAGGAGCGTGGCGCCGGCCGGCACGCACGCGGCCCACACCGGAGCGCCGAGCCGCCGCAGCGCCGCGTACAGCAGCACCGCCGCGAGCACGCCGAGCAGGTGCTGGAGGGCGATCGTGAACTCGATCTGGTCCGAGACGACGCGCACGACCTTCAGGAACGCCGCGTACCCGGTCGGGCCGAAGGTGTCCTCGAACATGCCGTCGTCGATGTGTGCGAAGTGGAGAAAGCGCGCGGAGTCGTTGCTCGACAGGTAGGCCGGGCGGTAGTCGACCATCAGCCACACGCGTGCGGCGACCCCCAGCAGCAGGAGGATCGCCAGGGCGACGGGCGGGCGGGCGCGCAGTGCGCTCACGCGGCGTCGGCGGTGTCCGGCTTGCGGCGCTCCCACATCTGGATGCGGCCGAGGTCGCGGTAGCCGAGGCGCGCGTACACGGGGCGGCCCATCTTCGTGGCCACGAGCGTGGTGGTGGTGCAGCCGCGGTCACGGGCGTCCGCGAGCGCGCGGCGCAGCAGCAGCGTCGCGAGCCCGCGCCCGCGCGCGGCCTCCAGGGTGCCGACGAGCGTGACGTGCGCGTCGCCGTCGTGGTCATGCACCGCGAGCGTGACGGCGGGCCTCCCGTCGGCGAGCGCCAGGTACGGGTGGTAGCCGGGGTGCCAGCGCACCAGGGCCCGCGCGGCGGTGTCCCACCCGTAGACGGGCGCGAGCACGTCCGCCACGTCGCCCGGCGCGGGCTCCGGCAGCAGGTCGAGCTCTCCGGCGCCCGGCGCCTCGATCCCGTCGAGCTCGCGCCCCATCGCCGTCGGCTCCGCGTCGAGCACGTTGCCCGCGGCCTCGAGCGTGCGGATCGCCGCGTGGTCGCTCTCCGGGGTCCACACCGTCCACGCCCGCACGCCGGCCTCGTCGTAGGCCGCGGCGATCGCGCCGAGCCGCGCCCCCAGCGACGCCGCGTGGTCGTACACGACGCAGTTCACGACCGAGCGATCGGCCAGCTCGGGCACGATCGCGGCCATCACGCCGTCCGCCTCGTGCACGTCGCCGCCGGGCGAGGCCAGGGCGAAGCCGCGGGAGAACGCCGCCAGCGAGGGGAGGAGCCGGTTGAGCACCCGGCAATGATGCACATCGCCCTCGCCGACCTTGCGCCGCGCGTAACACTTCCGCGGTGAATCTGTTCCTGGTCGGCTGGTCGGGGGACGGAGGGGTCGAGCCCGGGGCCGCCGCGGAGGCGCTCCGGCGGCTGCTCGCGCGGATGCCGTTCTTCCCGGGGCGGCCCGTCGAGACGTGGGCGGCACCGTCGGGATCCCTCGGGGCAGCGTGGGTCACACACGGGCCGGAGGAGACGGGTGGGATCGAGTACGCCGCCACCGAGCCGGCGCGCCTCGCGCTGTTCTCGGGGCGCCCGATCCGCTGGACCGGCGAGCGCGAGGCCGACGGGCGGGCACCGCTCGACCCCGCCTTCTACCTCGGGCAGCCCGACGCCTGGGCCCCGGCGCTCGACGGCCGCTTCGCCGCGCTTCGCTACGACGACGCCGACCGCACGCTCGCGGTGGTCTCGGACGCACTCGGCGCGTACCCGCTCTACGAGGCCCACGCCGGCGGGGTGCGCTGGACTTCGAACAACGCGGAGCTGCTGCGCGGTCTGATCGACGGACGCGAGCTCGACCCCGCGGTGCTGGCGACGGTGCTCGGCGGGGGCTGGTCGCTGTCGGGCGACCCGGTCTGGAGCGGCGTGCGGCGGCTGACCTACGGCTGCGTCCGGCGCCTCGAGCCGGGGCGGCCGGCGGCCAGCGCGCCGCTGCTCCCGCTCGGGCAGATCGCGCCGCTGATCGGCGCCGGGTTCGACGCCGAGCGCGCCGCCGGGGTGCTCACCGCCGAGCTGGCCGCCCTGGCCGACTGGCCGCAGCGCCCCAACGTCGTCCCGGTGACCGGGGGCCGCGACTCGCGCGTGGTGCTCGGCGCGGCCCTCCACGCCGGGGTCGACTTCGAGTCCACCACGGGCGGCGACGAGTCCTCGCCCGACGTGCAGGTCGGCCGGCGGCTGGCGGAGGTGGGCGGCATCGGGCATTCGATCCTCGCCCACGATCCCCACGGCAGCGTCTGGGACGACTGGCGCCGCGCGGCCGCGATCGTGGACATGACCTCCTCCGGCACCGCCAGCCTGGCCGACGCGGCGGGCTTCCCGCTCGGCCCGCGCGAGGGCCCGCTCGTGCTGTGGCACTCGGGGCAGGGCGGCGAGATCGCCCGCGCCTACTACGGCCTGGGCGACGGCGCGGCGCCCGACGCGCTCACCGAACGGCTCACGCGCACGTTCCTCGGCCGCCGCCCAGGCCGCACCGACGTGCTCGGCGACGCCGGCCGCGAGCTGGTGCGCGACCAGATCGCCGCGTGGGTCGAGCGCCAGCTCGACGCCGGCGTGGCCGCGCTCGACGTGCCCGACATGTTCTACCTCCAGCGCCGCATGGGCACCTGGGCGGGGCCGTCGCACGGGTGCGTCGAGTTCGTGCGCGACACCACCTCGCCGCTGTGGTCGCGGCGCCTCCTGCCCGACCTGCTCGGCCTGCCCGCGACCGAGCGCGCGCGCGAGCTGTTCCACCTGCGCGTGCTCGAGGAGCTGGCGCCGGAGCTGGTCGAGGTGCCGTTCGAGGACGGTCGGGGCTGGCCCGCGCGCCGCTCCGGGGCGGCGCACCGGATGGCGCGCGCACGGGCGCTGGCGGGGAAGGCCGCCGCCGAGGCGCGGCGGCGGGCGCTGGCGCGTCGCAGCGCGATCGCGGCTGCGCCCGACGACCCCTTCGCGCGCATCCTCCTCGAGATCCGCGACACGGTCCTCTCCCAACCGGACCACCAGGCCTGGGCCGTGCTGGACCGCCCGCGCGTCGAGCGCCTGCTCGGCTCGCCAGCCGCCGCGCTCGACACGATGAGCCGCTACTACGCCTGGCGGCTCGCGACCGTGTTCGGGGCGATGGAACCCGCGCGGCGGTGAGCGCGCCCCGCCTCCGGTCGAGCCTCTAGGACAGCGTCCGGCGGAACGTCTCCTCGAGCCGCGGGTCCACGGAGCCGTCCGGTATGGCGCGCTCGAGTATCAGCTCCGCGTGCGGCCCCTCCCACTCGATCGTCGCCACCTGGTTGTCGAACACGGGGCCCTCGCGCAGCTCCCAGCCGATCTCGGGCTTGCGGGCGCCGGCGCTGCGCGCGAGGGCGCGGGCCATCGCCTCGGCCGTGCGCCCGCACGAGAAGCGCACCGCGGTGCGCTCCTTCGAGTCGAGCGGGTTGCGGAACGGCGAGCAGGTCGCCTGGTAGACCGGCGATTTCGCCCCGGTGCCGCGCGGGAAGCCCACCTCGGCGAGGTAGGCGTAGTGCACGTCGCCGGAGAGCATCGTGATCGTGCCGGGCGGGTCGCCGCGCTCGCCGCTGGCGACCGCGCGCAGCAGCCCCTCGACGCGCTCGAACGAGTCGCCGAACGCGGCCCAGTGCTCCAGGTCGATCCCCTGCCTGATCCTCTCCCCCACGTCGATCATCGGCCGGCCCCAGGCGCCGTCGCAGACGGCCTCGTTCCAGGCCTCGAGGTCGTGCACCGCGCGTGGCAGCAGGAACGGCAGTGAGCTGGCCACGAACAAGTGGTTGAAGCCGCCGCGCGCGTGCTCCTCGAGGTAGCGCCACTCGTCGTCGTCGAGCATCTTGCGCGTGCCGTCGAGCACGCGCCCGGCGCGCGAGTCGACCACCACGACGCGCGCCTTGGCCACGTCGCGGCAGAAAGTCCAGCGGTGGGCGGCGGGGTCGCGGTCGGCGCGCAGGGCGAACTCGTGCAGGTGGTCGCCGAGGTCGGGCACCCGGCGCGCGCGCTGGAGCAGCTCGTCGGCGTCATGGTCGCGCGGGGAGAGGTTGCCGAGGTGCTGGTAGAGCCAGTACGACATGAACGCGCCGGCGATGCGCTCCTTCCACCACGACTTGGCGCGGTATTCGTCGAGCCACGCCTGGGACGAGTTCCAGTCGTCGTGCACGTCGTGGTCGTCGAAGATCATCGCGGTCGAGACCGTCGAGAGCAGCCAGCGGATCACCGGCTCGCCCCACGACTCGTGGTAGAGCCGCACGTACTCCTCGAAGTCGGCGACCTGCTCGCCGGCCCCCTCGGTGGTGTCGCGGCGGTTCCGGATGAAGCTCTTGACGTGTGGCGAGACCTCGTCCGCGTAGACCTGGTCGCCGATCATCAGCAGCAGGTGCGGCCACTCGCTCTCCGGAAGGTCGCGCATGCGCAGGGCGTAGGCGCGGAGGGCGTCGACCTCGCGGCCGAGCGGGCTCTCGTCCTTCGTGAGGTTGTACGGCGGCTCGTGCGGATAGCCGACCCGGCAGGAGCCGAAGATCAGCTTGTGGCGCTCGCCCTCCTTGGGGGTGCGGATCGACGGCGCCGGCATGGCCGAGCCGGGGTCGGGCCAGACGGCCTCGCCGTCGAGCTCGACGGTGTACTCGTAGCGGCAGCCCGGCTCGAGGCCCTTGACGTAGGCGATCGCGTAGTGGCGCCCGCGCACGCAGAACGTCGGCGTCCGGGAGCTGAGGATCGCGACCTCGCAGGGCTCGCTGGTCTCGACCCACAGGGTCGCCTCGGTCTCGCCGACGTAGCGCAGGAGGGGTCCAAGGACGAGCTGGGGCACGGCAGGCAACGTACCCGGTGCAACGCGGCGAAACGCACCAGGTCGGGTACTAGCGGCGGCGCGCCACGATCACGTCCTGCCAGGTGAGGTGGTCGTCGGCGGCGCTCCAGTAGCCGTGGCGCAGGTCGGTCACGTCCAGGCCGGCGCTCCCGAGGCGGTCGCGGACCCAGCCGAGGTCGTAGGCGACGGCGGCCTCGAAGCTGCCGGCGTCCTGGGCGGCGGCGGGACCGTCGGTCGCGGCGCGGAACGAGAAGTGGCTGTCTCCGCGCTCGATCCGCGGGCGGGTCTCCTCGTCGAGCAGGAAGAAGGTCGCGAAGAGGGTGCCGCCGGGGCGCAGCACGCGGGCGGCCTCGGCGATGTAAGCGGACGCGTCGTCCGGACGCAGGTGCGTGAAGACCGATGCCGCGAACGCGAAGTCGAAGGTGGCGCCGGCGAACGGCCAGGCCGTGGGCTGCGCGCTGCCGCCGGGGTTGTAGCGCTCGTTGCGCACGTCGAGCACGCGAAACTGGAAGTTCGGGTGACGCGAGCCGATCGTGCGGCGGCACCAGTCGATCTCGAGCCTGGCGACGTCGAAGCCCTCGTAGCTGCCGGCCGTGGTGAGGTAGCGCGTGAGTGGGACCGCCATCCGGCCGAGGCCGCAGCCAATGTCGAGCACGCGGTGGTGCGGCTCGAGGCCGCCGAGCTTCACGAAGTGGCCGAGGAACTCGTTCCCGATCCGCTCGAACTCGCTGTAGTCGTCGCCGAGCAGGCGGCGCGGCGGCGCGAGCGGGTCGCCGCGGCCGGCGATGACGTCCAGCAGGTCCAGCGCCGTGCCGGCGGCGAGCCTCGCACGGAAGCGTGCCGCCTCGGCCAGCCGCCTACTCGACGACAAGCCCGTGGCGCATCGTGTTCTCGGTGATAACGCGCGGTTCGACGAACTGGAGCAGGTAGCCCGGTCCGCCCGCCTTGAAGCCGACGCCGCTGCGGCGGTTGCCGCCGAACGGCTGGCGGCCGACCATCGCTCCGGTGATGTGGCGGTTCACGTAGAGGTTGCCGACCGGCGTGCGCCGCGAGACCTCCTCGATCGCGCGCGGGTCGCGTGAGAAGAGGCCGCCGGTGAGGGCGAACGGCGAGGCGTCGAGCAGGTCGCAGGCGGCGCTCACGCTCGGCACGGGCTCGACCGCGAGCAGCGGGCCGAAGATCTCCTCGGTCAGCACCGGGGAGTCCGGCGGCAGCTCGGCCGCCACGGCGGGGGCGACGAACCAGCCCGCGCCCCGGGGCGCGTCGGCGCGCGCCGCGATCCGGCCTTCGCCGGCGGCTCGCTCGGCGTAGCCCTCCACGCGGTCGCGTGCCTCACGCTCGATCACCGGCGGAACGTCGATCCCGAAGCCCTCGGCCTGGCCGACCTCGAGCACCGACGTCGCCCCGGCGAGCCGCTCGACCAGCGTGGCGGCGATCCGCTCGTGCGCGAGCACGCGCGCGGCCGCCGAGCACTTCTGGCCCGCGTAGACGAACGCGGAGCGGACGAGCGCGGGGACCGCCTCGTCGAGGTCGGCGTCGGAGTCGACGATCACGCTGTTCTTGCCGCCCATCTCGGCGATCACGCGCTTCACGTGGCCCTGGCCGTCGGGGGTCTCGGCCGCGGCGCGGACGATCTCGAGGCCGACCTTGCCCGAGCCGGTGAACGCGATCGTGTGCACGCCCGGGTGGCGCACCAGGGCCGCGCCCACGTCGCCGAACCCGGGCAGCAGCGCGAGGGCGCCCGGCGGGACCCCCGCCGCGCGCAGCGCCTCCACGAGCATCAGCGCGGAGCCGGGCGACTGCTCGGCCGGCTTCAGCACGACGGCGTTGCCCGTCGCGAGTCCGGCGGCGACCATGCCCATCGGGATCGCCAGCGGGAAGTTCCACGGCGAGATGACGGCCACCACGCCGCGCGGCTCCCAGCGCATCGTGTTGCGCTCCCCGGGGGCCTGGAGCAGCTCGGGGCCCTCGGCCAGCCGGACCGCCTCGCGCGCGTAGTACTCGAGGAAGTCGATCGCCTCGCACACGTCCGCGTCCGCCTCGGCCCACGGCTTCGCGCACTCGCGCACCTGGAGGGCCGACAGCTCGAGGCGGCGCTCGCGGAGGATGGCGGCGGCCTTGACGAGCACCTCGGCGCGGGCGGGCGCACCGAGGTCGCGCCACGCCGGGAAGGCGCGGGCTGCCTCGCGGACGGCGGCGTCGGCGTCGGCCTCGGTGGCGCGGGCGGCGACGGCCACGACGCGATCAGGCTCACCCGGGTCGGTGGACTCGAAGGGGTCGCCGCCGGAGGCGGACCCCCCGCCGGACGCGCCGGCTCCGCCGGCGGCCTCGCCGGGCCCGCGCGCGCCGTCGCCGACCAGCACGGGCACGCGCAGCGGCAGGCGCGGCTCCAGCTCGCGCAGCGCCCCCAGCAGCGACTCGCGCGCGGGCGCGCGGCGCAGCTCAAGCGTCGGCTCGTTCGCGAACGGCCTCAGGGCGGCGCCAGCAACTCGTCGAGCGACGCGCCGCTCGCCTGCACGTGCAGGAACGACTCGTTCGCGGTGTTCTCCAGGAGGCGTCTCACCAGGTACGCCATGCCGGCCACCAGCTCGCCCACCGGGCAGTACGAGCGCACGCGGAAACCGCTGGCCGCGAGCGCGTCGGCGAGGTCGTCACCCAGGCCGCGCAGCACCTGGAGCTCGAGGTCGGCGTCGTCGCCGCCCAGCTCGCGGTTGGTCGCGATCGCGTTCGCGACCGAGCGGAGGTTGTGCGAGGCGATCGCGACCCGCACGAGCGGCCGCGCCTCGAGCAGCCTCCGCGTGAGCGCCTCGAAGTTGCGGTCGCACTCGGCCTTGTCCTCGAACACCGGCGGCGTCCAGCCGTGCTGGCGGGCCTCCACGACCTCGTGGTCCCAGTACGCGCCCTTCACGAGCCGGACCACGAGCGGCGTGGCGCGCGGGGAGCGCTCCGCCCAGTCGAGGATGCGGTCGAGCTCCGCGGCCGAGTCGCGCAGGTACGCCTGGAGCACCACGCCCGCGGACGGCCCGTCGTGGAAAGCATCCTCGCCGAGCAGGTCCACCACCAGCTCGAGCGTGGTCTCGAGGGCGTCGACCGACTCCATGTCGATGTGCAGGTGCGCACCGAGGTCGCGAGCGCGGTCGAGCAGGGGGCGCAGCCGCCGCGCGGCGTCGTCGCGCCCGCGCTCCGGCGACTCGGGACGCATCAGCGGCGTGAGCGCGGAGACCTTCACGGACAGGTTGGCCCGCGGGATCGGTCCGGCCGAGTCGTGCTCGAGCAGCGGTCGCTCGGGCCAGCGCGCGGTGTCCGCGGCGAGCACGTCGAGCGCGTCGGCGCAGCGCGCGGCGTAGCGGTCGGCCTCCTCGGCGGTGACGGTCGCCTCGCCGAGCAAATCCAGCGAGGCGCCGATGCCCTCGCCCCACAGCGTGCGCAGCTCGCGCCGCGCGGCCTTCGGGGACTCGGCCACGATGAAGCGATGGGCCATGTGCCGCACGCCGGCCGCGGCGGCGGCGCCGAGCGCGCGGCGGCCCGGAGCGCTGTCGGCCATCCGCATCGCGGCGCGCAGCGGCTGCGGACGCTCGTCCACGTCCTCCAGGTAGCCGGACAGGTGCCGCGCGAGCTCGTCGAGCGAGTTGCAGGCGGGCGTCACGTCCACGAGCCGGAACAGCGCGGCGCGCAGCTCCTGGTCGCGCGTCGTGAGCTCCATCGCACGCTCGTCGAGCGCCCGCAGGGGGCGCCGGGCGTTCGACGGGAACGCCGCCGCGAGTGCCCTGCCCACCTCGCGCAGCTCGGTCTCGACCGCCACCCGGCGAACGGTACTCTCAGACCATCGCCGACCGGATCATGTACGTGAAGCCCGAGTGCCCCTACTGCGAGGCCGCGCGCGGCCAGATGCGCCAGCACGGGATCGAGTGGGAGGAGCGCGACGCGACCACCAACGCCGAGTGGAAGAGCGAGCTGTTCATGTACTCGCCGCGCGGCGTGGTGCCCACGATCGTCGAGGGCGGCGCCGTCACGGTCGGCCACGACGGCAAGGGCTGACGCGTCCACTGACCGGCGGCCGGTCGGCCGTCACGCGAGCCGCCGGGGCCGGGTCTAGACTCGCGCCGCCGATGGACTACCCGGTCGAACGATTCACGGAGGAGGAGCGCGACCGGCTGGCGCCTCACTTCACCAACCTGGACCGGCCGGTGTTCGGCCTGGTGAACCTGCCGGAGACCGTCAAGGGCGCCCTGTTCGCCCGCTACTCGCGCTACCCGGGCACGCTGCGGCGGCTTTACCTGGAGGAGTTCGCCGACGACGTCGCGTCGGGCGGCGGTGGGTACGACGGTGCCGAGGGCGAGCGCGCGGCCAAGCTCTACGAGCGCGTCTTCGTCGGCTACGGCGACGACTCCGTGGCCCAGCTCGGCGGGGCGCACATCGCGTGCGAATGGGTCTCGAACGTGCTGACCAAGGTGCTCCAGCGCGGCCGGCTCGCGGCCTACCTCGAGCAGTCCACCCGCTACATCCCGTACGACGGCGCGATGCCGGGCGGCGGCTACCGCTACTGGCGCGACGACTCGCTCGGCCCCGAGTACGCCCGCGCGATGGACGCGCTGTTCGATGCGTACGCCGAGGCGCTGCCGCGGGTGGAGGCCTGGGCGGACGAGCGCTTCCCGCGCTCCGAGGGCGAGCCCGAGGCCGCCCACCGGCGCTCGATCCGCGCGAAGGCCCTCGACCTCCTGCGCGGCCTCCTGCCGGCGGCGTCGCTCTCGCACATGGGGATCTTCGCCACCGGGCAGGCCTACGAGCAGCTCGTGATGCGCCTGCTGGCGTCGCCGCTGCCGGAGGCGCGCGAGGTGGGCGCGATGGTGCTCACCGAGCTGAAGGCGATGATGCCGAGCTTCGTCTCGCGGGTGGATCGCCCCGAGCGCGGCGGCGAGTGGATCCGGGTGATCGGCGAGCGGCGCGAGGCCGCGGGCCGGCTCGCCCACCGCATGGGCCTCGACCGCCCACGCGAGGAGGACGCCGAGGGGCCGTCGGTGCGGTTGCTCGACGTGCAGGGCGGCGAGGACGACCTCCTGGCCGCGATGCTCTTCGAACAGGCCGCCGTGTCCGAGGAGGAACTGCGCTCGGCCGTGAGCGTGCTGCCGCCGGACGAGCGCGCGGCGCTGATCGCCGAGCTGGTCGGCGACCGCGCGAACAGGCGCCACCGGCCCGGCCGCGGGTTCGAGGCGATCCGCTACCGCTTCGAGGTCGTCTCCGACTACGGCGCCTTCCGCGACCTGCAGCGCCATCGTTTGCTCACGATCCAGTGGCAGCCGCTCACGCCGTACCTCGGGGCGGGCGTGCCTGCCGAGCTGGAGGAGGCGGGCGTCGCCGACCTCTACCGCGCCGGGCTCGACCGCTCGCGCGAGGAGTACGAGCGCCTGGTCGACGCCGGCATGGCGGACCTCGCGCCGTACGCGCTCTGCCTCGGCTTCCGGATCCGGTACGTGATGGACATGAACGCGCGCGAGGCGATGCACACGATCGAGCTGCGCTCGGGTCGCGAGGGCCACCCCGGCTACCGCGCGGTTGCACACGAGATGCACGCGCAGATCGCGCGCGTGCATCCGGCGGTGGCGGCGGCGATGACGCACGTCGACCACGACGTCGAGCCCCGTCTGGAGCGGATCCTCAGCGAGATCCGCACGCACGCGCGCCGGGCCGAGCCGGTCTAGAGCCGCGCCGCGAACGGCTCCCCAGCGCGAGGTGCCCGTACTTTGTGGCGCTATGCGCCACTAAAGCCGGACACCTCGTTCTCGGAGACGCCGGGGCTCGGACCCAGTGCCCTAGGTGCTCGCCGTTTGCGGCGCGGGCGGAGAGCGCAAGCGCCGGAGGCGGCCGGGGCGCGGCTCCGCGCGCGCCGCCTGCTCCGCCCGAAGCCGCAGCAGCGCCACGAGCTCCGCGGTCGGCTCGAACGGGTCCGCAATCGCCCGCCCCTCCGCGGGCGCCAGCGCCGCCCGCAGCACGCCGTCGACCTCCGCCACGAGCACCTCGCCGCGCAGCGGCGCCGCGGAATCGAGCGCGGCGAGCCGCGCCAGCGCCGGCGCGTCGTGCATGCAGGCCCACCGAATCCCCAGCGCCCCGCTCATCGCGCGGCCTCCACGAGCGCCGATGCCAGGCTCTCGCTGGCGCTCCCGCCGACCTCCGGGTGCCACTGCACGCCGATCGCGAAGCGCCGCTGCGGAAGCTCGAGCGTCTCGACCACGCCGTCGGGCGACACGGACGTCGCGCGCAGGCCGTCGCCGACCCGCTTCGCCGCCTGGTGGTGGCAGCTCGCAACCGTCGCGCCACGACCGAGGACGCGCCGCGCGAGCGTGCGCGAGCCGGTCCGGATCGGGTGCTCCTCCCCGCGGTGGCAGAGCGCGCGCCCGCGGCGCCCGCCAAGGTCCGTATGCGGCGTCCGCGCGATGTCCTGGTGCAGCGTCCCGCCGAGCGCGATGTTCAGGAGCTGGTGACCGCGGCAGACCCCGACGAGCGGCACGTCCTGGAGCAGCGCCGCGCGCACCGCGGCCAGGTCACGGCGGTCCCGCGCGAGGTCCAGGTCGCCGACCGAACCCCGCACGGGCTCGCCGTACAGGCCGGGATGGATGTCGGTTTCGCTGCCGGTGATCACGAGCGCGTCCGCCGAGGCGAGCTGGCGCTCGAAGCGGGTCGTGTCGAGCGGGCGCGCCTCGCCGCCGGCCGCGTTGATCCAGCTCTCGTACGGGGCCAGGTCCTCGTCGCCGACCAGCACCAGGACGAGCGGGCGCTCGCGCGGGGTGACCTTGCGGTGCGCCGCCGCCAGCGCGGTGCGCGCCCGGGCCACGCGCTTGCGCGCGGCGTCGGCGCCGATCCCCAGCAACTGCCCGATCTCGGCGTGCGAGAGCCCGCCCTCGAAGCGCATCAGCAGCAGGAAGCGGTCGTGCGGCGTGAGCGCGGCGAGCGCCTCGCGTGCGGCTATGCGCTCGTCGGCGTCGCCGTCCTCGAAGGCCGGCGCCAGCTCGTCGTCGTACGGCACCCAGTCGCGCACGCGGCGGCGGCGCAGCTCGTCAACGGCGAGGTTGTGTGCGGTCCGGTGCAGCCAGGCGCGCATCTGGCCGTGGCCCGCGTCACGTGGGGCGCTGGTCCACGCCCGGGCGAACGCCTCCTGGCGCAGGTCCTCCGCGGTGCGCGGATCGCCGACGACGCGCTCGATCCTGCGCGTGAGCGGGTCGCGAAGCTCGTCGTAGAGGCTGTCGAAGTCCATCACCCTCTACAACGTACG
This sequence comes from Thermoleophilaceae bacterium, assembly GCA_036382905.1. GTDB lineage: Bacteria > Actinomycetota > Thermoleophilia > Solirubrobacterales > Thermoleophilaceae > AC-37. Next base: position 8,221 of record DASVPL010000310.1, on the reverse strand, counting down.
GGCGTGCCCCAACCGGACACGCCCGTCCGGATCTAACGACCCAGGGCCGTCGCTATCAGCACGTCGGGCGTGAATCCGGCCGACAGCCGCGGGGCGACCCCGAGCTCGGCCAGATGCTCCGCCGCCCGCAGGATGCCGCGGTTCTCACGCTTCAGCGTGTCCAGCGTGCGCTGGAGCTCCGCGAAGTCCACCGGGGCGGTGTCGGTCGAGTAGTTGTCGTTCGCCCACTCGAGGATGGCCGTGCACGGCCGCAGCGTCGTGCGGGGCAGCGATCCGAGCGAGGTGATGAGCCGGCGCCACCACACGACTCCGCTCGCCAGCTCCGTGTCCTCCGGCTGGATGTCCTGGAGTCGCGTGACAAAGGCGTCGAGGTGCGTGAGCAGCGGGTCGACCGAGGCGAGCGTCGCGCCCGCGTCGTAGAGCAGCTCGACCTCGGCATGGCGGCCGCGAGGAACAACGAGCCCCTCGCAGTCGCGGAGGTCCTTCTCGTAGCGGCGGACCGACAGCCGCGCGTCGGGGCGCTGGCCGGCGACGGCGCGCACCACCGCGCTCGTGGCACGCTCGATCTCGAGCGCCTCGCCGGGGATGCCCGCGCACTCGGGGGCCGAGATGAAGGCACGCCGCCTGGTGGCCGAGCGCTCCACGACGAGCCTCGCCGTGCAGAAGACCTCCTTGCGGTTGCGATCGGCGTACCCGAAGACCACCCGGTTCGGCCTCACGCTGAGGGCCTCCGAGAGCTGCCACGAGCGGACGTTGCGCTTGTGGGCGACCGAGCGCGCCAGCTTCAGCGCCAGGCGCCGCGCGGAGGCCTCGGTGAGCGGAGGGAACGCCGACGCCGAGCTGATCTGCTCGCCCTGGGGCGCGGCAGCGGCCCCTCCAGCGGGAACGAGTGCAAGTACGAGCGCCAGCGCGAACGCGGCGAGTGTGACCTTCCTGGTCATGATCGTGACCCTCCTAGCGGATCCATCTACCCCTCATTGGTGGCAAAGCCTACCGCGGGGCTCCGCGGACGCCGCAACCATGGCGCCGCCCATGCGTTAGGACCATCAAGCGACCAAGGAGGCGCAGACCCCCTCATGCGTAGAACACGCATTCTCACCACCCTGGTCGTCGTGGGCACGCTCGGGCTGACGCTCGTGGCCGTGGCATTCGCGGCGACCATCACCGGCACCGATCGCGGCGAGAAGCTGCGCGGGACCAACGCCGGCGACACCATCGACGGCAACGGCGGCCGGGACAAGATCTACGCGTTCGCGGGCGACGACATCGTCAGCGGCGGCTCCGGCGGGGACTTCATCCGCGGGGGCAGCGGCGTCGACAACGTCAGCGGCGACAGCGGCTGGGACCTGATCCTCGGCGGTGACGGCAACGACGCCGTGCTGAACGGCGGCGACGGCCGCGACCGCGTCCACGGCGGCGACGGCGACGACTCGCTCGACGGCGGCGCGCACCGCGACCTGCTGTGGGGCGGCGACGGGACCGACACCACCAACGGCGGCGACGGCAACGACCGCATCGCCGGCGGCAGGGGCAACGACACCTCGAACGGCGGGGCGGGCAACGACCTGATCTTCGCCAACCTGGGCGTCGACACCACGGACGGTGGCCCGGGCAACGACGACCTGTGGGCGCTCGCCCGCGGTGACGTCAACAGGGACGTGCAGCTCGACACGACCGGCGACACGCTGGTCGGTGGCGAGGGCGACGACCGCTTCCACCTCCGCGACGGCGAGCAGGACACCGTCAACTGCGGTCCGGGCACCGACCTGGCGCTGCTGGACACGGCGGACGTGATCGCCGACGCCACGCCCGAGAACGCGAACGGCTCCTGCGAGGACGTGCGGCGCGCCGCACCGAAGTCGAAGGACCAGAAGCAGGGCAAGCAGCAGGACAACGACAAGGGCAGCAAGAGGGACTAGCGCAGCTCCCCAGCCGCTCCCCGAGAGCGGCAGTCCGAGCGGACGGGGCCCCAGCGATGGGGCCCCGTCTCGTTCCGGGCCCCGGCCGGAGGCCGGGCGGCGGGTTCCGGTAGCTTCACGCCGGTGAGCGTCGCGACCGACCTGCTGCGCGACCGACGGGTGGCGCCGTCGATCCTGGCCGCCGACTACACGCGGCTCGGCGGGCAGGTGCGAGAGGTCATGGACGCCGGCGCGCGGGTGATCCACGTGGACGTGATGGACGGTCACTTCGTCCCCCCGATCACGATCGGGCCGCTGATCGTCAGCGCGCTGGCCGACCAGGTGCACGGCGCCGGCGGCATCCTCGACGTGCACCTGATGGTCGAGCGCCCGGAGCGCCACGTCGACGAGTTCGTGCGCGCCGGCGCCGACTCGATCTCCGTCCACTTCGAGGCGACTCCGCACGTGCACTACGCCGTCAAGGCGATCCACGAGGCCGGCTGCCTGGCGGGTGTCGCGATCACCCCCTCGACGCCGATCGACGCGTTCGACGAAGTCGCCTCCGACATCGAGATCGCGCTCTGCATGACCGTGAACCCGGGCTGGGGCGGCCAGCCGTTCATCGAGGCCACCACCGGCAAGATCGAGCGCATGCGCACGCGGCTCGACCCCGGCATCAAGATCCAGGTCGACGGCGGGATCGACGCCACGACCGGCCCCCGCGCCGCGGTGTCGGGCGCGCGGCTGTTCGTGGCGGGATCGTCGGTGTTCTCGGACCCCGAACCGGGCGTTGCGTACACGAAGTTGGCGCGCGCCGTGGATGCGGTATAGAGCTGGCATGAGCGACTCTCCTGAACAACGCGAGGACCTCGAGGTACTGCTCCGCGACGAGGACCGCTTCGCCCCGCCGGAGGAATTCGCCAAGCGGGCGAAGTTCTCGGATCCGGCGGTCTACGACGAGGCCGAGGAGGACTTCGAGGCGTGGTGGGAGCGATGGGCCAAGGAGCTCGACTGGTTCGAGCCGTGGGAGACCGTGCTCGACTGGGACCCGCCGTGGGCGAAGTGGTTCAAGGAGGGCAAGCTCAACGCCTCGCACAACTGCCTCGACCGTCACGTCGCGGCCGGCAACGGCGACAAGGTCGCCTACCACTGGGTGGGCGAGGACGGGCTCACGCTCGACCTCACCTACGCGCAGCTCCTTGCCGACACGCAGCGCTTTGCCAACGTGCTGAAGGGAATCGGGGTCGGCCCGGGCGACGTGGTCGGGATCTACATGCCGATGGTCCCGCAGACCCCCGCCGCGATGCTCGCGTGCGCGCGGATCGGGGCGGTCCACAACGTGGTCTTCGGCGGCTTCAGCGTCGAGTCCGTGAAGGAGCGGATGGAGGTCTCGGACGCGAAGGTGCTCGTCACCGCCGACGAGACCCTGCGGCGCGGCAAGCCGAACCCGATGAAGGCGAAGGTCGACGAGATCCTCGGCGACCTTCCGGAGCTCCAGCACGTGGTGGTGGTCAAGCGGACCGGCGGCGAGTGCCCGATGACGGAGGGCCGCGACATCTGGTGGCACGAGGCGCTCGAGGAGGCCGAGCCCGAGTGCCCGGCCGAGCCGCTCGACGCCGAGCACCCGCTCTACATCCTCTACACCTCGGGCTCGACGGCGAAGCCGAAGGGCATCGTCCACACCACGGGCGGCTACCTGACCGGCGTGGCGGCGACGCACAAGGTCGTGTTCGACCTCGAGCCGGACACCGACGTGTACTGGTGCGCGGCCGACGTCGGCTGGGTCACCGGCCACTCGTACATCGTCTACGGACCGCTCGCCAACGGCTGCACGTCGGTGCTCTACGAAGGCGCGCCCGACTACCCCGACAAGGACCGCTGGTGGGAGATCGTCGAGCACTACGGCGTGACGATCCTCTACACGGCGCCGACCGCGATCCGCGCCTGCATCAAGTGGGGCGACGAGTACCCGGAGAAGCACGACCTCACGTCGCTGCGCCTGCTCGGCTCGGTCGGCGAGCCGATCAACCCGCGCGCTTGGGCCTGGTACCACAAGGTCATCGGCGGCGAGCGCTGCCCGGTCGTCGACACCTGGTGGCAGACCGAGACCGGCCACATCATGATCACGCCGCTGCCGGGAATCACCGAGACCAAGCCGGGGTCGGCCACGAAGGTGTTCCCGGGCATCGAGGCGGCGGTGGTGAACCGCGACGGCGAGATCGTCGAGGAGGGCGGCGGCTTCCTCACGCTGCGCCGGCCGTGGCCCGGCATGCTGCGCACGCTCTACAAGGAGGACGAGCGCTACGTCGAGACCTACTGGGACAAGTGGGGCCGCGACGTGTACGTGGTCGGCGACGCCGCGAAGATCGACGAGGACGGCTACTTCTGGATCGTCGGGCGCACCGACGACGTGATCAACGTCTCGGGGCACCGGATGTCGACGATGGAGATCGAGTCCGCGATCGTCTCCCACGACAAGGTGGCGGAGGCCGCTTGTGTGGGTGCGAAGGACGAGGACACCGGCCAGGCCATCGTCGCGTTCGTGACGATCAAGGGGTCCGAGGAAGAGGAGGAGGGCTTCGACGAGGTCATCCGCGAGCACGTGGCGCAGAAGATCGGCAAGCTCGCGCGGCCGAAGCGGATCGTCTACGCCGACGACCTCCCGAAGACGCGCTCCGGCAAGATCATGCGCCGGCTGCTGCGCGACATCGCCGAGGGCCGCGAGCTGGGCGACGTGACGACCCTGCGCGACCCGAGCGTCACCGAGATCATCCGCGACAAGGTGGCGAGCGGGCAGGCCGACGAGGGTTAGGCGACGGCTGCTGCGCCCGGCCCGGGGGGCTGCTAGGTCGGCCTGAGCCGGTAGTCCTCGCCGTGCATGAGGATCGGCTCTCCGCAGATGTCGATGAGCCGGGAGGCGGTGCGGTGCCCGATCCGCTCGCCCAGGTCGCCCAGGCTCTCGATGTCGGCGGTGAAGACGATCGAGCGCTGGTCCTGGTAGCGGTCGTTGACGATCGTGTAGAGCTGCTCGAGCACCCAGTCGTTGGTGCGCGGTACGGCGAGGTCCTCGATGTGGAGCAGGTCCACCGTGCGGAGCCGGTCGGTGAGCTGGGTGAGCGTGACGGGCGAGTCGTCGGCGTAGGTGGCGCGGATCGACTCGAGCAGCTTCGGCGCCGTGTAGATGCCGACGGTCCGGCGCGCGCGCATCGCGTGAATCGAGATCAGCATCGCCAGCGTGGTCTTGCCGGTGCCGCGGTCGCCCTTGAACCACAGCCCCTTTCCCTGGTCGAGCCGCTCGCCGATGCGCTCGCAGAACTCTCGGTACTCCATGGCCTGCGCGCCGAGGCCGGCGAGGATCTCGCGAGCCGGGTTGCGGTCGAGCGCCAGGTCGCGGAAGCGCTTGGGGATCTCGTGGGCGAGGTTGCGGGCGCGGGCGCTGGCGATCCGGCCCGCGCGGCAGGTGCACGGGACGGCCGAGTCCGTCTCGTCGTCGATCACGAACCCGGTGCCGTCACACTCGCGGTACGGGCAGGCGTAGTCGCTGCCCGAATCCGGCGCGAGGTGGGGGTTCAGCTCGTAGGCGGCTCCGCGTCCGTACACGCCCGCCAGTCAAGCAGCGCGATCAGACGCCTGCCAGGGCCCTGGCGCGAGGGTTCCCGCTGGCAGCGGAGTTTTCGCGAGCGACCCGCGGCGGCGGCGGCGCGGCGTCAGCGGCGGAGCCGGCGCGGCGGCTCGCGCGGCGCGTGCGCGGGGGAGCCGGCGCGTCAGCGGCGGCGCTTGCGCTTGCGCTTCTTCGAGCGCGGGTGCGCCGGGGCCGCCGGCTCGGCGTCGAGCTCGGCCCCGTCGAGCTGCGGCTCGGCGCCGCGCTCCGGCTCGGCCGCCTCGCGCCTGCGCATCGGCCGCGCCAGCTCGTCGTCGCCCGCGTCCGCCTGCGCCTGCGCGCGCAGCTCCGCCGCCGAGGGCCAGGGTTCGGCCTCCCCACTCTCCCACGCCGGCCCGCGCCCGCCCGGCCAGCGGCCGACGAAGATCATCGCGAGCGATCCGAGCCAGAACCACTGGACGACCGGCAGCGCGCCCAGAACCTGCCCGAGCAGCGGCCCGAGCACGAGGATCACGCCCACGATGATCCCGAGGATGCCCATGAAGGGCGAGAGCAGCCCGGCCCGCCGCGCGTAGCGCGAGATCAGGATGAACGCCACGGCCAGCGACAGGGCCGCGGCGGTCGCGATCCCCTGGACGATCAGCGACGTCGTGGTCGAGCGCTGGTCGGTCTCGATGTTCTCCACGCCCTGCTCGCTCAGCGGCAGCGCGTCGATCACCTTGTCCACGATCCCGAGCTGCATGAAGGCCAGCAGGATCGCCGCGATGGCGAGCACAATCGGGGCGATCGTGGCGAGACGCCACGCGATCCGCGGCTCGTCGTCGGGGGCTCGGTACGCCGAGGCGCGGTGGAGGTAGCGCAGCACCAGGGCGACGACGAGCGCGCTCAGCGACTGGAACACGAACGCGACGATGAGCATCCCGCGGTTCGAGTCGATCTCCTTGTAGCTGTCGACCACGTGCTCGTGGCTGCCAGCCGCCGCAGTGGCGAGGAACAGCCCGAGGAGGCCGAACGCGATCGACGCGAGCGCGGCCGCCGACGCGACGCGCCCGGCCCGCGCTTCCCACTCGAGTTGCTCGGTGTGGCTCAGCGGTCCGCCGCCCCGGTCCTGGGCGGCAGCTCGGGATCGGCCGTGCCGGTCCGGATCGGGTAGTACTCGTCGTCGTCCGGGGCGACCATGCGCGACAGCCGCTCGCCCGCGGCGAGCATGAGGTTCAGCCCCGGCGCCATCAGGCGGATGAGCGTCTCGACCTGGTCGCGGCGGCGCCGCTGCTCGGGGGTCAGTGCCACGGCGCCGAGTCTAGGGAAGGGCGCCGGTAAGGTCCGGCGCGATGCGACGCCTCGCGCTGACCGCGATCGGCCACGACCGTCCCGGGATAGTCGCCGCCGTGAGCCGCGTGCTGCTCGCGCACCGCGCGAACGTGGAGGACTCGCAGATGACGATCCTGCGCGGTCACTTCACGATGATGCTCGTGGTGGCGCTGGCCGATGACGCCGACGTGAATACGCTGCGCGACGACCTGGACGACGTACGCGAGGAGCTGGCGCTCGAGGCGATCCTGCTGAGCCCGCTCGAGGAGGTGGACCCCGGCGGCGAGCCGGTGCCCACGCACATGGTCACCCTCTACGGCGCGGATCACCCGGGCATCGTCCACGCGGCCACGTCGGTCCTCGCCGAGCGCGGCGTCGACATCACGGACCTCACCACCAAGCTCGTGAACGAGGCCGGCGGAGCGCCGCCGCTCTACGCGCTGATGATGGAGATCGCCCCGCCGTCGGAGGCGCCGGAGGACGAGCTGGAGGACGCGCTGCGGCGGGTGGCCGAGGACCAGGGCGTGGAGGTATCGCTGCGCCGGCTGGAGTCCGAGGCGCTCTAGACGGCCATGGCCGTCCGCGGCGTCCTCCACGTACCGCACCCGACGCTCAAGCAGACCGCCCGGCCGCTCGGCGAGGGCGAGCGGGCCGAGGCCGAGCGCGTGGCGGGCGACCTGCTCGACACCATGCGCTCGTTTCCGCGCTGCGTGGGCATCGCGGCACCGCAGATCGCCGAGCTGGTCCGGCTGGTGGTCGTGGACGTGTCGGAGCACCCGAAGGCGACCGTGAGGAGCGGCGAGCTGGTGCTCGTGAACCCGCGGGTGGTCGAGTCCTCGGGCGCGACGGTCGCGCGCGAGGGCTGCCTCAGCATCCCCGAGCTGACCGCGAACGTGCGCCGCGCAACGCACATCTCCGTCGAGGCCGTGCGGCCGGACGGCTCGCCGGTCGCGCTCGAGACCGAGGGGTTCGAGGCGCGCTGCGTGCTGCACGAGCTCGACCACCTCGACGGCGTGCTGTTCCTCGACCGCGTCGACTCGCTCGCGACCGACGTGTTCCGGCGCAAGAGCTACGGCTGAGCGAGACGGCGGATCGCGTCCGCCAGGACATCGGGTGCCTCGATCGGCACGAGGTGCCCCGAGGCGGCGGCCACGACCAGCTCCGCCCGCGGCAGCGTCTCCTCGAGCGCGCGGGCCGCGTCGTGCCACACGCGCTCGCTGCGCTCCCCGACCACGATCGTGACCGGCGCCTCGATCGCGCGCAGCGCGCGCGGGGGCAGCGACCATCGCGCCGAGGCCCCGAAGTCCGCCGCGAACGCCCGGGCGGCGGCGTGGGAGGCCTCGGTGCGCGCGCGGCCGAGGAGGTCGAGAGCCTGCGGCCCGCACACGTGCGCGGCGAACGCGTCGATCGC
>DASVPL010000309.1:0-7147 GCA_036382905.1 Thermoleophilaceae bacterium | reverse complement strand
ACGATCACGAACGCGATGCCGACCACCCAGCCGTAGCGACCGCCCGGGCGCTGCGGCTCGCGCGGCCCCCGGGGCTCCTGCTCCGGCTCGCGCTCATCGAGCTCGGCGAAGCGCTCGGCGGCGGACTTCTTCCCGCGCTCCGGACCGAGGTCCGCGAAGCGGTCCTCAGGCACGGGTGCGGCGCCGGCCCGGGCGCGGGCGGCGCGGGAGGCGGAGCCCCGGCATCCGCGGGCGCCGCCCGGCGAGCCCCGGCACGCGCGGTCGCCAGCCCCGCCCGCCGCCGCGGCGCAGCGCACGCGCCGACGGCAGCCCCGGGCGCGGGATCCCCCCGCGCGGGAGCGCCGGGCGCTGCATGTCGGCGGTCGCGTCGCCGAACGCCCAGCGCGCCTCGCGCAGCAGCCGCCGCGGCCGCAGATCGCTCCAACGAACCGTGCTGCGCTCCTCCGCCCACACGAGCGCGGCCGGCAGCACCACCATCACGCCGAGCAGGGAGACCGTCAGGTCCACCACCGTGACGATGCCGAACTGCTGAAGCATCCGCACGTCCGACGCGATCAGGGCCGCGAAACCCGCGATCGCGGTCGCGCCCGAGGCCAGCACCGCCGCGCCGGTCGAGGCGTACGTCAGCTCGAGCGCCTCCTCCGGGTCGGCCCCCTCCTCGCGCTCGCTGTGGTAGCGCGCCGAGAGGAGCACGCTGAACTCGGTCGAGATCGCGATCACCAGCGCGCCGAGCGTGGCCGACATCGGGTTCAGCGGTATGCCGATCAGGAACAGGATCAGCGACGACCAGCCGGTCGCGAGCGCGATCGGGATCAGCGGTACGGCCGCGGCGGCGAACCGCCGACGGATCGCCAGCAGCACGAGGAAGACCGCGGCCAGGCCCGCCAGCAGCATGAGCGCGCGGCGCCAGTCGGCGGCGAGCTTGCCGTTCGACTCGGCCGCGAGCACGGGCAGGCCGACGATGTCCGCCTGGACCCCCGGCGGCGGGCCGCCGCGCCCCTCGAGCGTCTTGCGGATCTGCTCGACCACCTGCTCCTGCTGGTCGAGCGGCTGGAGCCGGATGCCGAACGCGAGGTTCGCGGTGCGGCGGTCCTGGGTGATCACGGCCTGCGAGAAGTAGGGCGGCACGGCCGAGAGCAGGCTGCGCGCGTCGGTCCCCGTGCCGGGCGTCTGGCGGAACAGGTCGGTGAGCGAGAGCGCCGGGCAGAGCTGTGGCGGGTCCTTCTCCTGGCGGCACGTCTTGCCCGTCTGCCAGTCGTGCTGCTCGAGCACGCGCTTCTGGAAGTTGGTCATCCAGGAGATCACGTGCGGCTCGGTCAGGTCGTTGCCGCTGATCATCACGTCGATCTCGCCGGAGACGCCGGTCTCGCGCTCGAGCTCGTTGATGTCCCTGAGTGCGGGGAGGTCCTGCGGGACGAGCTTGCGCACGTCCGACACGAACTCGGTCTGCGTGTCCGCGGCCCATCCGATCGCCGCGAGTGCGAGGCCCGCGACCAGCACGTTGCGGGGGCGGTCGAGCGCGAACCCCAGCGCGCCGCGCGCTGCGCGGGCGGCGGCCGCGGCCGCGCGGGCGCCGATGCGGCCGGCCAGGCGGCCCGGGCGGCTCAGCGCGATCCGGTCCCAGGTCCGGGCGCCCAGCTCACGCGCGCGCGGGAGCGGCGCCGGCACCCCCGGCTTCGGCTCCGACCAGCGCGAGAGCGTGGCGAGGCCCGCGGTGAGCGCGCACACGAGCGCGAGCACGATCCCGGCGATCACGGTGACCGCGAAGCCGTGGATCATCGGCACGGGCGAGAGCAGCAGCACGAGGAAGCCCGCGGCGGTGGCGAGGGCCGCGCCGGTGATGAGCGGGCCACCGCGGGCCGCAGCGGCGCGCGCGGCGATGCTGCCGTCCGGGTCCTCCTCGTAGCGGTTCTCGTCGTAGCGCGCCTGGAGCTGGATCGCGTAGTCGACGGCCAGGCCGATCAGCACCGGCAGCGCGGCGATCGACGCCATCGTCAGGTCGAACCCGGCGAGCTTCATGCAGCCGTAGGTCATCGCCGCCGCGGCCAGGGCGGTGCCGAGCGGGAGCAGCCGCGTGCGCAGGCGCGTGCGGAAGACGACGAGCAGCGTGATCGCCATCAGCAGCACCGCGGCCGCGAGCAGGATGAAGATCGAGCGCTGGACCGCGTCGGTGAGCCCCGCCACCACGACCGGGATCCCGGTCACGACGTACTTGCCGCCGCGCTGGAGCTTGAACTGCGGCTCCGCCACCGCCTCGCGCACGAGGGCGATCGCGTTGGTGCGCTCCGCGTCGGTCAGGTTGGGGCGCAGGCGGAACTGGACCATCGCCGCGTTCGGGCTAGGGAACAGGAACGCGAAGCGCGGCTTCGGGATGCCGGGGCCCTTGCTCGTGTCGAACACGAGCTGCGAGACGAACTCGGGGTTGTCGATCGCCGGATTGGCGAGCGCGAGGCCGTAGCGCAGGCCGAGCTGGAGCGCCTCCTGCGTGAACCTGTTGATCGCGAGCTCCTCGGCCGCCTTGCGCAGCCGCTCCTGCTCGGCCCTCGGGAGCCCCTGGCGCTTGGCGAGCTTGACCGCGTTCGCACCCGCGGCCTTGCCCTGCGCGGCGGCCTGCGCCTGGCGCGTCTGGAAGCCCTTCTGGATCTCGGTGACGGCGACGTTGATGAACGTCCCGGGCCCGTAGACCACCTGGGCTGGCTTGGCCCTCGCGAGCTTGTCGCAGACGGGCGGCAGCTCGGCCCGGGCCGCGGCCGGCGCGTTGCCGGCCAGGCACTGCTCGAGCGTGACGAGCCGCTGGAGGTCCTCGGTGAGGATCGTGCGCTGAAGGTCGCCGCGCACCATGATGATCACGGCGTCGTCGCCGAAGCGGTCGCGGAACTTCTCGGTGGCCTTGAACGTCGCGGTGTCGCGACCGACCAGCGTGTCGGTCGAAGCGCTCGGCTCCAGCCGCAGCGCGAGCGCCAGCCCGACGAGCGCGAGCGCAACCACGACCGCCACAGTCGCGATCGGATGGCCGGTCACCGTACGCGCGACCCGCCCGAGCCCACCGGCGACATCGGGCCGCCACCCGAACAACCTCTTCAGCACACGCTCAGCTTAGGCAACCGGCACGTCGGCCCGCTCCGCACGCGGGCAGCGCAACCGGCGCTTAACGCGACGCGTCCGCGCTCAGCCGGGCCCCGCGCGGGTCAAACCGCCACCGGGCCGGGCGCGAGCACGCCGGGGTGGTGCCCGGGCCGGACGGCCGCTCCGGCGTCGCGCAGCGCGCGCAGCCGATCGGCCGACGCCGCCTGCGCCGCGAAGTCGTCGGCGAACATCGGGAATCGGTGGTCGTCGAGGCCCGACGCGAAATGCGTGACGTCGCCGCCGATCACCACCCGCTCGCCGACTCGCACCGACTGGTGCCCCGGCGTGTGGCCGGGCGTGAGCAGCAGCTCGACGGACCCGTCCCCGAACAGGTCGTGGTCGCCGTCCACGAGCACGACCCGATCGCGCACGTCCGCGTAGTCGGCGGGCAGGTAGAAGTTCCGCGCCACAGCGTCCGCGTCATGGGCCGCCTCCCACTCGCGGCGCTGGACGACGATCGGAACCGAGGGCGGCAGCAGCGCCAGGCCGCCCGCGTGATCGAAGTGGAGGTGCGTGAGCACCACCCTGGTGATCGTCGCGAGGTCGACCTGCTCGCCGACGCCCCTGGCGAGCTCGAGCTCGAATATGGCGAGCTGCTCGGCGCCGGGGTAGCGGCGTGCCGTGTCGGCGGCGGCCTCGGGGTGGAGGCCGGTGTCGACGAGGATCCGCTCGTCGGCGGTCTCGATCAGGTAGGCCGGAATGGGAAAGCGCATCCGCCGGTCCATGTCCTCGTCCCGGCGCCAGAGTCCGGCGGGTGACGTGAACGCGCCGCCGTCGAGCATCTCGATCTTCATGCTCCCGAGGCTAAGTCCAGCCCTGGCACGAGATGCGACCCGTCGGTTACGGTTCGCGACATGCGCGTCGGGATCGCAGCAGTGCCCAGGTGCTGGGACTCCGGCCTGACGACGCTGCTCGACGTCCTCCGCACGGCCAACGACGTTCGCGCCCTGGTGGACCGGTCGATCGAGCCCGTCGACGTCCGCCTCGTGGGTAGCGCTAGGCACGTCACGACCGGCGGCGGGCTGACCCTCGCCACCGACCTCCTGGTGGGCGACGACGGCGCGCTGGCCGAGCTCGACGTGTTCGTGGTCCCCGGCCTCGGCCTGGCCACGCCGGCCTCGCTGGCCGAGGGTCTGGCGTCGGCCCCCGTCCGGCGCCTTCGCAACTGGCTCGCGCGCAGCGAGGGCGGGCCCGCGCTGGCGGCCGCGTGCAGCGGCACGTTCGTGCTGGCCGACGCCGGGGTGCTGGACGGCCACGCCGCCACCACCTCCTGGTGGCTGGCCGGCGAGTTCCGCCGGCTCTACCCGAGGGTGGAGCTGGACATGTCGCGCATGGTCGTCCACAGCGGGGCGGTCACCACCGCCGGTGCAGCCTTCGCCCACATCGACCTGGGAATGAGCCTCGTGTCCCGCGTGAGCCCGAAGCTGGCCGACACGGTCGCGCGCTTCCTGCTCGTCGACGAGCGGCCGGCGATCAGCCTCGAGGCCGCCACCGGCCACCTGGCAACCGCCGACTCGCTCGTGACCGAGTTCGAGGACTGGGTGCGCGAGCGCCTCGACGGCGACGTCGCCATCTCCGCGGCGGCGGCCGAGATCGGGACCACGCGGCGGACGCTCGAGCGTCACTGCCGCACCCGCACGGGGCTGACCCCGCACGACCTGGTCAAGCGCCTGCGGGTCGAGCGGGCCAACCACCTGAGGCGCACGACCAACCTGAGCTACGACCAGATCGCGCCGATGGTCGGCTACCGCAACGGCTCGACCCTGCGGGCGCTGCTGCGCCGGCAGGCTAGATCTCCCGCTCCTCCGCGGTGAGCTCGCCGCCGGCGTCGCCGGTGTTGGGCGTGCCGCGCGGCTCGATCAGCAGGACGTGTGCCTCCTCGTCGGCCCGCGGGCAGTGCTCGACCCCGCGCGGGACCACGTAGAGGTCGCCGGGCCCGAGCTCCACGTCGCGGTCGCGGAGCTGGATCGTCAGGTGCCCGTCCACGACCAGGAAGAAGTCGTCGGTGTCGTCGTGCTTGTGCCACACGAACTCGCCCTTGGCCTTTACGACCGCGAGCTTGTAGTCGTTCAGGTAGCCGACGATACCCGGGCTGAAGTGCTCCGAGAGCGCGGCGAGCTTGTCGGCGAGGTTGACCTTGTCGTCCAGCGGGCCCTACTCCATCCCCAGCGGGCCGCGGGCCTCGCCGGAGAGGAACTGGCGCACGAACTGGTTGTCCGAGTTGAACAGCTCGGACGCGGGGCCCGACTCCACGATGCGGCCCTTCCAGAGGATCGCGATGTACTCGGCGACGCGGCGCGCGCTCATGATGTCGTGCGTGATCACCACGTAGGCGCCGCCGTTCTCCTCGTGGATCTCCTTGATGAGCTCGCAGAGGAGGGCGGTGCGGACCGGGTCGAGGCCCGAGTCGGGCTCGTCGAAGAGCACGATCTGCGGGTCGAGCACCAGCGCTCGCGCGAACCCGGCGCGCTTGCGCATCCCGCCCGAGAGCTCGTTCGGCATCTTCTCGCCGGCGCCGGCCAGGCCGACCTCACGGAGGCGGCGGGTGCAGATCTCGACGATCTCCTCCTCGCCCTTGTCCGTGTGCTGGCGCAGCGGGAACGCGACGTTGTCGAACAGGTTCATCGAGCCGAACAGCGCGCCGTCCTGGAACAGCACGCCGAACTTCTTGCGCATCTCGAACAGGTCGTCGTCGCGCATGTTCGGGACCGATTCGCCGTGCACCAGCACGTCGCCCTCGTCCGGGTAGAGCAGTCCGACCATGTGCTTGATACAGACCGACTTGCCGGTGCCCGAGGGCCCGAGGATCATCGAGATCTGGTCCTCGGGGATGCCGAGGTTGAGCCCGTTGAGGACCGCGTTGCGGCCGAACGACTTCTTCACGTCGATGAACTCGACGGCGTCGGACTCGGCGCTCTCGCTGCGGCCGGTGCGGGTGGTGTGCCACTTGTACTCGTCGTCGTCCTGACCGGACGGCGGTGCGGCCTCGCCCTCGAGCTCACCGGCGCGGCGAGTCTCCGCGGCCTCCCACGCGCCTCGGCTCGACTCGGGCTCGTTCGTGACGGCCGCTCCCCCCACGGGGTTCGGCTGCTCGGCGGCCACCGTCTCCTGCCCGCCCTGCTGCTGCTGGAGCTCCCACGGCGTTGGCACGCGATCCTCCTGCGTGGGCGGGGGCGGCGGGGCCTGGGCCTCGCGCGTCTCCGCGCTGGGGGACTCCCAGGAGACCGTCTCCTGCTCGCCCGCCGGGACGTCGTAGCCGGACGGCGGCGTTGCCTGGTCGTCGTTTCCGCGTTCGTCGATCAAGTCGTACTCCTCCCTTGGAAGGTCAGCCGCCTATCGGCGCCCGCGGGTTGGCTCCCCAGAAGATCTGCGTGCCGAGCATGCCGACGAGGTGCACCATCACGGTGTTCAGCACCATCGACTTGGCGGTGGCGGTGCCGACGCCGACCGGTCCGCCCGAGGCGGTGTAGCCGTAGTAGGTGCCGACGATCACGATGACGGTCGCCATCGCCATGCCCTTTATCAGGCTGTATAAGAGGTCGGGCGGGTTCTGGAACATCCAGAAGATCAGGAAGAAGCCGCCTGATGAGACCTCGCCGATCTGCTCGACCACCGCCAGGTAGCTCGCGAAGAAGCCGGCTCCGACGGCGGCGATGTACATGAACGGCAGCACCATGAAGGCGGCCAGCAGGCGCGTTGCGCAGAGGAAGGTCATCGAGCTGATGCCCATGACTTCCAGGGCGTCGATCTCGTCGGTGATCCGCATCGCGCCGATCTCGGCGACGAGCCCGGTCCCGACCTTGGCGCTCATCATGTAGCCGAACGCGTAGGGCATGATCTCGCGCAGGTCGCACCAGGCGCTGAAGACCCCGGCGTAGGCGGGGGCGCCGACCGAGCGGTTGAAGTAGGCGCCCTCGATCCCGCATTGGAGGCCGAGGATGAAGGCGAGCGACCAGATCACCATCGTCGAGCCGAGGATCAGGACGCCGGCCTGGCGCAGCGCCTCGCCGAAGAAGCGGAA
>DASVPL010000308.1:0-5072 GCA_036382905.1 Thermoleophilaceae bacterium | reverse complement strand
CGCGGCCGACATGCAGTCGGCGGTCGGGCTGGCGCTGCTGCTGGAGTGGGCCTGCGAGGTCTACTGGCGCGCGGCGCAGCTCGGCGAGCCGCGCAGCCTGACCGACGACGACCTGCGGGCCGTGGTCGATCAGGTCGCGACGCTCGGCTACGGCACCACGCGCGAGGTGGCGCGATGAAGGCCGTCTGCCTCGGCGCCCACGTGCTCGACGTGCTCGCGCGCCCGGTCACCGAGATCCCGGAGGGGCAGGGCGGCGCGCTGCTCGAGGAGATCCGGATGGCGCCGGCCGGCTCGGCCGGCGGAACGGCCGTGGTGCTGGCGAAGCTCGGCGCCGAGGTGGTGAGCGCCGGGGCGATCGGGCGCGACCCGCTGGGCGACACGCTGATCAAGCTGCTCCAGGAGCACGGTGTCGACACCGGCTCACTCGCGCGCAAGGCGGACGTCCAGACCTCGGCCTCGGTCCTTCCGATTCGCCCGAACGGCGACCGGCCCGCGCTCCACGTGATCGGCGCCAACGGCGCGCTCACCGAGGACGACATCCCGTGGCAGGCAATCGAGACCGCCACGCACGTCCACCTCGGCGCGCCCGAGATCGCCGGGCCGGAGCTGTGCGCGAAGGTGGCCGAGCGCGCCCGTGCGGGCGGTGCGGTCACCTCGGCCGACATGCTGGCGCCGGGCGAGCCCGGGATCCTGGAGTGGGTGGCCCCCGCACTGGCGCATGTCGACCACCTGCTGGTGAACGAGGAGCAGGCGTCGGGCCTCGCCGGCGAGCAGGACGTGGCGGTGGCGTGCGCGAAGCTGCGCGAGCGCGGGCCGGAGGTGATCGCGGCCACCCTGGGCGCGGAGGGGGCGGTCGTGGTCTCCGGCGACGGCGAGTGGCGCGTGCCGGCCCACGAGGTGGAGGTCGTGGACACCTCGGGCTGCGGCGACGCGTTCAGCGCCGGCTACCTGCGCGGGCTGGCCGACGGTCGCCCGCTCGCCGAGGCGGCCGCCCTCGGCTGCGCGGCGGCGACGTTCGTGGCCGGTGGCCTCGGTAGCGACGCCGGCGAATTCGACCTGGCGGCCGCCGAGCGGCTCGCCTTCGGAGGCTCATGAACCTCAGCGGCAAGACCACTCTCATCACGGGCGCCAGCGGCGGCCTCGGCAACGCGATCGCACGTGCCCTGCACTCCCGTGGCGCGATCGTGAAGCTCACGAGCAGGCGGGCCGAGGTGCTCGAGGCGCTTGCCGGCGAGCTGGGCGACCGCGCCGAGGTGCTCCCCGCCGACCTGTCGAGCGCGGACGACGTGCGCCGGCTCGCGTCCGAGGCAGGCGCCGTCGACATCCTGATCGCCAACGCGGGGCTTCCCGGCACGGGGCGTCTCGGCGAGTACGAGCCCGAGCAGATCGACCGCGTGCTCGACGTGAACCTCGGCTCCGCGATCCACCTCACCCACGCGCTCCTCCCCCGGATGCTCGAGCGCCGCAGCGGTCACCTGATCTACGTCTCGTCGATGTCCGGCAAGGTCGCGAGCCCGCGCGCCTCGCTCTACAACGCCACCAAGTTCGGCCTGCGTGGCTTCTCGCTCGCGATGCACGACGACCTGCGCGGGACCGGCGTCGGCTGCACCACGATCTTCCCCGGGTTCATCCTGGACGCGGGCATGTTCGCGGACTCCAAGCTCGAGGCCAAGCCGGGCAGCGGCCCGCGCCGCACCGAGGACGTGACCGACGCCGTATTGCGCGCGCTCGCGAAGAACCCGTACGAGATCGACGTGGCGGGCTTCGTCCCGCGCTCGGGCGGCTGGCTCACCGGCATGGCGCCGGCGCTCGTGTCCGCGCTCCAGCGCGCGGCCGGTGGCGAGAAGGCCGCCGAGGACCTCGCCGGCACCCAGCTCGACAAGCGCTAGAGCGCGACCGCGGAGCGCTACTCGCGGACGCCGAGCGCCTCGCGCACGATGCGCGCCTGCTCGGTGCGGTGCGCGGCGGCGTAGCCCTCGCCGGGGCTGGCGCGGAGCTGGCGGCCGATGTACTCGTAGCCGACGCCCGAGGGGAGGATCCACGAGAGCCGGCCCTCCATCACGTGGCGGGCGCCCATGTTCTTCGGCTCCTCCTGGGCCCAGACGACGGTCTTCAGGTTCGGGTAGCTCGCCATCAGCTCGCGCAGCTCGTTCTCCGCGAACGGGTAGAGCAGCTCGACGCGGCAGACCGCCAGGTGGTCGAGCTCGGGACGGCGCTCGTGGCCGACGAGGTCGTAGTACACCTTGCCGGCGCAGAGCACGAGCCGCGTGACCTTCTCGCGCGGGCCCGCCAGCGTCGGGTCGTCGAGCACCGGCTGGAAGTGGCCGTCGGCCAGCTCGTCGAGGTCGGAGGTGGCCGCGGGGTTGCGCAGCAGGCTCTTCGGCGTCATCACCACGAGCGGGCGGCGCTTCTGGATCAGCGCCTGCCGGCGCAGGAGGTGGAAGTACTGCGCGGGGGTCGAGCAGTTCGCCACGCGGATGTTGCCCTCGGCACCGAGCTGGAGGAAGCGCTCGAGCCGCCCGCTCGAGTGCTCCGGCCCCGACCCCTCGTACCCGTGGGGGAGGAGCAGCGTGAGCCGCGTGGCCTGGCCCCACTTGGCGAGCCCGGAGACCATGAACTGGTCCACGATCACCTGCGCGCCGTTCACGAAGTCGCCGAACTGCGCCTCCCACAGCACCAGCGCGTCGGGCGCCTGCGCCGAGTAGCCGTACTCGAACCCGAGGCAGGCCGTCTCCGACAGCGGGCTGTTGTGGAGCTCGAACGGGACCTCGGCCTTGGGCAGGTTCTGGATCGGCGCCCAGCGGTCGCCGGTCTGCGCGTCGTGGAGCACGAGGTGGCGCTGGCTGAACGTGCCGCGCTCGGTGTCCTGACCGGTGAGGCGGATCGGCACGCCCTGCGCGAGCAGCGAGGCCCACGCGAGCTGCTCGGCGTGCGCCCAGTCGATCGTGCCCTCGTCCACGGCGCTGCGGCGGCGCTCGAACAGCGGCTTGAGCTTGCGGTGCACCGAGAAGCCCTCGGGCACGCGCAGCAGCTGCTCGTTGAGCGCACGCAGCGTGTCCTGCGCGACGGTCGTGCGCGGCTCCTGCGAGGCCGTGCGGTCGAGCTCGTGCTCCTCGGTGTCGGAGCCCTGCTGGAGGGCGGCCTTCAGCTCCTGGTGGGCGTCGGCCAGCTCGGCGTACGCCTGCTCGGCCACCCCGTCGGCCTCCTCCTGGGAGACGATCCCCTGCGCCACCAGCTTGTCCGCGTAGAGCTTGCGGACCGGCGGGTGGCGCTTGATCCGCTCGTAGATCAGCGGCTGCGTGTAGGCGGGTTCATCCTGCTCGTTGTGGCCGAAGCGGCGGTAGCCGATCAGGTCGATCAGCATGTCGCGGCCGAAGCGGTCGCGGAACGCCATCGCGAGCCGCACGGCGGCGATGCAGCCCTCCACGTCGTCGGCGTTCACGTGGATGATCGGGACGTCGAAGCCCTTGGCGAGGTCCGAGGCGTAGCGGGTCGAGCGCGCCTCGCTCGGGTCCGTGGTGAAGCCGAGCTGGTTGTTGGTGATGATGTGGACCGTGCCGCCCGTGTTGTAGCCCTCGAGCGCCTGGAGGTTGAGCGTCTCGGCCACCACGCCCTGGGCCGGGAAGGCGGCGTCGCCGTGGATCAGCACGGGCAGGACGAGCGAGGCGTCGTGCGAGAGCTCGCGGCTGCCGCGGCTCGACTGGTCGGCGCGCGCGCGGCCCTCGACCACCGGGTCGATGAACTCGAGGTGGCTCGGGTTCGGCGACAGCGTGACCTTCACGTTGCGGCCACCCTCGGTCTTGTAGGTCCCGTTCGCGCCGTAGTGGTACTTCACGTCGCCGGTGCCGCCGGACGGCAGGGCGGTGTCGGCCTCGAGGTTCTGCTCGCCCTCGAACTCCACGAGGATCGTGCGGTAGCCGCGCCCGACGGTGTGCGCGATCACGTTCAGGCGGCCGCGGTGGGCCATGCCGATGACGACCTCGCGCGCGCCCGCGCTGGACGCGAGTTCGATCGTCTCGTCGAGCATCGGCACGAGCATGTCGAGGCCTTCGATCGAGAACTGCTTGCGGCCGAGGAACGCCTTGTGCAGGTACTGCTCGAGCGCCTCGACCTGCGACAGGCGCCGCAACAGCCGGCGGCGCAGCTCGGCATTCGGCGGCCAGCGGTGGTCGCCTGACTCGATGACCTGCCGCAGCCAGACGCGCTGCTTGTGGTCGGAGATGTGCTCGATCTCGTAGGCGATCGTGCCGCAGTAGGTGTCCTGGAGGTGGGGGAGCGCGTCCGCGAACGTCTCGCCGGGGACCGCCACGCGCAGGACCGACGCGGGGATCTGCCGCATCAGCTCCGGGGTGAGGTTCACGGTGGCCGGGTTCAGCGCCGGGTCGCCCATCGGCTCGGAGCGGAGGGGATCGAGGTCCGCGGCCAGGTGGCCGTGCATGCGGTGCGCCTTGACCACGGAGGTGGCGGCCTGGACCGCCTGGAGCAGCGCCTCGTCCGCCGCGCCGGTGATGTCGGGCTTGACCTCGGACGGCGCGGGCTCGTGGGCGGTGACCGGACCGGCGCCCGCCTCGTCGGCCTTCGCCTCGGGCGCGATCGGGGCGTCGCCGAGGCCGAGCGCCGCGAAGGCGGACGTGTAGAAGTCGTCCTCGCCCTGGAGCAGCTCGTCGATCCGCCGCAGGAACGCCCCCGACTCCGCGCCCTGGATCACGCGGTGGTCGTAGGTGCTCGTCATCGTCATGACCTTCGCGATACCGAGCTCCCGGACCCTGCTCGGGTCGACCCCCTTGAGGCCGGGCGGGAGGCCGATCGAGCCCGTGGCGATGATCGTGCCCTGCCCGGGCATCAGGCGCGGCACGGAGGCGACGGTGCCGAGCCCCCCCGGATTCGTGAGGGTGATGTTCGCGCCGGAGTACGCCTCGGGCGGGAGCGTGTTGTCGCGGGCGCCCGCCACGAGCTCGTCGTAGCGCTCGACGAAGCCGGCGAGGTCGAGGGCGTCGGCCCCCTTGACGACCGGCACCACGAGGCTGCGGCTGCCGTCCTTGCGCTCCACGTCCACGGCGAGCCCGATGCTC
>DASVPL010000307.1:0-31056 GCA_036382905.1 Thermoleophilaceae bacterium | reverse complement strand
ATCCGCTCGGCGGCGTCCTCGATGTACGCCTCCGTGTCGGCGATGTCCGAGTCGAAGGTCTTGCGCAGGTCGCGCAGCATCTTCTGGCGCTCGTCCTCGTCGAGCTTGGAGACGTCGACGTCGAGCGCCTCCGCCCACAGGTAGTCGTCGTCGATGAAGCCGGTCTGGGAGCCGGTCTTGAGGTACTCCTCGCGGCGCTCGAGCGACTCGCGCAGCTCGAGCAGGCGCTCCTCCTTCTCGGCCGCGTAGGCGTCGAGGACCTTGTTGACCTCCTTCTCCAGCTTGGCCGTGTCCTTCTCGCGCGCCTCCTCGTCGACCCAGGTCACGATGGACGCGGCGAAGTAGAGGATCTTCTCGAGCTCCTTCGGCGCCATGTCGAGGAGGTAGCCGATGCGGCTCGGGACGCCCTTGAAGAACCAGATGTGGCTCACGGGGGCCGCGAGGTCGATGTGGCCCATGCGCTCGCGGCGCACCTTGGAGCGCGTGACCTCGACGCCGCAGCGCTCGCAGACGATGCCCTTGTAGCGGACGCGCTTGTACTTGCCGCAGTAGCACTCCCAGTCCTTGGTGGGACCGAAGATGCGCTCGCAGAAGAGGCCGTCCTTCTCCGGCTTGAGCGTGCGGTAGTTGATCGTCTCCGGCTTGGTGACCTCACCGCTTGACCACGAGCGGATCTGCTTCGAGGAAGCGAGGCCGATCGAGATTGCGTCGAAGTTGTTGATGTCGATCATGTGGGGCCTCTACTCCTTCGAGTCTTCGACGTAGTCAGCTTCCTGTTCGGCCGGCGACTCGGCGGTCTGCCCGCCACCGCCCTCGGCCTCGATCTTCTCCTCGGCCTCGTCGGCCGCCTCCGCGGTGGGCGCGCGGACGCCGGACAGGTCGATGCCCAGCTCCTCCGCGGCGCGCAGCAGGTCGTCGTCCTCGTCGCGGATCTCGACGCCTGCTCCCTCCTCCGACTTGACGTTGACGTCGAGCGCCAGCGACTGCATCTCCTTCAGCAGCACCTTGAAGGACTCGGGGATCGACGGCTCGGCGATGTTCTCGCCCTTGACGATCGCCTCGTACGCCTTCACGCGCCCGACGGTGTCGTCGGACTTGATCGTGAGCATCTCCTGGAGCGTGTACGCCGCGCCGTACGCCTCGAGCGCCCACACCTCCATCTCGCCGAAGCGCTGGCCGCCGAACTGCGCCTTGCCGCCCAGCGGCTGCTGGGTGACGAGCGAGTAGGGGCCCGTGCTCCGTGCGTGGATCTTGTCGTCCACGAGGTGGAGCAGCTTCAGGATGTACATGTAGCCGACCGTGACGGTCTCCTCGTACGGCTCGCCGGTCCGCCCGTTGTAGAGCTGGACCTTGCCGCTCGAGCGCCACCCGGGCCGCTCCGACTTGTCGACCTCGAAGTGGACGCCGCGCTCGTGGTGCTCCTCCTGCCAGCGCACGAGTGCCTCGTCCACCTGCTCGACCGACGCGCCGTCGAACACCGACGTGGCCACGTACACGCGACCGTCGCCACCGTTCCGCGACTGCTTGTAGGCCTCGGAGCCGTCGTCGTACCAGCCCTCGCCGGCGACCCACCCGAGGTGCGTCTCCATGATCTGGCCGATGTTCATCCGGCTCGGCACGCCGAGCGGGTTGAGGATCACGTCGACCGGGGTGCCGTCCGCAAGGTGCGGCATGTCGGCCTCGGGCACGATCTTCGAGATCACGCCCTTGTTGCCGTGGCGGCCCGCGAGCTTGTCGCCCTCGGCGATCTTGCGCTTCTTCGCCACGAACACGCGGACGAGCTCGTTGACGCCGGGGGCGAGGTCGTCGCCCTCCTCGCGGCGGAAGGTGAGCACGTCGATGACGACGCCGCCCTCGCCGTGGGGCACCTTGAGCGATGTGTCGCGGACCTCGCGCGCCTTCTCCTTGAAGATCGCGCGGATCAGCTTCTCCTCGGCGGTGAGCTCGGTCTCGCCCTTCGGCGTGACCTTGCCGACCAGCAGGTCGCCCGAGCCGACCTCGGCGCCGATGCGGACGATGCCGCGCTCGTCGAGGTTGCGGAGCGACTCCTCCGAGCGGTTCGGGATGTCGCGCGTGATCTCCTCGTCGCCCAGCTTGGTGGTGCGGGCGTCGATCTCGTACTCCTCGATGTGGATCGAGGTGAGCTCGTCGTCCTTGACCAGCCGCTCCGAGATGATGATCGCGTCCTCGAAGTTGTAGCCCTCCCAGGACATGAAGGCGACCATGCAGTTCTTGCCGAGTGCCAGCTCGCCCTGGTCGGTCGAGGACCCGTCCGCGAGCACGTCACCCTGCTTGACCCGCTGCCCCTCGGACACGCGCGGCTTCTGGTGGATGATCGTGCCCTGGTTCGAGCGCATGAACTTGTGGAGCGTGTACTCGTCCTTCTCGGAGCCGTCCTCGATGACGATCCGCTCGGCGTCCACGTGCGTGATGGTGCCCTTGCGGCGGGCTAGCAGGACATCGCCGGAGTCGATCGCGGCACGGGTCTCCATCCCGGTGCCGATCAGCGGCGCCTCGGTCTTGAGCAGCGGAACGGCCTGGCGCTGCATGTTCGAGCCCATCAGCGCGCGGTTGGCGTCGTCGTGCTCGAGGAACGGGATCAGCGCCGTGGCAACCGACCAGATCTGCTCGGGCGAGACGTCCATCAGGTCGACGTCCTTCGGCGCGGCGAGGGTCAGCTCGCCGTCGCGTGAACGGCAGGTGACGCTCGGGCCCTTGAGCTTCTGCGTCTTCGAGTCGAACTCGGCGTTCGCCTGGGCGATGACCTTCTCGTCCTCCTCGTTGGCGTCGAGGTGGACGATCCGGTCGGTGACCACGCCCTCCTCGACCACCCGGTAGGGCGTGGTGACGAAGCCGTGCTCGGAGACCTCGGCGAAGCTCGAGAGCGAGCCGATCAGGCCGATGTTCGGGCCCTCCGGCGTCTCGATCGGGCACATGCGGCCGTAGTGGCTCGGGTGCACGTCGCGGACCTCGATGGGCGCGCGCTCGCGGGTGAGGCCGCCGGCGCCGAGGGCGCTGAGGCGCCTGCGGTGCGTCAGGCCGGACAGCGAGTTCGTCTGGTCCATGAACTGCGAGAGCTGCGAGGAGCCGAAGAACTCCTTCAGCGCGGCCACGACCGGGCGGATGTTGATGATCGTCTGCGGCGTGATCGTGTCCGCGTCCTCGGTGGTGAGGCGCTCGCGGACCACGCGCTCCATGCGGTAGAGGCCGATCCGGAACGCCTCCTGGATCAGCTCGCCGACGGTGCGCAGGCGGCGGTTGCCGAAGTGCTCGTACTCGTCGAGCCGGTCGGCGATCGGGTCGCGCGGGATCATCTGCGCCTCGAGGGCGTAGTCCTTGATCGGCTCGCCCTCGTCGAACTCGCCGGACTCGGGGATGCCCAGCTCCCTGGGCAGCGAGACGAGCTCCTTGATGAGCTCGATGATGTCCCGGTGCGTGAGCGTGCGGGTGTCGAGGTCCTCGTCGAGGTTCAGGCGGCTGTTCAGCTTGTAGCGGCCGACGCGCGTGAGGTCGTAACGCTTCGGGTCGAAGAACAGCGTGTTCAGGAGCGCGCGGGCGTTGTCGACCGACGGCGGCTCGCCGGGGCGCTGCTTCTTGAACAGCTCGATCAGCGCGCCCTCCTCGGAGCGGGTGACCTCGGTGTCGGCGTCGAGCGTGTTCCGGACGTAGAGCGAGTTGTCGAACAGGTCGAGAATCTGCTGGTCCTCGACGTAGCCCATCGCGCGCAGGAGGACCGTGACCGGCAGCTTGCGCTTGCGGTCGATCCGGACGTACACGCGGCCCTTCTTGTCGATCTCGAGCTCGAGCCACGAGCCGCGGGCCGGCATCAGGTTCGCGATGAAGACCTGCTTCTCGCGGTCCTTCGGCTCCATGACGTAGGCGCCGGGCGAGCGGACGAGCTGCGTGACGACCACGCGCTCGGTCCCGTTGATGATGAACGTGCCCCACTCGGTCATCCAGGGGAAGTCGCCCATGAAGACGGACTGCTCGCGGATCTCGCCGGTCTCGCGGTTCTGGAAGGCGACCTTGACGGTCAGCGGGCGCGCGTAGGTGAGGTCCTTCTCACGGCACTCGTCGATCGAGGCGGTGGGCTCGTCGAAGGCGATCTGCTCGAAGACGACGGCGAGGTTGCCGGTGTAGTCCTCGATCGGGGAGACGTCGTCGATGGTCTCGCGCAGGCCCCCCTTCTCGGTGTCCACCATCCACTCGAACGAGCGGCGCTGGATGTCGATCAGGTTCGGAAGCTCGAGGGGTGTTTCGAGGCGCGCAAAACTGCGGCGCTGACGGGGGGCATCAACACGGGCCAAGACGGCGGCTCCTTGAGGTCGGACGGAGGTGAGGGCTGGACGCTGCGCGCTGGGGCGCGCTGACGCGACCGGTCAATATAGCACGACGAACAGCGCCGCCTTTCGGGGCGCTGAGCGGCCGTCACGGACCCCGTCCCGAGGCTCCGCGATATGTGGGCGGAGCAGCTACTGAGGGACGGCTGCGGCTATTGGCCTGCGGCGATGTTACCCGGGTGAGCGGCGAAAAACCACCGCGCGGGGGCTTGCTGGTGCTAGGCGCCGTGCGCGGCGGCGCGCTCGGTCATCCACTCGCGCAGGCCGCCCGGGAGCTCGGGAGCTCTGAGCGCGGCCGGGAGGAGCTGCGGCTCGCGCAGGAGCGCCCGGGCGACGAGCGCGCAGGTGACGCCGTGGTCCGGGCGGCCCTGCACCTCGATCGCGTCGCCGGCTCCGATATCGCCCTCGCGGAGGATGCGGAGGTACGCGCCGGGCCTGTCCGCGGCGGCGAAGCGCTTCGGAAACCGTGGGTCGCCCATCCGCAGGCCGAGCTTGAAGCACGGCAGGCGCGGCTGGGCGACCTCGAGCAGCGCGGTGCCGATGCTCCAGCGCTCGCCGATCACCGCCTCCGAGACCGGGAGGCCGCGCACCGTCAGGTTCTCGCCGAACGGAGCGTGGCCGAGCGTCTCCCCCAGCTCGGCCGCCCACAGCTCGATCTCCTCGGCGGCGTACGCGTAGACGGCCTTGTCGGGTCCGCCGTGCACGGTCCGGTCGGCCTGGTCGTCGCCGCGCAGATTCACGCCGCGCACGGGGATCCGCCCCGCGACCGGGCTCTTCCAGATCGCCGTGAGGACCGTGTGGCCGTTTGCCTCGACCTCGCGCGGCTCGCCGACGTTGACGGACTCGACCCTTACGGACATCGCGGTTGAGTCTGGCGAAGGTGCGGGCGGCGTTGCAACGCGTCGTCGCCGAATGCGAACATGTGTTCGTGTCAATCTCCGTTCTCCACGCCGATCTCGATGCGTTCTACGCGTCGGTCGAGCAGCGCGACTCGCCCGCGCTGCGCGGGCGGCCGGTCGTCGTGGGCGGAGGTGTGGTGCTGGCCTGCTCGTACGAGGCGAAGGCGCGCGGGGTGCGGACCGCGATGGGCGGCTCCGTCGCTCGCCGGCTCTGCCCCGATGCCGTGGTCGTGCCGCCGCGGATGGCGGCCTACTCGGAGGCGAGCCGGGCGGTGTTCGACGTGTTCCGCGAGTTCGCGCCGCACGTGGAGGGGCTGTCGATCGACGAGGCGTTCCTCGACGTGCGCGGGTTGGAGCGGATCACGGGCACGGCCGCGGAGATCGGGGCGCGGCTGCGGCGTGAGGTGCGGGCGCGGGTGGGACTGCCGATCACGGTCGGCGGCGCGTCCACCAAGTTCCTCGCGAAGGTGGCGAGCGCCGTCGCGAAGCCGGACGGTCTGCTGATCGTGCCGGCGGGAGGCGAGCTCGCGTTCCTCCACCCGCTGCCCGTCGAACGGCTCTGGGGAGTGGGGCCGGTGACGGCGGGCAAGCTCCACGCGGCCGGACTGCGGAGCGTGGCTCAGGTGGCGGCCGTGTCGGAGGACGAGCTCGTGAGGCTGCTGGGGCGCGGGGCGGGACGGCACCTGCACGCGCTTGCGCACAACCGCGACCCGCGACGAGTGCGGACCGGCGTTCGTCGCCGCTCCATGGGGGCGCAGCGGGCACTTGGGCGCTGGAACGGCTCGGTCGCGGAGCTGGACGCGACGGTGGTGGCTCTCGCGGACCGGCTCGCGCGCCGGCTTCGGGCGGCGGGCCGCGTCTGCCGCACGGTCACGTTGCGGCTGCGCTTCGGCGACTACTCGCGGGCGACCCGCTCGCACACGCTCGCCGAGCCGACCGCGCACACGCAGGTGATCCTCGCCGAGGGGCGGGCGCTGCTGCGCGCGGCGCTGCCGCTGGTGCACGAGCGCGGGTTGACGCTCGTGGGGCTCTCGCTCGGGAACCTGGCCGACGAGGTGCCGATCCAACTGGCGCTGCGGCCGGCCTCCCGCGCGGACGCCCTCGACGCGGCCCTCGACGACGTGCGCGACCGCTTCGGCAGCGGCGCGATCAAGCGAGGGGTGCTCGTCGGCCGCCGCGACGACCCCTCGGTCCCACTGCTGCCGGACTGAGGCGAAAACGACGACCGTCCTGCCTTGAGGGGACGGTGTCCCCCTAGGACAGGACGGTTGAAGGAAGACTCATCGCGGCCGCGGCCGCTCGGGCGCTACTTCAGCTCGACGCTGCCGCCGGCCTCCTCGATCTCGCCCTTCAGCTTCTCGGCCTCCTCGCGGTCGATGCCCTCCTTGACCGGCTTGGGGGCCTCGTCCACGAGCGCCTTGGCCTCCTTGAGGCCGAGGCCGGTCGCCGCGCGGACGACCTTGATGACCTGGATCTTCTTGTCGCCGGAGCCGGTGAGCACGACGTCGACCGTGGTCGAGACCTCCTCCTCGGCAGCGCCGTCGGCGGCGGCTCCGCCGCCGGCCGGGGCCGCGGCGGCCACCGCGGTCGCCGATACGCCGAACTCCTCCTCGAGCGCCTAGATCCGCTCACTGAGCTCGAGCACCGAAATGCCCTTCAGCTCGTCGATCCATTCCTGTGTCGTAGGCATCTAGCCCTCCTGTTCCTGGTTCTCGGCTCCGGAGGGCTCCTCCGAAGTCTCCGATGTCTCTTCCTGCTCGGCAGTCTCGGCCTCGGCGGTCGGCGAGCCGGGCGCCTCCTCCGCGGGGGTGGGTTCCTCGGCGGGAGCCTCCTCCGTCGCGGTCTCGGCGGGAGCGTCCGGCTCCTCGGCCTTCACCGTCTCCGAAGCCTCCGCCGCCGCGGCCGGCTCCATCTCGTCGGGCGTGGGGCCCGAAGGGGCGTCGTCCGTAGGGGCGTCGTCCGTAGGGGCGTTGTCCGAAGCAGCGGCGTCCGAAGGAGCGGCGTCCGAAGGAGCGTCCTCCGAAGGGGCGTCGTCGGAAGCGGCGTCCTCCCCAGCGGGGGAAGCGTCCGAAGCCGGCTCGCCGGCGGAAGCCTCCTCGGGGGGGGCCGTGTCGGCGGCCGGAGCCGCGTCGTCCGCCGGAGCCGCGTCGTCCCCGGGGGCCGCATCGGCGGCCGCCGCCGGGGCCTCGCCCGTCACCAGCCCCTGCTCGGCGATCTGCTGGAGCTGGCTCGCCAGCCCCGAGATCATCGAGGCCAGGCCGCGCACCAGGCCGGTGATCGGCGAGGCGAGCACGCCGACGAACTGGCCCTGGAGCACTTCGCGGGCCGGAAGCCGCGCGATCGACTCGATCTGGTCTATCGACAGGACGTCGCCGTCGAGCGTGCCGCCCTTGAACTCGAGCAGGTTGTTGGCCCGGCGGAAGGTCGCGATGGCCTTGGCCGCCAGTGCCGCGTCGCCCTGCACGAACGCGAGCGCGGTCGGGCCCTCGAGGAAGGTCTTCAGATCCTCGGCGCCCGCCTTGTCGGCGGCGCGGATCGTGAGGCGGTTCTTGACCACCTGGAAGTGCGTCCCGGCCTCGGTGAGCTGCTGGCGCAGCTCGACCGCCTGCTTGACCGACAGCCCGCGATAGTCGATCGCGAAGATCGCCTGCGAGCCCTCGATCCGCTCGGCCACCTCGTCGATGACCGCGGCCTTCTCATCTCTGTTCACTCGGTCGTCTCCAAAGACAAAGCCCGCACGCAGGCGGGCTCCGAGGAACGGTCTCCGACGGAATCGCCTGCCCAGGTCTTACGGCTCGCGCCTGCCGGGGGTCTGGGGCAGCTCGGTTGTGCGGCGGTGAGGGTAGCGGGCGCCCGCGCGAGCGGCGAGGCGCGGTCGGGCGGCCGGGGTCCGGAGGCGTATGATCGCGACAGCGGAGTCGCGTTTGTTCCTCGAGCGGATCGTCCTAGAGAACGTCAGATCGATCGAGCACCTCGATCTGCCGGTCACGCGCGCGGACGGGATCAGGCGCTGGACCTTCCTCCTCGGCGAGAACGGCAGCGGCAAGACGACGCTGCTGCGCTCGATAGCGCTCGCACTGGCCGGAAGCGAAGCCATGCCGGAGCTGCTCGGCACCCCCGCCGACTGGGTCCGGCGAGGCAAGGACGAAGCGCGCATCATCGTGTGGCTCAGGACCGCCGCCGGCGAACCGCGTCACGGCGCGCTCGTCATCCACCGTGAGGACACGATCCGTGACGTGTTCAGCCGGAACGTCGGGCTGCTCGAGGAGCTCGACGCCGCCTTCAGACACACGCACCGCAGCTACTTCACTGCCGCCTACGGCGTGTCGCGCAAGCCGGCCGAGGACGAGGCGAGCGTGCGGCCCAAGTCTCGCTTCCGCGACCCGCGCGCGCAGAGCGTGGCCTCCCTGTTCTGGCCGGATTACGCGCTGACCCCGCTGGAGACGTGGGCGATGGACCTCGACTACCGCCACCCGCGCGGCTACGACCTCGTCCGGGAGGCGATCGACACGCTCATGCCGGGGATCAGGCTGGAGCGGATCGATCGGGCGAATCGCGAGCTCATCTTCCATACGCCGGACGGCGAGATCCCCTACCGCCTGCTGAGCGACGGGTACCAGAACGTCGCCGCCTGGGCGGGGGACCTGCTCTACCAGATCACCAACGTCTTCCAGGACTACGAGAACCCATTCGCCGCGCGCGGTCTCCTGCTCATAGACGAGATCGACCTCCACCTCCATCCGATCTGGCAACGCGGGGTGATGCGGTTCGTGGAGGACCGCTTCCCCCACCTCCAGGTGGTCGCGACGACGCACAGCCCGCTCACGGTCCACCAAGCGGGCGAGGGTGAGCTGTTCTTCCTCCGGAGGCGCGCCGCCAACGCACCCGCGCAGCTCTTCTCGTACGACGGCGCGCCCCGTGACCTGATGCTCCATCAGCTCCTGACCAGTCCGGTGTTCGGCCTGACGACGCTCGACTCACGGCCGATCGAGGAGATGAAGGACGAGTACCGATACTTGCGGGACCTGCGCACGCGCAGCACCGCCGAGACGGATCGCCTCAGGGAGCTCTCGGCGGAGCTCGAGGATCTGCCCGACTGGACGGACGGGATCCAGGGACAGGACGAGGTGAAGGCCCTGATGCGTGACATCAGGGACCAGCTCGCCAGGGGCTGACCATCTCGTAGACCGACGTGATCCGACTGACCAGAGAGCGGACCGAGGCGGCGGTTCCGAAGGGCTTCCGCGGAGCGGGGCGACTCGAGCTCGAGGCCGAGCTGCTCCGGCGGCGCAAGGAGGGGAGCAAGCCGCGATCGGCGGTCTGGAAGGACGCCAAGCCCCAGCTTCACGACGAGTCCGACGGCAAGTGCGGCTACTGCGAGGGCAAGGCCAGCCACGTGGCCCACGGCGACGTGGAGCACTACCGGCCGAAGGACGTCTACTGGTGGCTTGCGTACTGCTACGACAACTACATCTACTCCTGCCAGATCTGCAACCAGAGCTACAAGGGCATCAACTTCCCAGCCGGCGGAACTGTTCTGACGGGGCCGGCCGTAGACCCGTCGACCTCCGACGAGGAGATCGAGGCGCTCGTCGGCACGCTGGGTCCCGACCCGCTCGACGAGTCCTCCGTCGAGCTGCACCTGCGGGCGTCGGCGGGTGAGCAGCCCGGGATCCCCGACCCGTATGCGCTCGACCCGGAGCCGCTCTTCAGGTGGAACGCAGACGACGTGGTGAGAGAGGTCAAGATCGAGCCGCGAGACGAGACGCCGGCTGCAGCGCTGGCGTTCGCGGCCGCTGACCAGTACCTCGGGCTCAACCGCGACGAGCTGCTGCGCTGGCGTTACGAGACCTACGACAATGCCCGCCTGTTCGTCGACTCCCTCCCGAAGCTGGAGGGCGACCTCCGGGCCAGGACCGTCGAGAAGCTCAACAGGATGATGTCCGTCCACGGCGAGTTCGCCGGAATGGTCCGGTACTTCGTCAGGGACGTCTGGCAGGCACCGCTCTAGGCGGTGGCGTCGACCGGAGCGGCGGCGTCGTCGCCGGCTCCGTTCTCCGAGGCGCCATCGCCGGGGATGGCCTCCTCGAGGATGTCGCGCGTGCGCGCCGGGTCCACGCGGATGCCCGGCGAGTGGCTCGTGGCGAGCGTGATCGTGCGCAGGTAGCGCCCCTTGGCGGCGGCGGGCTTCGCGCGGACGAGCTCGTCGATCAGCGCGGCGTAGTTCTCGAGGAGCTGGCGCTCGTCGAGCGAGGTCTTGCCGATCGCCAGGTGGACGATCGCCGAGCGGTCGGTGCGGTATTCGACCTTGCCGGCCTTGGCCTCGGTCACGGCCTGCCCCACGTCCTGGGTGACGGTGCCGAGCTTCGGGTTCGGCATCTTGCCCTGCGGCCCGAGAACCCGGCCGAGGCGACCCACCACCGGCATCATGTCCGGCGTCGCGATCGCCACGTCGAAGTCGGTCCAGCCTTCCTCGACCCGCTTGGCGAGGTCCTCGTCGCCGACGACGTCGGCGCCGGCGGCCTCGGCCTCACGCGCCTTGTCGCCGCGCGCGAACACGGCCACGGTCACGTCCGTGCCCTCGCTGTTCGGAAGCGTGATCGTGCCGCGGAGCTGCTCCTCCGCGTGGCGCACGTTGAGCCCGGTGCGCACGTGGATCTCGACGGTCTCGGTGGCCTTCGTGGACTGAAGGCTCTTCACGAGCTGCACCGCCTCGGCGGGCGTGTAGGCGCGCTCGCGGTCGACGCGGGAGTAGAGCTCGCGGTAGCGCTTGCCATGCTTCGCCATTAGTTACCTCCGCGAGGCATCCACGCCCGCGTCTTGATGTCGTGGTTCGGCATCACGCCTCTCTAAACAACCTCCACGCCCATCGAGCGCGCGGTGCCCTCGATGATCTTCGCCGCCTGGTCGAGGTCGGACGCGTTCAGGTCCTGAAGCTTGGTCTCCGCGATCTCGCGCGCCTGCGCCTTGGTGATGCGCCCGACCTTCTCGCGGTTCGGCTCGCCGGAGCCCTTCTCGATCCCCGCGACCTCCTTGATGAGCACCGCCGCCGGCGGCGTCTTCGTGATGAAGGTGAACGAGCGGTCCTCGAAGACCGTGATCTCGACCGGGATGATGCGCCCGGCCTCCTCGGTCGTCTGCGCGTTGAACGCCTTGCAGAACTCCATGATGTTCACGCCGTGCTGACCGAGCGCGGGTCCGACCGGCGGCGCGGGATTCGCGGCCCCGCCGGGGACCTGGAGCTTGATGAGTGTCATGACCTTCTTGGCCACTAGCGATTACCTCCGCGGGGCTTCCAGCCCCGCGTTCTGATGTTGGTCTTCGACTTCACGTCTCAGATCTTTTTCACCTGGTCGAAGCCGACCTCGACGGGAGTCTCGCGGCCGAAGATCGAGACCAGCACCTTGAGCTTGGCGGCGTCCTCGTTGATCTCGGAGATCTCACCGGAGAAGTCCGAGAGCGGACCGGAGACGACCTTGACCGACTCCCCGATCGAGAACTGAGCGCGCGTGCGCGGGCGCTCGGCGACCTCGCGGTTGAGCAGCCGGTCGACCTCGGGCTGGCTCAGCGGCACGGGCTTCTGCGACGCCCCCACGAAGCCGGTCACGCCGGGCGTGCCCTTCACGACGGTCCACGAGTCCTCGTCCAGGTTCATGTTCACGAGCACGTAGCCGGGCATCGTGCGGCGCTCGATCTGGACCTTCTGACCGTCCTTCATCTCCGAGACCTGCTCGGTGGGGATGACGATCGAGCGCACGTTGCGCTGCTGACCGAGCGACTGGACACGATGCTCGAGGTTCTGCTTGACCTTGTTCTCGTGCCCTGAATAGGTGTTGACGGCGTACCAGCGGAACATTGGCTCTCTCTAGAGGATCTCCTGGACGACCCGCGAGACGATCGCGTCGAGCAGCCCCAGGTAGCCGCCCATGATGACGATGAAGACGAGGACGATCGCAGTCAGCTGAGTGGTCTGCTTGCGATCTGGCCACTGCACACGCTGGAGCTCGGCCCAGCAGGCGCGCAGGAACGCGACAACCCTAGCGCCACCGCCCGCCTTGGTGACCTCACCCGACGCCGGGGACTTCTCGCCGCGGCGGCCGCGGGGCGCGTAGGCCACCTCGCCGCCCTCGGCCTCGGCCAGCTCGTCCTGGTCTACCTCGAAGTCCTCCTCGTCGAGGAAGAGCTCGTCCTCCTCGTCGGGGGTCAGGTCGCGAGCGCGGTCCGGGCCTCCGCGGCCGCGGGGGTCGCCGCCGGCGTCGCCCGCGGGGATCGCGTCCTCGTCGACGACCCCGTGCGGAGGCGGCGACTCGGCGGTCGCGTCGCTGTGGCCGATGTTCTCGGGCGGCGCGCCGGTCTCGCCCGCTAGGCGGCCGACCTCGGCGGGCTCGTCGGCGTCGACCTTGCCGTCGCCGCCGGGGGCCGGGGCGCCGTCCTGGCCGCCCGGGTCCTCGCCGCGCGCGCGCAGACGCTCCTGGCGCCGCTGCTCCTGACGCTGCTTCGCCTTTTGGCGGTCCCTAGCCATCAGACGAGGGCCCGGCTCCTAGCGCGTTTCCTTGTGCGGGGTGTGCTTCCCGCACCAGCGGCAGAACTTGCGCAGCTCGATCCGGTTGGGATCGTTGCGCTTCGACTTCTCTGACTGATAGTTGCGCCGCTTGCAGTCCTCGCAAGCGAGCGTCACGGCGATTCGGACGTCTCCGCGGGCCATGGCTCCCTGACGGTCAAACGGTGGACGGCCCCCTGCGAAGAACGACCCCGCAGGGGCCGCGAGGTCAAGTGCCGCAGTGTAGCGGCGCGCAGGCGCTGAAAGCTGGCGCTAGGCCGCGGCCCGCTGCTCCCGGAAGCGCCCGATCGCGTCGACCATGTAGTCGACCATCTCGTCGGTCAGGCCCGGGTAGACGCCGATCCAGAACCCCTGGTGCATGACGAGGTCGGTTCCGGTCAGCTCGCCCGCGATCCGGTAGTCGGCGTCCCGGTAGGCGGGCTGACGCGTGAGGTTGCCCGCGAAGACCTGCCGCGTGGCGATGCCGGCCTCCTCGAGCCAGGCCAGCAGCTCGGCGCGGGTGAACGGCGCGCCGGGGCGCACGCACATCGAGAAGCCGAACCAGCTCGGGTCGCTGCGGGGGGTCGGCTCCGGGAGCATCAGCACGTCCGCGTAGGGCGCGAGCCCGTCGCGCAGCCGGCGCCAGTTGCGCTTGCGCGCCTCCACGAACCCGGGCAGCTTCGCGAGCTGCGCCACGCCGACCGCCGCCTGGAGGTCGGTCATCTTCAGGTTGTAGCCCACGTGCGAGTACGTGTATTTGTGGTCGTAGCCGAGGGGCAGGCCGCCGAGCTGCCACTCGAACCGCTTCCCGCAGGTGTTCTCGTCACCAGGGTCGCACCAGCAGTCGCGCCCCCAGTCGCGGAACGACTCGACGATCTTCTTGAGCTTGCCGCCGCGCACGAGCACGCAGCCGCCCTCGCCGGTCGTGATGTGGTGGGCGGGGTAGAACGAGACCGTCGCGAGGTCGCCGAAGGTGCCGGTGCGCTGACCGTCGTAGGTGGAGCCGAGCGCGTCGCAGTTGTCCTCGACGAGCCAGAGGCCGTGCTCGGCGCAGAGGGTCCGCACGGCGTCGACGTCGAACGGGTTGCCGAGCGTGTGCGCGAGCATGACCGCGCGGGTGCGCGGGCCGACCGCACCCGCCAGCGCCTCCGGCACGACGTTGCCGGTGGCGGGATCCACGTCCACGAACACCGGCTTGAGGCGGTTCTGGAAGATCGGGTTGACGGTGGTCGGGAACCCGGCCGCGACGGTGATCACCTCGTCGCCGTCCACGAGCCGGCGCCGGCCGAGGCGCGGCGAGGTGAGCGCCGACAGGGCGAGCAGGTTCGCCGAGGAGCCCGAGTTGCAGAGCAGCGCGTGGCGCGTGCCCACGTAGCGCGCCAGCCCGCGCTCGAGCTTCTTCGCGAAGCGTCCCGTGGTGAGCCAGAAGTCGAGCGCCGAGTCCACGAGCTCGACCATCTCCTCGGCGTCGTAGACGCGCCCCGACACGGGCACCGCCGACTCCCCGGCCACGAACCCGCCGGGCGCCTCGGCGTCGTGGTACTCGCGTACCAGCCCGAGGATCTCCGCCCTGATCTCCTCGCGCGGGCGGTCGCTCACTCGCTCCTCCCCTCGATCGCGAGGCGCCCCGTGTCGTGGCGCTCGAAGCGCAGGGCGTTGATCAGCCCGCCCCCGAGGATGATGAACGCGATCGCGTAGAACCAGACCAGCACGATCATCACGAACAGCAGCGTGGACGAGATCTTCGTGAGCGGCGACTCGTCGAGGTAGGCGGGGAACGCGTAGTCGACCACGCCGATCGCCGCGGTGGCGGCCAGCGCGCCAGGCCAGATCGCCCGCCACGGCACGAGGCGGTTCGGCACGGCCCAGTAGATCACGCACAGCACGCCGAACAGGATCATCAGCCCTACGGCGAGCGTTACGAGGAAGACCTCGTCGCCGTAGTCGGCGAGCCCGAACGGCAGGTTCCGAGCGCCGCGGACCAGGGTGGTCTGGAGCGTGGGCAGCAACACCGTCGCGGCCATGAAGACGAAGATCACAACGAGCATCACGAGGCCGAACCGCTTCTGCTCGAGCCACTTGCGGCACTCGACGTGGTAGATCCGGCAGAACGCGGTGTCGAGCGCGCCCCAGAACGACGACCCGAACCAGATGCTCGCGAGCAGCGCGAACACGCCGAAGCTCGTGGCGTTCTCGCGCACGCGCGTGAGCGTGTCCGAGATCGTGCTCTCGGCGGCGTCGGGGAACAGGTCGCGCAGGTCGGAGAGAACGCGCTCCTCGATGTCGGGGCTGTGCAGGATGCTGCCCGCCACGAACAGCAGGATCAGCGCGAGCGGGAACAGCGAGAGCAGCAGGTTGTAGGCGACCATCCCGGACAGGCCCGTGACGTTGTCCTCGTAGCCCTTCATGTAGAGGGCCTTCACGTAGCGCCAGGCCCCGCGCGCCCTGCGGCGCGCCTCGCTAGCCGCGCCCGGACTGCGTCCGGCTGGCGGCGCGGGTTGTTCGCGTGCGTGTGCGTCCACCGTGGGTGGATACCCCGCGCAGGAAGCGGCTGATCGCCGCATGGGTCTGGGCCGGACGCTCGAACTGCGGAATGTGGCCGCAATCGAGCTCGACGTGCTCGGCCGCCGGCAGCGCCCGGCGCACGTGGTTGGCGAAGCCGATCGGGATGATCTGGTCGCGCCGGCCCCAGATGAACAGCGAGCGCGCCTCGACGGACTCGAGCCGCGTCCAGAACGGGTCGCTCTCGTCGAGGTAGATGTTGCGGGCGGCGGCGTAGAAGGCCATGCGGCCGCGAGGGGTGAGGTACGCGCGCAGGAACTCGTCGATGCCCGCCGCGCTCCAACCGCCGTTAGCGCCCGGGACCGCGGAGCGCACGAAGCGCTCGACCATCGCGCGCGGCGCGGGCTGGAGCAGCGCGAGCTCGGGGCGCAGCAGCTTGAGGAACGGCGTCCAGCGCTTGTCGCGCAGCCAGGCGAGCGCCGGCGTCATCAGCGCCAGGCATTCGACGCGGTCGGGGTGGCGCATGCCGAGCTCGATCGCCACGCGGCCGCCCATGCTGTGGCCGATCACCTGCGCGCGGTCGAGCTCGAGCGTGTCCATCAGGCCGACCACCCAGCGCGTGAAGAACTTGGCGTCGTAGGCACCCACCGGCTTGTCGCTGTCGCCGAACCCGGGCAGGTCGAGGGCGATCGTCCGGTGGGTCTGGGCCAGCGCGGCCTGGGTCGGCATGAACGAGACCTTCGTGCCGCCGAGGCCGTGGAGCATCAGGACCGGCGGCCCCTCGCCGAGCTGCTGGATCGCCATGCGCCCGTTCGGCGTCTTCACGCGCGCGAAGCGCAGGCCGATGCCGTCGCGGCGCCCGGCGGCGGCCGCGAGGAAGCCCACGCCGATGTGCATGTTCTTGCGCACGGCCAGCCGGCCCGCCGCGTGCTCCTCCACGCCGCCGGCGGGGTCCGCGGCGATCCGCCGCCAGGTGGGCACCGGGGCGGCGATCGTCGCGTCGGGCTCGCCGCGCGGGTCGCGCAGGGTCACGGCGGCGCCGTGCACCACGGCGTCCCACTCGCCCTCGCCCTTCACGATCAGCCGCACCCGCGCGCGGCCGCCGGGCGCGTCGAAGGCCTCGGGGTCCCAGCGCTCGATCAGCGCGGCGAGGCTCTCGGGAGGGGTGCGCACGGGAGGCGGGTCCTACCCCGGCAGCGCGCGTCCGACGCTCTCGCCGACGCAGGCGGGCTTCTCCGAGCCCTCCACCTCGACGGTGAACTTCGTCACGACCTGGTACCAGCCGCCGCCGACCTCGTCGACGTCGGTCACCTCGGCGCGGGCGCGCACCCTCGACCCGGCGGGCACGGGCGCGGGGAAGCGCACCTTGTTCCAGCCGTAGTTGACGCCGAGCTTGAAGCCCTTCGACTCGATCAGGTCACGTCGCAGGCCGTCGATCATCGACAGCGTCAGGTTCCCATGCGCGACGGTCGTCCCGAACGGGCTCTCGGTCTTGGCCCGCTCAACGTCGACGTGAATCCACTGGTCGTCCCCCGACAGGCGGGCGAAGAGGTCGATGTCGTCCTGCGTGACGTCGCGCCACTCGGTGGGACCGACTTCCTTGCCCATGAGGGCACGCAGGTCGTCGATCCCGTTGACGGTCACCTGGGGCACGGGAGGCAAAGGCTATCGATCTGCCCCGCCGGGGAGCCGTGCGAGGGGGCACGGAAAAGGCGAGAGGCGGGCCCGGGGGCCCGCCTCTCGGAAACTGCCGGTTGAACCTTTCGGTTCTTACCAGGCGCCGCTGTTGGGGCAGCCGCCCTTGCCGGTCGGGGTGCAGGCGCGGACGCTGTCGCCCGTGCTGGTCTTCTCGATGGTGAAGGTGTGCGGCGTGGCGCCACCCGCCTTCGAGACGGCCGAGATCGTGTAGGTGCTGGCGGTGGAGGCGCTGACCTGGACCTGACCAGCGCCAGTGCCGTACGAGAGGCCCGTGTTGGGCAGCTCGGCGGCCGTGTCACAGGACACGTAGGTCTGCTCGGTCGCGAAGCACGACTCGATCTGCGAGACGAGGTTGCGGGCGTTCGACTTCGCGTCCGCGTCCTGGCCCTTCTCCTGCTGGCCGAGGAAGGCCGGCAGAGCAATCGCGGCAAGGATGCCGATGATCAGGATGACGACGAGAAGCTCGATAAGCGTGAAGCCCTGCTCGTCCGACATCCGCGTACGGAGGTTCCGCAGCATGTTGTTTCTCCTGGGACTTGGTGTGACCAGCAGGGCTGGCCCTAACTGGTTCCAGGTATCGGGCGCAACGTGCAGGGGCTTTAGCCCCCAGTCGGAGGTGAACGCCCGGAATGGGACAGATGTCTAGCGCCGGTGGCGGGCGCGCAGGCCCTCGGCCACCGGCGCGCCGTCGAACTCGCCCGCGGCGACGCGCTTGGCGAGCGTGCGCGCGACGGCCCGGTCCACCACGCGCGGGAGGTGCCGCGCGACCGCAATCTGGAGCGAGCCGCCGCGCGTTACGGCGAGGTCGCGCGGCGGGCGCGGCGACTCGGCCGCCCTGACGATCGCCGCCACCACGCGCTCGAGCGGCTCCTCGCGCGAGAAGCCCTCGAGCCGCAGCCCGGCCTCGCGCGTCGAGTCGTGGATCGGCGTCTTCACGTACGCGGGATGCACGCAGGTGACCGACACGTGGGTGCCGTACTCCGCGCGCAGCGCGTCCGCGTAGGCGACGAGCGCACGCTTCGACACGCCGTAGGCGGCCCCCAGCGGGAGCCCCATGAACGACATCCGCGAGGCGATCATCACCACCCGCCCGCGGGACTCGGCCAGCCGGTCGATCGCGGCGGCGGTCACGCGCCAGGCGCCCAGCAGGTTCACGTCGAGCATCGTGCGCACGCGCTCGCTCGGCGGCTCGCCGGCGCTCGCAGGACCGCCGATCCCGGCGTTGTTCACGAGCAGGTCGAGCCCGCCGCCGAGGCGCGCGATCGCGGCGTCGACCGCGGGCGGCACCGCCTCGTCGCTCGTCACGTCGCAGGCGAGAACCTCGGGGTCGCCCGGGTCGGGCCTCAGGTCGAGACCCGCGACCTTCCATCCACGCGCGCGCAGGTCGGCGCGCAGGGCGGTACCGAACGCGCCGCTCGCGCCGGTCACCAGCGCCCGGCGGCTCACGCGGCCACCCGCGCCGCCGCGCGCTGGCGCCCGGCGTCGATCTCCTCGGCCAGCTCGTGCATGTAGATGTCGAAGTCGACGCGCATCGACGGGCGCCCGTGCGGTCCCCAGCGGCGCAGCGCCCGGCGCCGCCGCCGCTCGCACTCGGCGCGCATCTCGGCCCGCGACGGGAGCGCCCAGCGACCGGCGAGGTGCTCGGCCAGCATGAACGACTGGCGCTCGACGATCGGGAACGCGCTGCCGGTGGACTGCATCAGGCCGACGAAGAAGAGGTCGTCGTGGTCGAGGTGGAACACGCGCTTGTAGAGCTGGAGCTCGCGCGGGTCGGGTCCGACGATCGACTCGTCCAGGAACGGGATCTCGACGGCGTAGCCGGTGCACCACACGATCGTGTCCACGCGCTCGTCGCTGCCGTCGGCGAAGCGCACGCGGTCGCCCTCGAAGCGCTCGATGGGCCCCTTGGGCGTGATCTCACCGTGGCTGATCCGGCTCAGGACGGTGTCCGTGATCGTCGGGTGCGACTGGAACAGACCGCCGTCGGGCTTGGGGAGCCCGTAGCGGTCCGGCGGGCCGACCGTGATGCGCAAGAGCGCCTCCGACAGCGGCTGGCGGATCCACCACGGGACGTTCACCGCCACCCACGGGCGCACGACCTGGTCGGCCGGCTGACCGAGCAGGCGCTTGGGGATCACCCAGCTCCCGTGGCGCACCGACAGCAGGGCGCGCTCGGCCACGTACGAGGCGTCGGTGACGATGTCCATCGCGCTGTTGCCCATGCCGACCACCATCACATGGCGGCCGCGCAGCTCATCCGGGTCGTCGTAGTCGAGCGCGTGGAGCTGGCGGCCGGCGAACTCGCCGGGATAGGGCGGGTCGGGCGACTTCGGGACCTCGTTGTGCCCGTTCGCGACGACCAGCGCGTCGGCGCGCTCGGTCGCTCCGCCCTCGAGCTCGACCTCCCAGCCGCCGCCGTCCGCGCGGCGCGCGTCGACCACCGCGCTGTTCAGCCGGATCCGGTCCGTGAGGCCGAACGCGCCCGCGTAGTCCTCGATGTAGCGGCCGACGGTGTCGCGGCTCGGGTAGTCCGGCGCTGCGGCGGGCATCGGATGCTCGGCGAACTCGGTGCGCGCCTTGCTGGTGATCAGGTGCAGCGAGCGGTACGCGGCGGTGGGCCGGCGCTCGAGCGTCCAGACGCCGCCGACCCGGCTGCCGCGCTCGAACGCGACGGCGTCGAAGCCCGCGTTCGTGAGCGCGCGCAGGGCGGCGAGCCCAGACGGTCCGGCGCCGACGATCGCGATGCGCATGCCGGGCGCATCCTAAGCCGCCCCCCGCGTCGCGCGGGCGGCCGCTCGCGTAAGTTGGCGCTAGCTGGCGGCGGGGACGAGCGGGCCGCAGCCCTCGACGTCGGCCTGGAGGCGGCCGGCCGTCTCGGGCGTGAAGCGCTCGTTCTCGACCATCGAGTCGACGAGCTGCTCGAAGGCGTCGAGCGCGCGCCGGGCCTCGGGGTCCGCCGCGAGGTCCTCGCAGAAGAACAGCGAGTCCGCCGCGTCGCGGATGATCTGCTGCTCGGTCGCGTGCAGCTTGCTGCCGGACAGGTCGTCCACCAGCTTCGTAACGCGACCGTATGCCTGTGCGCGCTCTGAGTTCATAGCTACCGAGGGTAGTGTCGGCAGCGGCGGATGATTACGTGAGACCCATCACTGGCGCGGGGGCGCCCGGTGGGGAGGAGAGCCCAGTGTCGGACTCGAACCGACGACCCCTTCCTTACCATGGAAGTGCTCTACCAACTGAGCTAACTGGGCGTGACGCGCTGAGCTTAGCCCGTGATCGGCACGCCCGCCGCCCGGCCTGAGCGGCTACTCCTCGGCGAGCACGATCACGCGGTCGGTCGCCTCGAACGTGATGCGGCGCGACTTCGGCGGGTTGAGGTCGTAGCCGTGAACGTCCTCCGCCGCGGCCGCCGCGTGCACGCCCACGGCCACCTCCCCGCGCCGGCGCGCCGCCTCGACCACGGTCGCGAACGACACCTCGCGCCCGAGCAGCACGTAGTCGCCCGCCGGGCGCAGGTAGATCTCCGACCCCTCGGCCGCGAACAGCTCCCCGAACACCGCCGCCAGGCGCTCGTTCTCGGAGAGCTGGGTGAGCATCAGGCTGAGGATCCGGTCGCTCACGATCACGTCGTCGACGCGCGTGACCTGTGCGAGCTCGCGGTTGCGGTCGTCGAGCATCTCGCTCGTGAGCGTGGGCGCGTGGCCGTCCTCGCCCGCGACGATGTCGCGCAGGTGCAGGAGGGTCACGAGCGTGCGCGCGTCGGCGCGCTGGTGGTCGAGCAGGTCCGAGTACGGCATCACGATCACGTGGTCGAACTCGCTCACGCCTGCGGCGTCGAGCGTGCGGCGGTCGGTCGTGCTGCCGATCTCGACGGCGAGCTCGAGGTCGCCGCAGTCGCTGCACTCGCGGCCGATCGCCTCGCGTGCCGGCGCGTAGTCGGCGAGCACCTCGACCCTCGAGCCCGGCGCCAGGTAGCGCGCGAACTCGTTGATCACCGAGGGCGTGCGGCCGTTCCAGCCGAGGATCAGCACCGCCGCGGGCTGGTCCGGGCGCCGCGGCGCCGCCACGATCGCGGCCTCCTCCACGGGCGAGGCCATCGGCCGCGCCGTGGCGAGCCGCTCGTCGTCCTCCGCGATGGCGACGATCTCGGAGCCCGGCAGGATCTCGGTGTCGGCGGGCGGGTTCAGCGCGATCTCGCCGAACGTCCGCAGGCCGATCACCGCGCAGTCCTCGTACGCGAGCAGCGCGTCGCCGAAGGTGCGGCCGTCGAGCGACGGGTCGCGGCGCATGTAGACCTCGTCGCCCTCGAAGTCGAGCAGGTCGTTGTAGACGAGCGAGGCGCCCTTCTGCCGCGAGGACTGCACGAGCAGGCGGCTGATGGTCTCGCGCTTGTCGACCAGCACGGCCTCGTCGCCGCCGACGAGCCGCGCGGCCTCGAGGTTCGACGGGTCGTGGATCTCGGCGACGATCCGGAACGGCGTGTCGCGGCGATTCGGACCGCGCGTGAGGGCGAGGATCGCCTTGATGACCTGCGAGTCCGGGTCGCCCTCGGCCTCCGGCGAGAGGATGATCACCGAGCGCGCCGACTGCGGGCTGGCCACGCTCAGGTCGGTGAGGTCGACGGGGCTGCCGGTCCGGCAGATCACGCGGGTGTTGCGCAGGTCGGGCACCTTCGCGCGGATCGCGTCCTCCATCTCCACCCGGTCGTGGTCGGCCAGGATCACGACCGACGGGTTCGGCTCGTTCTCGTTCGCGATCGCCAGCTCGCTCAGGACCGTGAACACGGTCTCCGACCAGCCGAGCACCAGGGTGTGGTCGCGCTCGAGCACCGCCGAGCGACCCTTGCGGAGCTCCTCGATCTTGCGGTCGAGTCCGGTGGCCAGCACGCCGATCAGCGCGCTAACGATCAAAAGGCCGGCGATCGTGAGCAGCAGCATGAGCGCGAGGAACGGCCACTTGCCGTCGTCGCCCGCGACGGTGCCGGGGTCCATGGCGTGGAGCAGGCTGTTGAAGAACTGGCGGACGACTCCCGGGCGGTCGCCGTCGTCGCTCTCGGGAGCGAAGTCACCGAGCAGCACGACGATCGAGAAGAGCGCGACGAGCAGGGCGGTGGCGACCACGAGCCACCCGATCAGGGCGGGCGTGCCCCGCGCCATCGTGTTGTCGAACGCGTAGCGAAGCCGTTCGCGCAGGCTGTGATGTGGCTCGGGATCCTGGCGGGGCGGCACGGGCGCCGGGCAAGGCTACCCGCGCGCGGCGATGCAGCCGTCCTGGCGGTGATGCATCCTTTCCACCTTCTCACCGCTCAGGAGGTTCAACCTTGCTCATGCACACGTCCCGCCCCACTCGCTACCTCACCGTCGCCGCGATGGCGATCGCGCTGGTCGGAGCCGGCTGCGGGGGCGACAGCGACGAGGACAAGGCCAAGGACTACCGCGAGTCGCTCACCGACGCGTCCAAGAAGTTCGACCAGGAGCTGACCCAGGCGGGGACGACGATGCGCCAGGCTGGCCAGGCCAAGTCGCGCGAGCAGTACGGGCAGGGCGCGGAGGCGCTCCAGGAGGCGGTGGACGACTTCAAGAAAGAACTCGAGGAGCTGGAGACGCCGAGCGACGCCGAGAACGAGGAGGAGGCCGTGACCGAGGCGGTGGACGACTTCGCGTCCTCGGTCGGGAGGATCAACGCGGCCGTTCAGGCGAAGGACGACGACGCCGTGCGCGCCGAGGCGGCGACGGTGCAGGCGAAGGGCGCCGAGGTCGACCAGGCGATCGACACGCTGAAGGAGGCGGTGGAGTAGGGCCGCGCGTTAGCGCAGGCCGCGCATGTAGGCGAGGCCGCGCGTGACGTAGGACTGAGTCTCCGCGAACGGCGGAACGCCGTGGTACCGCTGGACGTTGCCCGGGCCGGCGTTGTAGCCCGCGAGGATGTGGGCCGGGTGCTCGCCGAACATCCGGTGGAGGTTGCTCAGCAGGGCGCTCGCGGCGCCGATGGCGTCGGCGGCGGCGTAGACGGACTTGCGCCCGTCGCCGTCACCGTCGCGGGCGTAGGCCTGCCACGTGTTGCCGCAGCTCTTCTCGGTGCACATCTGCATGGGGCCGGCGCAGCAGCCGGCGCCGTTCACGCCGGAGCGCACGCCCGGGAGCGTCGAGCGGCCGTGGTCGGACTCGAGCTTGCCGATGGCCGCGATTAGCCGCCAGCTCACGCCCTCGGCGGCGCCGGCGGAGCGGTAGAGGCGCATGTACTCGCTCGGGATGTCGGCGTTGTTGGCGCCGGAGGAGGAGTCGTCGCTGTCGTCGCGATCGCGCTCGCTCGGCTCGTCGCGCGGCGGGTGCGCGGGGCGCGCGGGCTCGGGGTCCTTGCGGTCCTCGGCGGCGGGCGGGCGGCGCACGCCGGGGCGCGCGCCTCCGGTCGGGCCGGTGGGGCGGTCGGTGTCGCGGTCGGTGCGCGGGGCCTTCGGGGCGTTCGGGGCCTTCGGCGGCGCCGCCGGCTTGGACGGGGGCGCGGCGGTGCGGCCGGGTGTCGCCGAGCCGCTCGGCACGGAGCGCCCGCCCGAGACCGCGCCCGGCGCGGCAGGGGCGAGCATCGCGGCGAGCGCGAGCGTGGCGGCGGTGGCCCTTGCGATCCTTCGCAGCGGCATCCGGCGTCCTATCGGCGCGGGGCGCGGCGGCGTTAGCCCCGTCGAACGGCTTGCAGCGGGTCGCGCGGCGCGCCGCATCGGGGGGTGGTCGACCTTGTACACCGTATGCGGGCTCAGGATCGACCAGTTGCGCCTTCGCGCCGCCGGCGCGGGTAGGGTGCGCGGTATGGCGCCAAAACCGGCCGCCGATGAGGGCTACTTCCCACGTGGGAGGTCGGTTCTGCGGCGGGTGCACGGCGAGCGAGTGGTCGGTCGCCTCTACGGGCAGCGCGCGCTGCTGCTCCAGGCGTGCCACCCGCTCGCGTTCGCGGGTCTGAACGCGAACACGCGGGGGCGCGAGGCTCCGTTCCGCAGGCTCGGTCACACCGCGAAGACGATGGAGACGGTCTTCTTCGGGAGCCGTGCCGAGGCGGATCGCGAGACCGAGCGCGTCCGCACGATGCACGCGCACGTCCGCGGGTCGATCGAGAAGCCGGCGGGCCCGCACCCGGCCGGGTCGGAGTACCGCGCGGACGATCCTGAGTTCCTGCTCTGGATCCTCGCCTGCCTGGCCGACTCGGCGCAGGCGACCTACGAGCGGTTCGCGCGCCGGCTCACACGTCCCGAGCGCGAGGCGTTCTGGCAGGACTACCTGCTGCTCGGCGAGCTCTTCGGGCTCGACCGCGCGCACGCGCCCGCCAACTACGCCGCCTACCGCGGCTACATGGCCGAGCGACTCGCGAGCGACGACCTCCACGTGACCGACGAGGCGCGCGAGATCGGGCGGACCGTGGCGTTCGACATCCCGCTGCCGCGCCAGCGCCAGCCGGCGCTGCTCGCGATCAACCTCGCGGTGGCCGG
Source organism: Thermoleophilaceae bacterium (assembly GCA_036382905.1). Classification (GTDB taxonomy): domain Bacteria; phylum Actinomycetota; class Thermoleophilia; order Solirubrobacterales; family Thermoleophilaceae; genus AC-37. The sequence continues at coordinate 6,603 of DASVPL010000307.1, read as the reverse complement.
GCTCCTGCCGCACCGGGTGCGCAAGCTCTACGGGATCGGATGGAGCCCCGCGCACGAGCTGGCGCTCGAGGCGCTGGCGCTCTCGCTCCGCCGAGCGCGGCCGCTGACCCCGCGCGGAATGCGTCGCGGCCCGTGCGCGGACGAGTACGACCTGGTGGCGCGCACCGAAGCGGCGCGCCTGGGTCGAGCCGCGGCGTAGGCGGGGCGGGCGGAGCCGCGCACCGGGTCGGGCGCACGCCGGGTCGGGCGCGCACCGGGTCGGGCGCGCGCCGGGTCGGGCGCGCGCCGGGTCGGGCGCGCGCCGGACGAGCCGCGCGCCGCGGACCGCGCGCCGGGCGGGCCGCTAAGCCGGCGCGGCGGCCGGCTCCGCCGCCGGGTCCTCCGCCGCCAGCGTTGCGCGGCCGAGGATCAGGTCGGAGGCGCGCTCGGCGAGCATGATCGCCGCGGCGTTCGTGTTGGCCGCGACTATGCGCGGCATCGACGAGCAGTCCACCACGCGCAGGCCGTCCACGCCGCGCACGCGCAGCTCCTCGTCCAGCACGCCGTCCCCGTCGCGGCCCATCCGGCAGGTGCACGACGCGTGGTACTCGTGCTGGAGCTCCGCGCGCACCCACGCCTCGATCTGCTCGTCGCTCAGCACGCCCGGCCCCGGATCGATGTTGCGCACGGTCGCCTTCGCGAGCGGACCGGTCTCGGCGATCTCGCGGCACAGCCGCACGGCATCCACCATCGCCCGCATCTCGCTCGGGTCCGACAGCCAGCCGAGCCGGATCAGCGGCTTGTCGTGCGGGTCCGCCGAGCGCAGCCGCACCTCACCCTCGCTGAGCGGCCGGATGAAGCACGGCGCCAGCGTGTACGCGGGCTGCGGGTAGCTGCGAAAGCCGTTGTCGAAGTAGTACGCGGCGCCCATGAGGATCTGGAAGTCGGGCGCCTCGGCCCCCGACGCGACGCGCACGTGCGCGGCCGCCTCCCCCACGTTCGAGCTGAGCTTCCCGCGCCCGCGCCCGACCAGGTACTCGAGCAGGTAGCGCGGATTGGTCGCGTCGTGCAGCGTGATCGCGTCGCGGCACTCGTAGGTGACCGTGCTCATCGGGTGGTCGGCCAGGTGGGAGCCGACGTGCGGCGAGTCGACCAGCGGCTCGACCCCGACCGAGCGCAGGTGCTCCCCCGGGCCGATCCCCGACAGCATCAGCACCTGGGGCGAGTTGTAGGCGCCGGCCGAGACGATCACCTCGCGCTCGGCGCGCGCCGTGGCCTCGCCGTACTGGACCCCAACCGCGCGCCCGCCCTCGAGCAGCACGCGGCGCACGTGCGAGCCGGTCGCCACGGTCAGGTTCGGGCGGTCCTTGACCGGGTGCAGGAACGCGTCGGCCGCGCTCCAGCGCCGCCCGCGCTTCTGCGTGACCTGCACCGGCCCCGCGCCCTCCTGCTCGACCCCGTTGAAGTCGCCGTTCGGCCTGATCCCGACCCCCGCCGCCGACTCGGCGAAGAACGGCGCGAGCGAGCTGAGCCAGACCGGGTCGGAGATGTTGAGCTCGCCACCCTGGCCGTGGTAGTCGTCGCGCAGGCGCTCGTTGTGCTCGGAGCGCTTGAAGTACGGGAGCACCTCGGGGTAGCTCCAGCCGGGCGCGCCGCTCGCCGCCCACCCGTCGAAGTCCGAGCGGTGCCCGCGCAGGTAGATCATCGCGTTCATCGAGCTCGAGCCGCCGAGCGAGCGCCCGCGGGGGAGGTAGATCGAGCGGCCGATCAGCGTGGGCTCGGGCTCCGACACGTAGTTCCAGTCGAGGTCGGTGCGGAACTGCTTGGCGAAGCCGACCGGCACGCGGATGTTCATCTTGCGATCCGACCCGCCCGCCTCGAGCAGGAGCACGCGCACGCTCGGGTCCTCGCTCAGCCGGTTCGCGAGCACGCACCCCGACGAGCCCGCCCCGACGATGACGTAGTCGTAGGTCAGCGAACCGCGCGCAGCGTCTTCGTGCGGATGAAGGCGCGTCCGGTACCGAACACGACCGACGCCTTCGCCTTCACCTGGACGCCCGCCCCCCGGCTGCTGCCCCGCGGCCGCGCGGCGAGCTTGCGGCCGGCGCTCGACACCCGCAGGCTGAGCGGGAAGTCGCGCCGGCCCGCCGGCACGTTGAAGCTGCGCTTGGCGATCAGGAAGGTCTTGTTCTGGCGGTCCGCCCGGCGGAACTTCTGGCTCGTCCGGACGACCATGTTGCCCTTGCACGGGGAGGCCGAGATGCACGAGACCCGCAGCGTGGCGTTGCCGGTGCGGCTGACCCGCAGCGCCTGGCGGTTGAACAGGAACTGGTCGGGGGCAAGGCCGGGGCCGGTCCCCGGAAGCCGGGCGGCCGGTGCCGGCGGGGGCGGGAGCGTGACCTTGAAGAAGTCCACCGTGCCGCGGCCGCCGTCGCCGACGTAGAAGTCGCCGCTCGTGCCGTAGTAGGTGAACGAGCCGTCGTTGTTGTGATCGACGCGGTAGATCGCCGACACCCACTGGTTCGCGTTCTCCGGGATGAAGTACCCGGCTTCCTTGAAGGAGATGGTCCCGTCGGGGTTCTCCGTGTAGTCGATCACGCGCGTGCCCTGCGAGTACCAGCCCATGAAGATGCGGTTCTGGCCCGGGATCTGCTGGAAGACGTGCGCGGTGCAGAGCGCCGCCTGCGGCTCCGTGCGCACCTGCGCGCGGAAGATCGCCTTGTTCCCCTCGGGCGTCTTCGCGTAGGAGGTGAACGCGTCGTCGGCGCTCGTCGGCGCGCGGTTCAGGAGCTTGTCCACCCGGTAGGCGTGAATGCCGCCGTTGCCGGTCGGGTTGTCGATGCCCGGCGAGCACGAGGCGCCCGGGGGCGCGATGCCGCCGCCCCGCTCGTCGGTCGCGAACAGGAAGCGGCCCGACTGCGACAGCTCGGCCTCGTGGCTGAAGTCGATGTCCTCGCTCGAGGAGAAGTCGGGAGTGGCCGAGTTCTGCGTGGTCTCACGGCCCTGGTGAAAGGCGCTGCCGATCCACTTCACGCCCGCGAGCGAGGGGGCCCCGTTCTTGAGCCACTGCTCGACGCCGAGGTCGTTGGCGGGAGCGGTGCCCGCGCCGGTCACGCAGTCGGTCACCTTCGCGCCGGTGGCGAACCCGCCCACCGAGGTGCTGTCGCGGACCCGGCAGGGCAGCGGGTTTCCGCGCACCTTGTCGTCGGTGTAGTTCGTGGGCGTCCCGTTGTCGTCGAAGGTGTCCTTCAGGTCGAACAGGATCGAGGCGTTGCCGCTAGCGCAGGCGAGCCGGTCGTCGGGGTAGACCTCGAGCTCGTGGCAGCCGAACACGCCGTTCGAACCCGTCTTGTTGGTGTGCCCCTGGGCCATCGCGATCGAGGGGTAGCGGTAGCGCCAGACCTGCGGGCGGCATGTCGCGCGCTTCTGCTCGACGGTGGCGCTCGCGGGGAAGTTCATGCAGCTCGAGAGGTCCACCACCTCGAACCCGTCGAGGTCGTACTTCTCCGCCGAGGACTCGTTACCGCGCTTGCCCTGTGCGTCCACCCCGACGTTGTCGGAGGTGACCGAGTAGGCGATGTGCGGGCGGCGCGGGTCGATGTTCACCGTGTGCGACTCGCCGATGTGGCTCGTGAGCCCGATCGTGACGGGGTGCGCCGGGTCGGTGATGTCGATGATCTCGAGGCCGCCCTGGGGCGCGTCCGTGATGCCGGCGGCGCCCTGATCGTGGCAGCGCCCGCTGGCATCGGTCGCGTCGACCAGGAGCTGGGCGTCGCGCTGGTCCGCGTCGTTCCACGCGGTGTTGAGGATCGTGCCGCCCTTCGGGGTGGCCTCGACGTCGTGCTGGAGGCCGGTCGCGGCGCTCGGGTCGCTGACGCAGGAGGCGGTCGGCGCGCTGCCCACGTACTGCTGGGCGATCTGGCCCTTGTCCATCACCTGGAAGATCGACTGGCCGCCGCCGTTCGGTCCGATGCCGAGCGTCCCGACGGACACGTAGGTCTTGTCCCCCCGCCTGAAGAAGTCGAGGTCGGTGTGCGGGTTGCCGGTCGCGAAGCTCGACAGGAACTCCCACTTCGCGCCCGCGCCGCCCTGCTGTGCGGTGAGCGAGCCCGGGGCCTGGGGCACGAAGCTCGGGGCGGGGTGGTCGAGGTGCGCGAGGGCGACGGCGGGGATGGCGAGAGCCGAGGCGAGCGCCCCCGCGACCGCGCCGAACCGGCGTCCACTCGTCCCTGTCCCCCTCAGCATGCTGAGCGCGACCTGTACCCGGGTTCCACGCGACCGCAAACTACCCGGTCGGGGGGATCAGCGTTCGAGTCCGGCGAGCAGGGACCGCAGCTCGCGCGCCACCTCGCCCATCGCCGCGCGCTGGTCGCCGCCCGCGCGGGCGACCGTCATGGCGCCCTCGCAGAGCGCGCCGAACAGCATGTGGGCGAGAGGGCCGGTCGGCCGCGCCGCGATCCGCTTGCTCTCGATCGCCTGGCGCAGCCCGCTCTCGATCATCGACAGCGAGCACTCCGCCTGGATCGTGCGCACGGTCTCCCAGCCAAGCACGGCGGGGCCGTCGAGCAGCGCGATCCGCTGCACGCCCGGGTCGAGGCTCTCCTCGAGGAACGCCGTGCAGCCCGCGTGGAACCCGTCCCACGGGTCGGACTTGCGGCGGTAGGCCTCGTGGCACGCACGCGCCAGGGCTCGCTCCTCGTTCTCGAAGACCGCGCGGAACAGGTCGCGCTTCGAGTCGAAGTGGTGGTAGAGCGCGCCCTTGGTCACGCCCGCGGCGGCCACGACGTCCTCGAGCGAGGTCGCGTTGTAGCCGTCGGCCGCGAACAGGAGGCGGGCCGCGTCGAGCAGGTCGGCCGTGGTCGCCTCGGTGCGCTGGCGCTGGGTCCGCGGCACGGGCGGGATGTTAGGTACGCGCGAGGCGGCGCACCACGGCCTCCACAAGCCGACTCGCCTCGGCGACCGTGCCGTAGTCGACGCGGTCCGGCGTGTCGGTCGGCCAGTGGTAGTTGCTCGGCGCCTTCCATGCCTCCACCGAGCCGAGCAGCACGGTCGGGTAGCCGGCCCGCATCGGGATCACCCCGTCGGTGCTCGTGCGCGCGCGGAGCTTGCGGCGCAGCCCGATCGACTCCGCTGCCGCGCACTCCCCCACCAGCTCGCGCAGCGGACCGTCGTAGTCCTCCATCCGGATCGGCCCCTCGCCCTCGATCAGCGCGAGCTCGGGCGAGCCGACCATGTCGATCGTCACGAAGCTCGTGCTCTCGCGGGGGAGCGAGTCGAAGTGGCGCCGGCCCCAGGCGCGGATGCCCTCCTGGAAGGTCTCCTCGGACCCGGCCGAGACGAGCAGAACGCGCACTCCCGCTACGGGCTCCTCGCGCAGGCGGCGCGCGAGCACGGCGAGGCAGGCCACGGCGGTGAGGTTGTCGTTGGCCCCCGGAACGACGCCGCGGCTGGCGATGTCGGCGAACGCGGCGGTGGCGACGCCGCAGAGGATCGCTCCCGCGCGCGCGAGGCGGCGGCGGCCGGTCAGCGCGCCGGCGGCCGTCAGTGCGTGCGCCGCGAGCACCGGCCACCAGATCGGGAACGCGGTGTTGCTGCGCTCGATCACGTCCGGGCGGCGGCGCCAGAGCGCCTTCTGCGGGCCCTGGTGAAAGACGAGCCCGCTGTGCGCGGCGTCGTGGTGGGCGAGCACGACCACGGTGCGGCGCGCGTCGCGGTCGCCGCACTCCGCGGTCACGTTCCAGGTGGGCAGCTCGGGCACCGTGACCCGGCGGGCAAGGTGGAGGCCGTTCTGGATGTCGTCGGCGATCGCGGCGAGCGTGGCCGTGGCGGTCAGGGCCGGGATGGCGCGGCCGCCGCGCGCCGCCGCGAGCCCGGCGAGCGCGCCCGCCGCGTTCAGGGCGATCAGGTTGCGCCAGGTGTCCGGCCGCACGCGCTCCTCCTCGATCGCCGCGTCGCAGCCCAGGTCGGTGAGCCGGTCGGCGATCCAGTGCGCGGCCCAGCGCTCGCCCTCGGAGGCGGAGCCGCGCTCGCGCGCGGCGAGCGTCTCGATGACCTCGCGTGCCTCGTCCACCGGGCGCGCCAGGTTAGAGGCGTGACCCGGGTCACACCCCCCTAGGGCCCCCGGGATGGATTTAGGGGTTCAGGTTTAGGGGTCTCCACGATGTGAGGGGCCTCTTTCCGGGCGAGCATGGCGGCAGATGCTTACCCCTGACGCACCCAAGGAGACCCGGATGAAGCGCCTGACCCTCGTGGCGGCCGCCGCCGCAGCCGCCGTACTGGCCTGCGCGGCGCCCGCCGCCGCCGACAACATCGCCTACGTGGGCGCCGACGGAGACGTGTGGATCTCGTCCGTCGACGGCGCCAACAAGAAGCAGGTCACGACCGACGGCACGCCGGACGCCGCCTACCGGCAGCCGACCCAGACCAACGACGGGCGGATCCTCGTCTCGAAGGACAAGTTCTTCATGCTGCTCCGCCAGGACGGATCGACGATCCACGCCTGGCAGGCCCCGACCGGGGGCTCGTTCTACAAGTCGCCGGGCGGATCGCAGATCTCGCCGGACGGCGGGCTCGTGACGTGGTGGTACTACCACAACACCTGGGTCTACGACCCGATCATCCAGC
>DASVPL010000306.1:0-13872 GCA_036382905.1 Thermoleophilaceae bacterium | reverse complement strand
CGCCGAAGTCGGAGATCGCGTAGAGCGCAACGAGCAGCGCACCGGCGGCGACCGACGGGCGGATGACCGGCAGCGTGACGCGGAAGAACGTGTAGGTGCGCGTGCGGCCGAGCGCGCGCGAGGCCTCCTCGAGCGAGCCGTCGAGCTGGCGCAGCGCCCCCGCGCTCAGCAGGAACACGTATGGGTAGGTGGCGAGCGTGAGCGCGGCGAACGAGCCCGTGAAGCCGGTGATGTCAGGCACGCTCTCGATCACGCCGCCGGCGCCGAACGCCGACAGGAGCGCCAGCGCGGTCACGTAGCTGGGGATCACCAGCGGGAGCGCGGCCGCCACGGCCCAGATCCGCCGGCCCGGCAGGTCGGTGCGGGTCACGAGCCACGCGAGCGGCACGCCGATCGCGACGGCCGCCGCGGTCACGGCACCGACCAGGACGACCGTGCGCCAGAGCAGCAGACCGGTGCGCTCGCGCCAGAGCACGTCCCAGGCGTCCGCCCCTCCCCCACCCGCGCGTATCGCCAGGTAGACGAGCGGCAGGCAGACCATGGCGGCCACCGCCGCGGCCACCAGTCCGAGCACGACGGGCGGCCGGCGCCGCGCCGGGGCGGCGGGTGCCGCGGCCGCCGGCATCAGTTGGTGAGCCCGGCCTCCTCGATCATCTCGAGCGTCGAGGGCAGCTTCTCGCCGAGCATGCCGAGGTCGATGAACGGGCCGTGGATGCTGTTGAGCGGCCTGAGCTCGGGCCCGGGCTTCACGCCCGCGGCGAGCGGGTACTCGGCGGTCTTCTCGGCGAAGTAGGTCTGCCCCTTCTTCGACAGGACGTAGTCCACGAGCCGCTGCGCCGCGGAGGCGCTGTCGCTGGACTTCAGCACGCCGACGCCCGCCGCGTTGACGAGCGAGCCGGGGTCACCGGTCTGGAAGAAGTGGTTGTCCACGGGGACGTCGCCGCGCTCGCGGCGGATCTCGTAGAGGTAGTAGTGGTTGACGAGCGCCACGTCGATCTCGCCGTCGGCGATCGCCTCGACCGCCTGGAGGTTGTTCTCGTAGAGGTGCGGGTCGTTGGCCTTGATGCCCTCGAGAAACTTGCGCGCGCGGTCGTCGCCGACGTCGATCCGCATGGCGCTCACGAATGCCTGGAACGAGGCGTTGGGCGGCGCGATGCCGAGCTTCCCCTTCCAGCGCGGGTCGGTCATGTCGAAGACGCTCTTCGGGAGGTCGGCGGGCTTCAGGCGCTCCGTGCTGTAGGCGAGCACCCGGGCGCGGCCCGAGACGCCGACCCAGCGCCGCTGGTCGTCGCGGAAGCGCGGGTCGACGCGGTTCACGAGGGCGGCGGGCAGCGTCCTGAGCTGCTTCTCGACGGCCCCGAGCGCGCCGGCGTCCTGGGAGAAGAACAGGTCGGCGGGGCTGTTGCCGCCCTCCTCGGACAGCGTGGCCGCCAGCTCGGCGCTGTCGCCGTAGCGCACCTCGACGTCGATCTTGGCGTCCTTCTCGAACTGGTCGAAGAGGCCGCCGATGAGCGCCTCGTTGCGGCCCGAGTAGATCGTGAGCTTGTCGGGCCCGCCGGAGACGCCGTCCCCGCCGCCGTCGTCGCCACCGCAGGCGGAGAGCGCCAGCGCCGTGAGGGCGAGGGCCAGGGCCAGCAGCCGCTTCACTACGAGAAGACCTTGACCGGTCCGTGGTGGAGCTCAACGCGCACCCGCGCGCCCAGCGGCACCACTTCGTTCGAGGGACGCTGCGAGCAGATCGACCCGCCGTCGCCGAGCTCGACCCGGTAGAAGACGTCGTGGCCGCGGAACTCGCGCCCGACCACGGTGCCGCCGCCCGCCTCGTCGATCGTGAGGCCGACGAGCTCGGGGCGGACCAGCACCTCGCCCGCTTCCCCCTGCACGAGGTCGCGGCCGAGCGGGCTCTCCGCGGCGACGAAGTTGGTGGCGCCGACGAACTCGGCCACGCGCCGGGAGACGGGCTGGTAGTACATCTCCTCCGGCGTCCCGACCTGCACGATCGAGCCCGCGTCCATGAGCGCGATGCGGTCGGCGAGCGAGAACGCCTCCTCCTGGTCGTGTGTGACCAGCACGACCGTGACGCCGGCGGTGCGCAGGATGCGGGCGATGTCGTCGCGCATGGCGCCGCGCAGGAGCGGGTCGATGTTGCTCCACGGCTCGTCGAGCAGGACGATGGACGGCTCGGGCGCGAGAGCGCGCGCGAGCGCGACGCGCTGCTGCTGGCCGCCGGAGAGCTCGTGCGGGCGGCGCTCCTCGAGGCCGCTCAGACCGACCAGCGCGAGTACCTCGGCGACGCGGGGGGCGCGGCGCTTGCGCGGCAGCCCGTAGCCGACGTTCTCCGCCACCGAGAGGTGCGGGAAGAGCGCGTAGTCCTGGAACACCATGCCCACCTGGCGGCGCTCCGGCGGCACCCAGTCGCGGCCGCTCACGATGCGCCCGTCGATGGTGACGGTGCCGCCGTCGGGGAACTCGAAGCCCGCGATCAGGCGCAGCATCGTGGTCTTGCCGCAGCCGCTCGGGCCGAGCACGGCGAGCAGCTCGCCGCGCTCGACGGTGAGCCGCGTGGCGCTCACGGCGTCGACCGCGCCGAAGCGTTTGGTCACGCGGTCGAGCTCGATCATGGGTGCGGTGGCGGTCATGGCTCTTAGGGTGCCCTAACTAGGTACCGGAAATCTAACGAACATTCGTCTAATCCGATGCGCCGAGTCGGAATACGCGTCCGTCGAGCGAAACCGCGTAGAGCTCGCCGGCCGCGTCCTCGCCGAACGAGGAGAGCTGCTCGAGCTCGTCGTCCTCGCGGCGAACGTCGGTCGCGGAGTCGCGTCCGGCCCTCAGCGACCAGAGCCGGCCGCTGCAGACGTCGCCGTAGACGTAGCGCCCGCGCAGCCCCGGCACCGCCCTCCCCCGGTACACGTAGCCGCCGGTCACCGAGCAGCCCTCGTCGTGGTCGTACTCGGCCACCGGGAAGACCAGGCGGCCGGGGCCGGACGGCTTGCGGTCGTCGGGGTCGTTGCCGCCCTCGAAGGCGGGCCAGCCGAAGTTGGGCGGCGGCCCGCCGAGTCCCGGGACGACGTCGATCTCCTCGCGCTGGTCCTGGCCGACGTCGGCGATCCAGAGCGAGCTGGTGGACCTGTCCCACGAGAAGCGCCAGGGGTTGCGCAGGCCGTAGGCGGCCACCTCCCAGCGCGTGCCGTCGAACCTCAGGATCTTGCCCAGGCGCGCTCCCAGGTCCTGGCCGTTGTCGTGCGGGTCGTTGGCCGAGCCCCCGTCGCCGAGGCCGAGGTAGAGCCGCCGGTCGGGCCCGAAGCTGAGCTGGCCGCCGTTGTGGTTGGGGAACGGCTGGTCGACGGCGAGCAGCTCGCGGCGGGCGGTGCCGGTGTACTCGTCGACGCGGGTGTCGCCGTCCTTGTTGGTGTAGTGGAGGTAGAAGCGGCCGTTTCGTGCGTAGCCGGGATCGAAGGCGAGGCCGAGCAGGCCCTGCTCGCCGCCGCTCTGCACGCGGTCGGCGATGTCGATCAGGGTCTTGCGGCGGTCGAGCGAGACGACCCGGCCGGGCTGCTCGACCACGTAGAGGGTGTCCTCGCCGGGCGCCTGGACGAGGCCGAGCGGCTGGTCGAACCCCGCGGCGACCTCCTTCAGCTCGAAGAGGTCGCCGGGCTTGACCGGGCCGCCCGCGGGCGCGCCGCCGTTCGGGGCCTTCGGTCCCCCGCCGCCGTCGCCGCCCCCGCCGCACCCGGCGATCGCCAGGGCGGCGGCGAGCGCTAGGGCCCGCTTCACGGAGCGGCCGCGACGGGCTCGCGGTAGGGCTGCTCGTCCGGCCCGTACTCCTCGTGGTAGGCGCCGTCGGCGTTGACCGCCCAGACGTCGTGCTCGGCGCCGTCGAGCAGGTTCTCGACCGCGCGCATCGCGGTCAGCATCGAGTGGTCGGAGTTGTTGTACCTGTGGAGGCCGCCGCGGCCGACCTGCTGGAGGTTGCCGAGGCCGTCGAGCCAGGCGCGGATCGTTGCGACCCGCTCGGCGTAGTCGCCCGCGTAGACCGGGTACGCCCTCGGCACGCGCACCACGTGCCCGCGGACCACGCGGGCAGCGCTCGCGAGACCGGTCCGCTCGAGCTCGGCGGCGGCCAGCTCCACGAGCTCGCCGTCCGGCCGGCGCCACAGCTCGTCGTCCTCGAAGCAGAAGTACTCGAGCCCGACGCAGGAGCGGTCCGGCTCGGGGACCATCCACGGGCTCCAGGCGCGGAAGTTCTGGATGCGGGCGACGTGCACGGACGGGTCGTGCACGTAGACCCAGGTGTCGGGGAACGGGTCCGGTCCGTCGAGCACGAGCGCGACGGTCAGGAAGTCGCGGTGGCGCAGGCCGCCGGCTGCGCGCGTCACGCGCTCCGGCGCGCCGGCCAGGCGTGGCAGCGCGCTCAGCGGCAGCGAGGAGATCGCGGCGCGGGCCTCGATGCGTTCGCCGCCCGCGTGGACCGCGGCCACGGCGCCGCCGTCCGGGTCGAGCTCGATCCCCGTGACCGGCGTGCCGAGCCGCAGCTCGCCGCCCGCCAGCACGATCTCGTCCGCCATCGTCTCCCACATCTGGCCCGGGCCGAAGCGGGGGTAGTGGAACTCCTCGATCAGGCTCTTGATCCCGCCGCCGTTGCCGAGCACGGCCGCCCGCGCGGCGGTCGCGAACGAGAGGTTGCGAATCCGCTGCGCGGCCCACTCGGCACGCAGGTCGGAGGTCGGGACCCCCCAGACCTTCTCGGTGTAGGAGCGGAAGAAGAGCTCGAACAGGCGGCGGCCGAAGCGGTTCACGACCCACTCCTCGAAGGACTCCTCGCGCGCGTTCGGGACGGCGGCGGCGCGGGCATAGGAGCCGAGCGCGCGGCTCAGCTCGACAGGTCCGAGCTTGCGAACGACATCGCCCGCGCGGAGCGGGTAGTCGAGGAAGCGGCCGCGCCAGCGGATGCGCGAGAGGCGCGGGCGCAGGAGCAGCTCGTCGCCGAGCAGCTCGTGCCAGAGCGCGCTCACCTCGGTGCTCTTGGTGAAGAAGCGGTGGCCGCCCAGGTCGAAGCGGTAGCCGTCGCGCTCGACGGTCTTGGCGAGGCCGCCGACCTGGCGCTCGGCCTCCAGCACCACGACCGGGATGCCACGGCGGGCGAGCATCAGCCCCGCGGTCAGTCCGGCCGGGCCGCCGCCGAGTACGGCGACGGGTGGCGTGCTGGGAGGCATCGGCCGCGGCAGTATACGGGGTACTTAGGGTGCCCTAAGTCGATAGGCGTCGAGCTTCAGCGAGGTCCCGCGGATCGGCTCCGGCTCGGCGCTCGCCACGCGCGCGAGTCGCGGGTCCGCGGCGACCAGTGCGCTCCACTCGGCGGCGGTTCTGGCCACGAGGTCGATCCATTCGGGGCCTTTGGTGCGGGGCCGCGCCGGAGCAATTAGGACAAGACGGCGCGGCGCGGCGCCGGCTTTCCCCTCCCCAGCTCTCCGACGCGGAGCGGCTTCTGCACCCGCCGGTCCCGTCCCGTCCAGCAACCGCCCGAGCACCGCGCGCGGCTCCGCCTCGTTCAGGCGCGCGGGCGCGTCGCGCCAGTCGAACACGCGCGGGTCCGCGACCGGGCCGAGCGCGCTCGCCCAGCGGATCGCCGCGCTCGGCGCGTAGTGGCGCAGGACCGGCACCTGCTCGGGGTGCGTGACCACCACGAGGTCACCGGGCGCGAGCACGCGAGCCACCTCGCGCGCGTTGCTCTTCGACTCGGGCGCGGGGTCGAGCGCCCAGAGGATCACGGCCACCGCGAGCACCGCCATGCCGGCGCGGCCCGCCGCGGCCAGGCCGGCGCCGGCGAGCAGGATCACCGGTCCGGCGAAGACCGTCATGTAGCGGTCGGCCCAGCCGGGCTCGACCTGGGCGAGGCCCCACGCGAGCGCGCCCGCCACGACCAGGGCCAGGGCGAGCGCCGCCGCCGCGGACTGCCGCGCGCGCACGAGCGCGGCGACGGCGACGGCGACCACCAGCACGGCCGCGACGCCCTCGCCCAGCGGCACCGACACCGGGTTCACGAGGCCGCCGAGGTCGGGCGTGGTCGACCACGGCGCGCCGGTGTGGCGCGCCTGGTCGATCAGGGTGGGGATCCACGGCGCGTACGCGAGGGCGGTCGCGCCGCCGGCGAGCGCCGCGTCGCGCAGCACCGGCCGCGCGCCGCGCTCGCGCACGGCCAGGGGAAGCGCCGCGGCCAGCCCGGCAAGCAGGTAGAGGCCCCAGTTGTGGGTGTAGGCGGTGAGGACGGCCAGCACGCCGAATGCGATCAGCGCGCGGCCGCTCCCGCGCATGAAGGCGAGCACGAACGTCGCGCTCAGGAGGAGGGACAGGAGTGCGATAAGTGCGTACATGCGCGTCTCCTGCGCGTGGACCGTGAGCAGAGGCAGCGTGGCGGCGATGGCCGCGGCGGCCCACCCGGCCCGGGTGCCGAACAGCGCGCGCCCGGCCCAGAGGGCGGCGGGGACGGTCGCGAGCGCGGCGATGAGCGAGAGGGCGTGGGTGGCCGTCTCGCCGCTGCCGGCGACGCTCGTCCACAGCGAGAGCAGCAGGTAGTAGAGCGGCGGCGAGCCGTCCTGGGCCAGCAGGCCGGGAATGTCCGCGAACGCGTGCCCGGCGATGCCGACCGAGATCCCCTCGTCGATCCAGTAGCCCGCGCCGATCGCGCGGGTGCGAAGCAGCGCGGACGCTCCGAGCAGCAGGACGAGCGCGGCGGCCGAGACCGTGCGCGTGTCGAGCCGCGGCCTCACGGGCGGCAGCGCTCCACGACGGTCCACGCGCCCGGACGACCGCGCGTGCTCCACCCCTGGCCCTCGAGCCGCGGCCCGATCGCCGCGCTGCGGTGGGGCCGCGCGCGAAACGCGATGCCGCGGCTCGCGGGTTCGGTCGACAGCGCGCTCATCGGAACGCGCAGTCTCCAGGCGAGCGCCGGGCGCGAGTAGGGCGCGGTGTGCACCGGCCCGCAGCGCAGCACGGCCTCGCGGCCGCCCGCGGCGGCGACCGCGCCGTCGAGCGTGCCGTACAGGCGCGACTCGTAGCGCAGGTCGCGCACGTGGCCGCGCAGAGCGCCCGCGCTCTCCCCGGCCGCAGCACCCAGGAGCACGAGCCCGACGGCGACGGGGAGCCAGCGCGCGACCGCGAACGGGCGGCCCGATCCGCCCCCGAAGTCAAAAGCGTCCCTATTAGGGACGGAAGTGACTTCGCGTGCCGCCCGCGCGGCCACCCTCCCCACCGCCCACGCAGCGCCGGCTCCGGCCGACACCGCGACCAGCGCCACGCCGGGCAGCGCGTAGCGCTCCTCGCCCGAGTAGCCGAGCTCGCTCATCGCCGCGACCAGCGCCATCCAGGCGACCCCGGCCGCCGCCGGTAGCGCGGCCGCGCGGGCGAGCTCGCCGCGCGCGGCGCCGAGGACCGCCAGCGCCGCGCCGCCCCAGACCATGGTGGGCGCCAGCGCGATCGCGCGGCCGAGCGACGCGAGCGCGGGGCGGTCCGCGAGGGCCGGGGCCCCGGGGTTGGGGATCCGTGCGCGCTCGGACGAGCGGAGCAGGTCGCCCGAGCCGATCAGGTCGGGCCCGAGCCACAGGACGGGGAGCGCCGCGAAGGCGGCGACGATGAGCGGTCGCATCTGCGACCCGGGCTCCCGCCGCCACAGCCACGCCGCGTAGAGCGCGAGGAACGGGACCACCTCGGTCCGCAGCAGCGCGGCGAGGAACCCCAGCGCGAACGCCTGCCGGTGGCGCCCGTCGAGCGCGCGCGCGAACGCGACCAGCACGAGCGCGAGCATCAGCCCCTCCGCGTTCCCCAGCATGCCGTTCCACACCCACCCCGCGCACAGCAGGACGCCCGCGCCGGCCACCGCGGCCGCGAGCAGCGATCCGCCGCCGAGCCGGTGCCCCAGCCGCCACGCCATCGCCACGGCCACCAGGGCGCCCGCCCGGGCGATGACGAGCCACAGCCACGGGGCGCCGAAGACGCCGACGAGCACCGGCAGCGGCTTGAACGCCGGGCCCACCGACGTGTCGAGGTCGAGCGCGGCGAGCTCCCTCCCCCACACCATCCACGCCCACGGGTCGTAGGTGGGGACCGAGCCGATCAGCAGCGTCAGGGCAGCGATCGCTACGCACACGCGCAACACGGCGCGCAGGCTAGCCCGGCGCGACGCGCTCCTCGCGCACCTTCACCCCGTCCACGAACCAGATGCGCCGCCCGTCGGGGTACGAGGCGGCCGGCCCGTCGTCGCGATGGCGAAGCCCGCGCCGGTACCACTTCTCGGTCCCGTTCACGTACACGCAGGCGGGCGCGCCGTCGCGGTGGCGCACGCCGTCCTCGTACCACTTCTCCGAGCCATTCGCGTGCAATACGGCGGGCCCGCCGACGCGGTGAAGCCGCCCGTGCCGGTACCACTCCTCGCGCCCGGACGCGAACACCCGCGCCGGGCCGTCCGTGCGATGCAGGCGGCCCTGCTCGTCACGCCATTCGAGGGTGCGGCCGTCCATCTCCAGGACGGTACCGGCGGGCGATCAAGCCCCGCGGGCGCTACTTGATCGAGTCGTAGACCTTGAACATCGGCATGTACATCGCCACGACGATGAAGCCGACGATGCCGCCCACGACGATGATCATGAGGGGCTCGAGGATCGAGGTCAGGGCCTTCAGTCCGGCGGCCACCTCGTCCTCGTAGAAGTCCGCGATCTTCGAGAGCATCTGCTCGAGCGCGCCGGTCTCCTCACCGACGCCGATCATCTGCGTGACCATGATCGGGAAGGCGTTCGGCTCGGCGCGCATCGGGGTCGCGATCGACCCACCGGCGCGGACCGACTCGCCCACCTGGCGCATCGCGTTCTCGATGACCTTGTTGCCCGAGGTCTTGCCGGTGATCTCGATGGCCTGGAGCATCGGCACGCCGGCTCCGATCAGCGCCGAGTAGGTGCGGGAGAAGCGCGCGAGGCAGACCTTCTGGACCAGGTCGCCGATCTTCCACGGGATGCGAAGCTTGAAGCGGTCCCACTGCGCGAGGCCCTTGTCGGTCCGCTTCCACTTCTTGAAGCCGTAGACCACGCCGAAGACCACGGCGATGCAGAGGTACCACCTGCCCGTGATGAGGTTCGACATCCCGACCGTGAACTTCGTGATCGGGGGCAGCTCGCCGCCGAAGTCCGCGAAGACCTTCTCGAACACCGGCACCAGGAAGACCACGAGCGCGATCAGCACCACCATGGCGAAGCCGCCGATGAGGCACGGATACATCATCGCGGCCTTCACCTGGCGGCGCAGCGAGTCGTCCTTCTCGAGCTGGTCGGCGATCCGGTCGAGCGTCTGCTCGAGGATGCCGCCCACCTCGCCGGCCGAGACCATGGCGATGTAGAGGCCGTTGAAGATGTCGGGGAAGCGGCCGAGCGCGTCGGAGAGGGAGATGCCGGCCTCGACGTCCTGGCGCACGCTGGTGATCGCCTCGCGGAACTTGTCGCTGCGGGCCTGCTCCTCGATCACGTACAGCGCGCGGAGGAGCGACATGCCCGACTGGATCATCGTCGCGAGCTGGCGCGTCGCGATCGTCAGCTCCTGGGCCTTGACCTTCTTGAAGCGGCCGAAGCTGATGTCGCTGTTCTTCAGCTCCTCGATGTCGAGGACGATCAGCCCCTTCGAGCGAAGCTGCTGGCTGACCGACTGCTTGCTCTCGGCGTCGAGCTCACCGCGCGACGGCACGCCCTGGAGGTCCACCGCCTTGAACGTGAACGTGCCCATGACCTACCTCATCGCTCCCTGCGCGGGCGCGCCCATGGTCGGCTGCATGGAGCCCATGCCGCCGTTGCCGTTGCCGCCCATCCCGCCGATCATTCCGCCGCCGCCGCCGTTGCTGCCGATGAGCCGCTTGAGCTCGGCCGGGGTGGACGAGCGGCGCTCGGCCATCGCCTGGTCGATCTTGCCCTGGCGGACGAGGTCCACGAGCGACGCGTCCATCGTCTGCATGCCGTGCGCGGCGCCGGTCTGGAGCGCCGAGTAGATCTGGTGGGTCTTGCCCTCGCGGATCAGGTTGCGCACGCCCGCGGTCGGGACGAGCACCTCGGTGGCGCAGCAGCGGCCCTTGCCGTCGCGCGTCGGGAGAAGCTGCTGGGTGACGATTCCCTGGAGGGCGATCGAGAGCTGCACGCGCACCTGGTGCTGCTGCTCGGGCGGGAAGGCGTCGACGATCCGGTCCACCGTCTGAGCGGTGTCCTGGGTGTGGAGCGTGGCGAAGACGAGGTGCCCGGTCTCGGCGGCCGTCAGCGCGGTCGCCATCGTCTCGAGGTCGCGCATCTCGCCGACGAGGATCACGTCGGGGTCCTGGCGCAGCGCGGCCTTGAGGCCCGCGGCGAACGACGACGCGTCGGTCCCCAGCTCGCGCTGGTTCACGATGCAGTTCTGGTGCGGATGCAGGAACTCGATCGGATCCTCGATCGTGAGGATGTGCTCGTGCCGCTGCTTGTTGATCAGGTCGATCATCGCGGCGAGGGTCGTGGACTTGCCGGAGCCTGTCGGGCCCGTGACGAGCACGAAGCCGCGCGGCTTCTTGGTGAGATCCTCGAGCACCGGCGGCAGGCCGAGGTCCGCGAGCGCGGGGATCACGGTCGGGATCGTCCGCATCACGGCGCCGATCGAGGCGCGCTGGAAGAAGGCGTTGACGCGGAAGCGGGCGCGGTTCGGGACTGAGTAGGAGAGGTCGATCTGCCAGTCGACCTCGAGGCGCTTGCGCTGCTCGTTGTTCAGGATCGAGTAGACGATCTCGCGCGTGTCCTGCGAGGACAGCCGCGGATAGTCGAGCGCGCTGAGCTTGCCCTTCTTGCGCACCATCGGCGGCGAGCCCGCGGTCAGGTGCAGGTCCGATGCCTCGGACTCGATGACCTCAATGAGGATGTCGGCGAAATCGAAGTTCATCAGGGGTTCTTTCGGCGTTCGCGGGCGTCCCTTTAGGACGCGACGCGAGCGACCTCCGCAATCGAGGTGACGCCGAGGCGCACCTTCTCGAGGCCGTCGTCGCGCAGAAGGCGCATTCCCTGCTCGACGGCCTTGGTGCCGATGTGCGAGGCATCCCTGCGCTCGATGGTCATCTCGCGGATCTCGTCCGTGACCTTCATGACCTCGTAGATGCCGACCCGGCCCTTGTAGCCGGTGTGCGAGCAGCGCGCGCAACCGACCGGCTCGTAGGCCTCGATGTCGAACGCGGCCTCGTGGAAGTTGGCGGCCTTCAGCACCTCTGCGGTGAGGACGGTGCGGCGCTTGCAGTAGTTGCAGAGCCGGCGCGCGAGGCGCTGGGCGACGACGACGTCGAGGGCCGAGGCCGTGAGGAACGGCGCGATGCCCATCTCGCTGAGCCGCGTGATCGCGGACGGCGCGTCGTTCGTGTGGAGGGTGGAGAGGACGAGGTGGCCGGTGAGGGCGGCCTCGATCGCGATGCGCGCGGTCTCGGCGTCCCGGATCTCGCCGACCATGATGATGTCGGGGTCGGCGCGCAGCATCGAGCGCAGGCCGGCCGCGAACGTCAGGCCGTGCTTGAGGTTCACCTGCATCTGGTTGATGCCGGGGATCTGGTACTCGACCGGGTCCTCGATCGTGATGATGTTCTTCTCGATGCTGTTGACCGTGTTCAGCGCGGCGTAGAGCGTGGTCGACTTGCCGGAGCCGGTCGGGCCGGTGACGAGCACCGCGCCGTGCGACTTGCGGACGCCGTCCTCGAAGCGCCCGCGGGCGCCGTCGCGGATGCCCAGCGCGTCGAGCGTGAGCATCACCGACTCCTTGTCGAGCAGACGCATGACGATCGCCTCGCCGCCGGCCTGCGGCATCGTGACGATGCGGACGTCGACGTGGTGGCCCTCTACCTGGAGCGTCACGCGGCCGTCCTGCGGCAGGCGCTTCTCGGCGATGTCGAGGTCGGCCATGATCTTCACGCGGGAGACGACGCCCGGCACCATCCGGCGCGGCACGGTCGTGGTCTCGTGGAGCACGCCGTCGACGCGGAAGCGGACGCGCATGTCCTTGTTGTGGGGCTCGAAGTGGATGTCCGAGGCGCCGTCCTCGACCGCCTGGGCGATGATCGAGTTGACGAGCTTGATCGTCGGCGCGTCGGTGGCCGACTCGCGGATCTCCGCGACGAGCGCCTGGTCGTCCTCGTCCTCGTCGGTCTCCACGGCCTCGGCGACCGCCTCGTCGAGGCGGTTCATCTTCACGATCAGGCCGGCGATGTCGTCGGTCGAGGAGACCGTCGCGCGGATCTCGTAGCCCGTCATCAGCTTGAGGTCGTCGATCGCGAGGACGTTCGACGGATCGGCCATCGCCACCAGCAGGTGACCGTTCGTGTGGAAGCCGACCGGAACCGCGTTGTAGCGGCGGGCCGCCTGCGGGCTGAGCAGGTTTACCGCGGCGATGTCGGGCTTGTAGACGGTGAGGTCGACGTGGTCGAGGCCGAAGCGCTCGGCGGTCGCGCGGGCGAGCTCGTCGGCGCTCAGGACACCGGCCTGGAGCAGCACGTCCTCGGGCGAGCGGCCGGTGGCCTTGCCCTCCTCGACGGCTGCGTCGACCTTCGCCTGCGGCAGGAAGCCGAGCTCGACGATGACGTCGGTGATGAAGCGGGCGGCACCGCCGCGGCGGCGCGGCGGGGTGATGCCGGTGAAGGCGTCAGCGGCGCCGTCCTCGGAGGCGTCCACGGCCGGGAGATCGGAGTCGCCGGCGGACGCGGCGGTGCCGGCGAGGTCGACCGCGGGCAGCTCCTCACCGAGCTCGTCGAGCCCTAGGGACCGGAGCTCGGCCGGGGCCTGTGGCTCGTTCATCTCCGAGCGTCCGCGACGTTCTGGCGGAGGGTGCCGGCGTCGACGAAGCCCTGGAGCAGGACGGCCTTCTTGCCGGGGCGGACGATCGCCGTGGCGGGCACCTGCGAGATCTCGAGCTGGGAGAGCATGGGCCGGTATGCGCCGACCTCTTCGATGCCCGCCTTGAACAGCGCGACGCCCTTCATCCCCTCGATCGAGCGAACGGCGATGCGAGCACCGGTGTCATCTGCGGCACCGGGCTTGGTGAAGAAGAAGACGACGACCTGGTCGCGACCGAGCGCCTCGGCGGCCTTGCGCACCTGCGGCGGCACGCCGTCGTCGAGCTTCGGCTTGCGCGGGGTGACGGGCTCGGCGGCCTTCGGGGCCGCGGCCTGGCGCGACTCGGGCCGCGCGGGCTTGTCGGCAGCCGGGGCCTTGGTGGTGGCGGGCTTGGCGGCGGTGGACGGCGGGGTGACCGACTCGTTCTGCGCGCCGTGGCGGGTCGCGAGGAAGAGCGCCATCAGTGCTGCGAGGCCGACTAGGGCGATCAGGACGGGGCGAGGAAGAGCCATCGCCCGCTGTATCGGCACGGCTACGACGGTTGTTTAGGTGTTGCCCGAGGTTTTTCTCGCGGCGGCCCGCATGGCTTCCACCGGAGCGGGCTGCCCGGTCCACAGCTCGAAGCTGCGGGCGCCCTGGCGGACGAGCACCTCGAGGCCGTCCACCACGGTCGCGCCGGCGCGCTCGGCCCAGGCCTGGACCGGGGTCGCGGACCCGGCGCGGTAGACCAGGTCGACCACCAGCGGAGGCGGATCGACCCCGGTGAGGTCGAGCTGCGCGAGCGCGTCGGCCTCGCTCGTGGCCGGGTCGAGACCCACCGACGTCGCGTTCACGAGCAGGTCGGCCTGGCGCGGGCGCGCGGCGTGCGCGACGCCGAGCTCGCCCGCGAGGGCCGCGGCGCGGTCCTCCGTGCGGTTCCAGACGGCCACCTCGGCGGCGCCCGCGTCGCTCAGGGCCCAGGCCGCGGCGCGCCCCGCGCCGCCCGCGCCGAGCACCAGCGCGGTCAGCC
>DASVPL010000305.1:0-4712 GCA_036382905.1 Thermoleophilaceae bacterium | reverse complement strand
GCCGGCGGCGGGCCCCGAGCCCGCGCCGGAGGCCCTCGCCGAGCCCGCGCCGGCCGTCGAGGAGGAGGTGGCGTCGTGAGCCGCGTCGAGGCGGGCGTCGAGCACCGCTACGGGCCCTACGGCGGCCAGTACGTCCCCGAGACGCTGATGCCGGCGCTCGCCGAGCTCGAGGCGACCTGGGTCGGCGTGCGCGAGGACCCCGGCTATCGCGCCGAGCTCCTCCCCGGACGCGGCGTCCTCACGGGCCGAGACCCAGGCCCGCTCGAGCTCGTCGAGCGCGGGCACGAGGGTCTCGGGCACGTAGCGGCCGCCGTACGGGCCGAAGCGGTGCTCGACCGCGTGGGTGCTCACGCGGCCTGCTCGGCGTCGGCCTGCGCCACGGCCCCGAACAGGGCGCGCAGCTTCGCCGGGTCCTTGCGGCCGGGCTCGGCCTCGGTGCCGCTGGCGCTGTCGACGGCGTACGGGCGCACCGCCTCGATCGCCGCGCCGACGTTGTCCGGGTTCAGTCCCCCGCTCAGCACGAGCGGCACGTGCGAGCGGCGGTTCGCGGCGAGCTGCCACTCGAACGTGCGGCCGGTGCCGCCGCGGAGGTCGTCGGTGTGCGCGTCGAGCATGTGGAGGTCGACCTCGCGGTAGGAGGCGAGCTTGCGCACGGCCGCGGCGTCCTTGGCCTGCATCGCCTTCATCACCTTCGCGCCCGTGCGCCGCGCGGCCTCGCGGCAGTACGCGGGGCCCTCGTCGCCGTGGAGCTGGAGCATCGTGAGCGAGGCGCGGTCGGCCATGTGCTCGAGCTCCTCGAGCGGCCAGTTGACGAACACCCCCACGAGCTCGGCCCTGCGCCTGAGCTCGCCGCCGATCAGCTCCGCGGTGCCCGGGTCGCACGCGCGCGGACTCTCGGGGTGGAAGACCATCCCCACCGCCCAGGCGCCGAGCTCGACCGCCAGCCGCGCGTCCTCGAGCTCGGCGACGCCGCATACCTTGACCCGTGTCACCGGGGCAATAGTAGGTGCGTCAGGGGAGCTGGAAGGGCTTGTCCGGCTTGGGTTCGTCCGGCTGGTCGGGCTCCTGGCCGCGGCCGCCCTGCTGCGGGACGCGCTTGGGGCGCTCGCCGAGCGTCAGCACGACAGTGCGCAGCTTCTTGCCCCGGTAGTACTCGATCGCGATCCTGTCACCCGGCTTGTTGTCGGCGATCGCGCGGGCGACGTCCGGCGGCTCGTCGATGGCGATGCCGTCGACCTTCACGATCAGGTCGCCGCCGACGACGAGCCCCTCGTCGGTCTGGGTCTTACCGGCCCGCAGGCCCGCCTTGGCCGCCGGGCTCTCCGGCGCCACGTCCTGGACGAGCGCGCCCTTGTCGGCCGGCAGGTCGATTCCCTCCGTGCCCTCGGTGACCGGCGCGGTGGTCACGCCGATGTAGGCGTGCTCGACCTTGCCCTTCTCCTTGAGCTGCGGGATGACCCGCTTCGCGAGGTTGATCGGGATCGCGAAGCCGATGCCGACCGAGCCGCGGCTGCCGCCGCCAGTCTCGATCTGGGCGTTGATCCCGATCACGCGGCCGTCTCCGTCGAGCAGCGGGCCGCCCGAGTTGCCCGGGTTGATCGAGGCGTCGGTCTGGATCGCGTTCTCGATCGAGAAGCCGTTGGGTGCGTCGATCGAGCGCTGGAGCGCGGAGACGATGCCCGTCGTGACCGTGTGCTCGAGCCCGAACGGGTTGCCGATCGCGATCGCCTGGTCGCCCACGCGGACCTTGCTCGAGTCGCCGAGCGGGATCGGCCTCAGCTTCACCTTGCCGGGATCGACCTTCAGCAGCGCGATGTCGGTCGAGGGGTCGGCGCCCCTGACCTGGACCTTCACGGAGTCCTGGTCGCCGAAGCGCACGCGCACCTCGTCGGCGCCCTCGACCACGTGCGCGTTCGTGAGGATGAACCCCTCGTCGTCGAGCGCGAAGCCCGAGCCGGTCGAGCGGCCCTGGCCCTCCGGGGGCTGGGGCAGCCCGGGGATCGGAGACGCGCCGGTGCTGCCGCCGCTCGCCTGGATGAACGCCACGCCGGCGTCGGTGCGGCGGTAGATCTCGTTGACCGTGGCGGCGTCGCGGCCGTTGCCGCCGGCCACGGGGCGCGCCGTATCGCCCTGGCGGACCACCGTCTCGTCGCCGGTGTCGATCACTCCGGTGGCGATGAGGATGGCGCCGAGCACGACCGCGACGAGCCCGCCGAGCGCGCCGGAGACGAGGTGGGATGCGGAGGAGGCGCGACGGTCCATGGGGCCGGGGTTCTACGGGGGCGAGGTTAGCCCTGTGTAAACGGGGGCCGGCGCGGCGGCAGCGCCATCAGCGCGCGCACGCGCGTGAGCGGGCCGCGGCCGCGCGTGAGCGCGCGGCGCAGTGCTCGGCGGTCGAGGCCGGCGGCGTCGCGCACCGGTCCCGGCGGGGCGAAGCGGCGCTGGCGCAGGGCGCGCGCGTGCCGGGCGGCGGCGGGCCCGCCGATGCCCGCGAGCCGGCGCTCGAGGCCGAGCAGCGTGGTGCCGGGCGCGACCGGATGGCCGAGCCGGTCGAGCGCCCACACGAGCTCGCGCACGTCCGGGTCGCCGCCCGAGCGCCGCACGCGGCGCGCGCGCACGAGCGCGACGACCCAGAGCCCGCCGAGGACCGCCAGCGGCAGCGCGAGCACCAGGGCCAGGGCGATCCACAGTGACGACTTCCCGCCCTCCTCGGCGCCGCCGCCGCTGAGGTCGACGTCGTGGACGGGCCGGGAGATCCCGGCGGTGTCGCCCCTGTCGCTCCCGCCCTGCGACGCGCTCGCCTGCCGTGCGTCGGAGGCCTGAGCTGCGGCCGGCGAGAGCGACGGCGTCGGGTCGAACGGGACCCAGCCGATGCCCGTGAAGAAGACCTCGACCCACGAGTGCGCGTCGTAGTCGCGCACGCGGTACTCGCCGGTCTCCTGGTCGCGGATCCCCGGCGAGAAGCCCGCCGCCACCCGCGCGGGGATGCCGTTCATCCGCAGGAGCAGCGCCATCGCGCCGGAGAACTGCTGGCAGTAGCCGTTCCTGTCGCGGAACAGGAAGCCGTCGAGCGGGATCGCGCGCACCGGTGGGCGCTCGTTGTAGACGAAGCCGTGCTCGAAGTAGCGCTCGATCCGCTTCACCACGTCGTAGCTCGTCGGCTGACCGGCGGCGAGGCGCCGGGCGAGCGCGTAGGTGCGCGCGTACGGGGAGGCCTCGATCCGGGCGCGCGTCTCGGGGTCGGCCCCGAGGGGCGTGCCCGGGAGGAACGAGCGCACGACCTGCGCGGGGTCCGGCGTGTACGGGCCCTTCGGGGCGCCCTCGCCGAGCGCCGTCTCCCCCGGTTCGGGCAGCTCGAGGGTCGTGTACGAGAGGAACTGCGACGGGAAGACGCGCGGCGCGCGGCGCATCTGGCGCGCGCTGGGATCGGGGACGTAGGCGTACACGCCGTAGTTGTCGCCGCTGCCGAGCTCCTCGTCGACCAGCTCGATCGTCCCGTCGCCGCTCTCGGCGGTGAGCAGGTCGCCGCCCACGCGCCAGACGGTCCCGGCGGTCACGAGGAAGCCGCTGCGCAGCGCCTCGACCTCGAAGCCGATGCGCTCGTCCCAGGACCGCCGGTGGTCCTCGGGAACGTCGGACTGGGCGTCGATGTCGGTGGTCGCGGTCGAGTGCAGCCAGCGCAGGCCGTCGAAGTGGTCGAGGGTCTCGGCCTTCCAGTAGTGCGAGTGCTCCGAACGCACCCGCAGCAGCGTCTTGCCGTCGCGCGGCCAGTCGATCGGGCCGTAGTTGTGCGACCAGTCGAACGTCGAGCCGTCGCCGCGGCCGTCGTTCCCGAACAGGGCCCAGTTCTCGTAGGCGACCCAGCCCTCGCGCTCGTGCAATCCGGTGGAGACGGGGATCGCGACGGCGGCCGCCACGAGGAGCGCGACGGCGGCCGCGGCGGCGTCGCGCCCGCGCAGGCGCGGGAGCCACAGCCAGGCGGCGGCGAGCCCGAGCAGCACCAGGCCGCGGCCGACGGGCTCACCCAGGCCGCGCTCGGTCACCGCGAGCGCGTAGAGGGCCACGATCAGGATCAGCGCGGCCGCGCGCAGGACACCGGTGCCGCGGCGTGCAGGCCAGAAGGCGAGGACCGCGGCGAGCGTGCCGGCCGTGGGCAGGCCGAGGAGCACGGTCAGCCGCAGCCACGCGTCATCGCCGTCGTAGGGCCAGCCGGCGCTGGCGGTGCCGGCGAGGCCGCCGTCGACACCGACGGCGAGCTCGTCCCAGTGGCCCGGCAGGAGGAAGCGGGGCTCGAGGCCGATGGCGAGGAGCCCGGCGTTCAGCCCGACGACGGCGATCAGCACGCGGAGCGCGACCCGCAGCGGCCGCGGGGCGCTCACCCGCGCGGAGGCAGCGAGGGCGCCACCAGCCGCGGTGGCGATGGCAACGGCCAGGACCGCGCGCCCCACGGGCGGGTCGGCCACGAAGCCGACCCAGTGCCCGGCCGCGAACGCGAGCAGCGCCCAGAACGCGGCCAGCCGGAGGGCGAGCGAGCCCTCGGCCCCGTAGCCACGGCGCGCGCGGTCGAGTGCGAGATGGGCACGCACGCGGCCGAGGCCGTGTGCCGCCGCGCTCATGCCGCCCTCGACGCGGCGGCCCCGAGCAGGCGCCCGGTGCACCCGGCGACGCTGAAGCCGCCCGGCGGCGGAGGTCCGTCCGACGGCGTGACGATC
>DASVPL010000304.1:0-2759 GCA_036382905.1 Thermoleophilaceae bacterium | reverse complement strand
CGCCGCGCGTGAGCACGAGGAGGTGTTCGCGATCGTCGGCCACCACCCGAACGACGCGTCGAGCTTCGACGACGCCTCGCTGGCGGCGATCGACGCCGCCGGCCGAACCGATCACGCGGTTGCGATCGGCGAGACGGGACTCGACTACTACCGCGACTACTCGCCGCGCGACGTACAGATGCGCGCGTTCGAGGCGCAGATCGACGTGGCGCGCGAGCTGGCCCTGCCGCTCGTCATACACACGCGCGCGGCGGAGGACGACACCTTCGCTGTTCTCCGCGACCGCGCCGACGGCGTCACCGTCGTGATGCACTGCTTCTCCGCTCCCGCGCGCGTGGATGAGTGCGTCGAGCGCGGCTACGTCTGCTCCTTCGCCGGCAACGTCACCTATCCGAAGGCACAGGACCTCCAGGCCGCGGCCCGCGACGTCCCCGCCGAGCTGCTGATGGTCGAGACCGACGCGCCATACCTGGCTCCCCAGCCCGTTCGCGGAAAGCCGAACGAGCCGGCGAACGTGGTGCGCACGGCGGAGTACGTCGCGGAGCTGCGCGGCGTGTCGTACGCGGAGCTCGAGGCGTCGGTCGAGTCGACCGCCGCCCGCGTGTTCGGGTGGTGACCGCGACGCCGGATCGCGACGCCGCCGCGCCTCGCCAGGCCAGCCTCCGCCGGCTGCGCGAGTTCGGGGTGCGACCGAATCGCGAGCTCGGCCAGAACTTCCTTATCGACGACAACGTCCTCGGCGTGATCGGCCGGGCGGCCGAGCTCGACACGTCGGACGTGGTGCTCGAGGTGGGTGGCGGCCTCGGGGTGCTGTCGGAGTACCTCGCGCCGCGCGTCGGGCATCTGCACGTGGTGGAGATCGACGCGGCGCTCGAGCCGGCGCTGCGCGACGCGCTCGGACCGCACGCGAACGTCACGCTCCACCTCGCCGACGCCGTGCGGCTGGACCTCACCGCCCTCGCCCCGGAGCCGACCAAGGTCGTGGCCAACCTGCCGTACGGCGTCGCGGCCACCGTGATCCTTCGCGTGCTGGCGGAGCTGCCGGCCGTGGAGCGCGTCGTGGCGATGGTCCAGCGCGAGGTGGCCGAGCGGTTCGCCGCGGGGCCGGGCTCGAAGACCTACGGTGGGACGTCCGTGCTCGCGCAGCTCTCGGCCGAGGTGCGGGTGGAGCGCCGCGTCCCGGCATCCGTCTTTCATCCGGCGCCGCGCGTCGAGTCCGCGATCGTCGTGATGCGCCGGACCGCCCCGCCGCCCCCGCGCGCGCTGGTCGACCTGGTCCACGCCGCGTTCGCGCACAGGCGCAAGGCGCTGTCGGGCTCGCTCGCTCTCGCGGCGGATGCGGAGCCGGCGATCCGCGACCGTGCGCGCGCCGCACTCGAGGAGCTGGGCCATCCGGCGGACGCACGCGCGGAGCGACTCGCCCCGGCCGACTTCGCCGCCCTCGCGGCGCGCCTCGCGCCAGGCGCCGCCGACCCGCGCGGCTCCGCCGCCGCCGACCCGCCCGGCTCCGCCGCCGCCGACCCGCAAGGCTCCGCCGCCGACCCGCCCGGGTTCCCCGCCGACCTGCCCGGGTCCCCCGCCGGCTCCGCCGCGGACATCCCGCGCTCCCGCTCCCCCGAGGCCCCCTCGTGATCGAGGAGCGCGCGCCCGCGAAGCTCAACCTCGTCCTCCACGTCGGCGCCCGCCGCGCCGACGGGCTCCACGAGCTCGCATCGCTGTTTGCGTCGCTCGACCTCGCCGACGTGGTCGCCCTCGAGGAGGCGCCGACCGCTCCCGACGAGGTCATCTGTCCCGGGGTGGAGGAGCCGAACCTCGCCGGCGCGGCGATCGACGCGCTCCGGGCCCAGCTCGGCGGCGACCTGCCGCCACTGCGCGTGGCCATCGAGAAGCGCATCCCGGTCGCCGCCGGTCTCGGTGGCGGGAGCGCCGACGCCGCCGCGGTCCTGCGCGCCGCCAACCACCTCGCGGGCGACCCGCTCGACGCGTCCGCGCTGCGCCGTCTCGGCGCCACCATCGGCGCCGACGTGCCGAGCCAGATCGAGCCGCGCCACGCCCTCGTCACCGGGGCCGGCGAGCACGTCGAGCCGGTCGAGCTCGCGCCGATGGCCGTGGTCCTTGTGCCCGCGCCCGTGGGCCTCTCGACCGCCGCCGTCTACGCCGAGGCGGACCGGATCGGCTCCACGCGCGCGAGCCTCGACCCCGCCGCCCTACGCGCCCTTGCGGACCTCCCTCCCGCCGAGCTCGCCCCGAGGCTCGAGAACGACCTCGAGCCCGCGGCGTGCTCGCTGCGGCCGGAGCTGGAGGACACTCTCACCGCCGTCGAGCGCACCGGCGCGCTCGCGGCGCGCGTGACCGGCTCGGGCCCCACGGTCTTCGGTGTCTACCGTGACGCCGTCACCGCGGCGGAGGCCGCCGCCGCCCTGCCGGGCGCGATCCGGACCACCCTCCAGCCCTGACTCGTCGCCCGCATGCGTCAGAATCGCCAACCGTGATCTCGGACATCTCGCCGCTCGAGTGGTCGCTCGGAATCGCGGGCACGATCACGCTGATCTGTTACGTCGTGTTCATCGTCGCTCCGGCCTGGGCCTCCTACGGCCGGGTCTGGGAGAAGTTCGCCGCCAGCGTCCTCACGCTGTTCATCCTCGCCTCGTTGCTGATGGTCGGAGTGCTGCTCGGCGCGGCGGTCGTCTGGACGTACGACACCTGGGCCTGACCCCGGCGCGCCGGGGTCAAAGGAGCTGTCCCCGGCGCGAGCGGCC
>DASVPL010000303.1:0-2959 GCA_036382905.1 Thermoleophilaceae bacterium | reverse complement strand
CGCCGAGCAGGCCCGGCTGTTCGCACAACGCCCCGATCCGCGCTGGGTGGCGCCGCCCGGGCGCTCGTTGCACCGGCTCGGCACCGAGCTCGACCTCGGCCCGGCCGGCGCGTACGGCTGGCTCGCGCGCAACGCTCCGCGGTTCGGGTTCATCAAGCGCTACTCGTGGGAGCCCTGGCACTTCGGCTTCACGCGCAGCCCCGGCACCGCCTCGGTCGGCTTCGGCGTCAGGGGCGGCGACGGCCGTGCCACGGCCGCGCTCCAGTCCTTCGTCCCCGCTCGCTACGCGCCGATGATCGCCCGCGCCGCGCAGCGCTGGAGCGTGTCGGCCCAGCTGCTCGCGGCGCAGATCTATGTCGAGTCGAACTTCAACCCGTTCGCGCGCTCGCCCGCAGGCGCGCAGGGCATCGCCCAGTTCATGCCCGGCACAGCCCACGGCATGGGTCTGCGCAATCCATTCAACCCGGCGCAGGCGATCGACGCCCAGGCGCATCTGATGCGCGACCTACTACGCCGCTTCGGCTCCGTACCGCTCGCGCTGGCCGCATACAACGCCGGGCCGGGCGCGGTCGCGCGCTGCGGCTGCATCCCGCCCTATCCGGAGACGCGCGGCTACGTCTCGAAGATCCTCGGCTTGCTGGGCGGAGCCGGTGAGGTGCTCGCCGGTGGCTTCACCGTGCGGCTGGTGAAGTGATGGGGTTGCGGCGCGAATCGAGGCGTACGATGGACTCGATGGCACGCATCACGGTCGAGGTCGACGACCACGTCCTGCGCAACGCCATGGCGATGCTCCGCTGCAAGACCGAGCAGGAGGCCGTGGACCAGGCGCTGCGACGAGTCGCCTACAACCCCTTGCGCGGCAACCCTATGTCTCTGGAGGAGGCTCTCGCGATGGAGGGCACCGGGTGGGAGGGCGACCTGGACGAGATGCGTTTCAACGAGCATGCCGACTGGACCGATCGTCCCTGACACGTCGGCCTGGATCGAGTTCATCCGGGGGACGGGTAGCGTCGCGAATGCGCGTCTACGCGCGTTCCAACAGTTCGGCGCGGATCTGGTCGTCACCGGGCCTGTAGTGATGGAGGTGCTGGCGGGGGCCCAGCGGGAGGCGCAGCGTTCCCGCGCCCGCGACCTTCTCGGCCGCTGCCGTTACATCGCGGTCGAGGATCCGAGCGACTACGAGCACGCGGCTGCGCTCTACCGCGCATGCCGCGTGGCGGGCCAGACCCTGCGCGGCCAGCTGGACTGCCTGATCGCCGCCGTTGCCATCCGCATCGGCGCCGCCGTCCTCCACGCCGACAGCGACTTCGACGTCATCGCCCGGCACTCGCCTCTCCGGATCGTCTAGCGGTGGGCGGGGAAGCCCGCGCGCCGTTTGCCCGACCGCCCCTCCGGGGACGAACCTGACATGGCTCCGAACCCACTCCGCGCGCTCGCGCGCGCGACCCCCGCGCCGTTCGACGGCATCGTCGAGCTCGGCGCCGCCGGCATCGACGACCTCGTCGCCGCCGCACGCGTCATCGACCGCGGCCTGCCCGGCAACTCGCTCGACGAGTGGGATCCCGAGCACATCCGCCGCACGCTGCCGCTCAACAAGGCGCTCGTGCGCACGTACTTCCGCTCCGAGGTCACGGGCATGGAGAACATCCCGGACGGGCCGTCGCTGCTGGTCGGCAACCACTCCGGCGGCACGCTGATCGCGGACACATTCGCCTTCGCCTACGAGTTCTACGACCACTTCGGGCCCGACCGCCGCTTCCACCAGCTAGCGCACGACGTCGCGGCGCGGATGCCCGGCTTCGGCATGCTGCGCCGCTACGGCACCCTCGCGGCCTCCCACGAGAACGCGAAGAAGGCGTTCGCCGCGGGCGCGCCCGTGCTCGTGTACCCCGGCGGCGACTGGGAGACCTTCCGCCCCAGCTGGCACTCCGACCGGATCGAGTTCGGCGGCCGCAAGGGCTTCATCAAGCTCGCGCTCGACGAGGGCGTGCCGATCGTGCCGGTCGTCGCCATCGGCGGCCAGGAGACCGCGCTCTTCATCACGCGCGGGCGCACCCTCGCGAAGATCACCGGCCTCGACCGCTTCGCCCGCATCAAGGTCCTGCCGATCGCCATCGCCCCGCCGTTCGGGATCAGTGTCCTCGATCTGCCGACCCGGCTCCCGCTCCCGGCGAAGATCAAGGTCGAGGTCCTGCCGCCGATCGACCTCCGCGAGCGCTTCGGCCCGAACCCGGATCCGGACGACGTCTACATCGAGATCACCGACGAGATGCAGGACTCGCTGAGCTCGCTCTCCGAGGAGCGCACCGCCCCCGTCCTGGGCTGATCGCGCCGCCACACGGCGGCTTTACCAACTCCTAACCGAAGCCTTCCCGTCCCCTCGGACACGCCTGCCCGCGCGCTGGTCTCGGCCGGGCACAGTCACGGCACGGCACTCCGGAAGAGAGGTTGGACCCGATGACCAAGTACCTGATCGCAGCACTCGCCGCCGGGCTCCTCGTGGTGGGGACCGCCGTCGCGGCGCTCGCCCCGGGCGGCAGCGAGAGCCCGGCGACCACGCAGGAGGACGTGACCAGCACGACCGAGCAGCCCGGCGAGGTGAGCGGCCCGTGCGACGAGGCCGAGCACGCCAACGACCCGCGCTGCGCGGGCGACGGCACCGCGCGCCGCGAGGACGACGACGCTCGCCGCGAGGATCGCGTCGACGACGACGACGACGCGGGTGAGGTGCGCGGCCCGTGCGACGAGGCCGAGCACGCCAACGACCCCCGCTGCACCGGCGCCGCCGGCGAGCAGCGCGGTAACGACGGCTCGCGTCGCTCGAACTCCGGCCCCGGTAGCGCCCACCGTCGCGGCAGGGGCCGTGGCCGTGGCCGCGGTGGCGACGACGCCCCGCAGGCCCCCGCGCCCAGCGGTGACGACTCCGCCTCGCGCTCCGGCTCAGGCAGCGGCAGCGGCT
>DASVPL010000302.1:0-39482 GCA_036382905.1 Thermoleophilaceae bacterium | reverse complement strand
CACCGAGGGCGGGCGCTTCCTGATCGACGTGGCCACCACCGCGATCTTCTCGTTCGAGCCGCGCGACATGTCGATGCTGTTCGTCCTCTTCTACATCGCGGCGGCGGGCACCGAGGGGACGCCCGGCACCCTCGACCGGCTTGTGAACACCGCCGGCGGCGCGCAGGAGCTGCGCTTCCACGGCGGCTCGCAGCGCGTGCCGCTCGAGCTGGCCCGCCGGCTCGGCAAGCGGATCCGCCTGAATGCGCCGGTCAGGCGCATCGTGCAGCGCAAGGGGTCCGTCGAGGTCCACGCGAACGGCGTCACCGCCACCGGTCAGCGCGTGGTCGTCGCGATCCCGCCGCACCTCGCCGGCCGGATCGACTACAGCCCGAAGCTGCCGGGGATGCGCGAGCAGCTCACCCAGCGGATGCCGATGGGATCGGTCATCAAGGTCCAGGCGGTCTACGAGCGGCCCTTCTGGCGCGACCGCGGCCTGAACGGGCAGGTGGTCAGCGACACCGGCCCGGTGCAGGTCACCTTCGACAACTCGCCCCCGGACGGCTCGCGCGGCGTGATCATGGGCTTCGTCGAGGCGACCACCGCGCGGCGGCTCGACAGGACCGGCCCCGAGGAGCGCCGCCGGCTCGTGCTCGAGAACTACGCGAGCTACTTCGGCGAAGAGGCGCTGAACGCGACGGGCTACGTGGAGGCGCTCTGGGACAGCGAGCTCTGGACGCGCGGCTGCCCGGTCTGCGCCGCGCCGCCCGGCGTGCTGCTCGACTACGGCGAGGCGATCCGCGCACCGGTCGGCCGGATTCACTGGGCCGGCACCGAGACCTCGACGTACTGGAACGGCTACATGGACGGCGCCGTCAGGTCGGGCGAGCGAGTCGCGCGCGAGCTGCTGCCGCGGCTCGGCAGGTCGGTCTGCACGCCCGTCCGCTCCGGGCGCCGATAGAGTCCGCGCCATGGACATGCGCCACGAGGACATCATCCTCGAGACCGACCGTTACCGGATCGAGGGCAAGCTCACGCTTCCGCGCGAGGGCTACCGCAGCCGCCTCTCGGACTACGTCAACCAGCGCGATCGCGAGTTCTTCGCGCTGAACGACGCGACGGTCACCGCGCTGGACGCCCCGGAGCAGACCCGCACCGCGTCGTTCCTGATGGTCGCCCGCTCGCATGTGCGGATCGTCGCCCTGGCAGCCGAGGAGAGCTTTGGCGCGGGCATCGGCGAAGCCGCCTGACGCCCGCGCGGGGTTTGCCTCCCGCACCCGGTGGGGATGTGCCTCCCGCAGGGGTATGTAGTTCCTAACTCAAGAGGGGGCAAGAGCATGAAGCGAATGCTTCTGTTCGTCGCACTCGCCGTCATGGCGATCGCTGCGACACCGGTCGTCGCGGGCGCGGCGCCGACGTTCGAGAAGGCCGACGGCACGGGCGAGAGCCCGGAGTACGGCGCGGTGCACGTGAACGCGAAGGACCAGGGCGACGGGCCGCGCGGTCACTGGTTCGTGTCCGACGCCGTGGGCACGCCGTTCCAGGGTGACGTCACCTGCCTGAGGCAGGAGGGCAACACCGCGCTCGTCGGCGGGCTCGGCCGCAACGAGGTGGCACCGGGTGTGCTGCTGCCGATCCTGATCGAGGTCGTCGACAACGGTCAGCCCGGCCACGGCGCCGACCAGCACCGCTGGCGCTTCGCGTTCCCGGACGAGGTCGCAGACCCAGACTGCGCGGACTTCGGCGACAACCCGCCGCGGGCCAACATCGTGCGCGGCAACTACGTCGTGCCGACGGGCTCGGGCGGCTAGACCGGCCGCGGTCAGAACGCAACGCTTCGAGGGGGAGCCGATCGGGCTCCCCCTCGTCGTTGTGGGCGCCGCCCCTCAGTCCACCGCCACCTCGCCCGCCAGCGCGAACGGCGCGACCAGCTCGATCCGGTCGCCGCTCCAGAAGCGACCCGGGTCGTACCAGCTCGCCGGCCGGCGGCTCGGCAGCAGCCCCATGTGCTGGTAGGTGGTCGCCACCAGCTCGGCGCAGTAGATCGCCTCGCGCGAGGACGAGCGGCGGAAGCGGCCGTTGACCCACTGCCGGGCCAGGCCGAGCGTGGTCGGGAACGGGCGCCCGTCGAAGCGCTCGATCACCTCCATGAGCCGGTCCTCGTGGCTGCGCTCGACCGTCCCCTCGAGCGGCCGGAACCACGCCCGCTGGCTGTAGCGCTCGTTCCAGGTGCGGACCGCCTCGCCGAGGCGGTGGAGCTGCACCCCGCGCTGGTGCTCGCCGGTCCACACGTCGGGCAGCGAGCGGCCGAGCTCGGCGTGCCACAGGAGCGGCGGCAGGTCGTCGATCGCCACCACCATCCCGACGTGGTTCACCGGGCTGTTCGTGACCGTACGGATCGCGCGGTCGGCAAGCGAGCGCCCGCGGAAGAGCCAGATGTCGCCGGTGGCCGCCTCGGCCACGGCCTCGTCGAGGTTCAGTGCGGCACCTCGGCGAGCCGCTGGTGCAGCCGGGCGCGCAGCTCGTCGGGCGAGTAGTCGCGCTGGGCGCGGCGGCGCCTGCGCACAACGACGACACCGGTCGCGGCCACGCCCGCCAGCCCGGCAAGCCCGATCAGCTTCCAGGGGATGCGCACGCGGGCGCCGCGTTACTTCTTTCGCTGGAGCGGGCTCGTCGTGAGGATCGTGGACGCCACCTCGTCCGGGCACGCGCCCTTCGCCTCCTTCAGCGTCAGCCGCTCGCCCTTCAGCTCGTAGGTCCACTCGCTCTCGACCGGCTCGCCCGTCTGGGCGCATTCCTCCTCGTGGAGGAGGATCCGATCGCCCTTGACCTCGAAGTTCGAGCTCTCGAGCGCGCCCAGCTGGTCGTTCGCGATGGTGAAGGCGGGCCCCTCGCCGGGGCCGCCGGTCTCGGCGAGCGTGACGGTCCAGGTCTCGCTGCCCTCGGTGAGCTCCTCGGGCGCGTCCTTCGGGAGGTCGGCCTTGGGCAACTTCACCGTGTACTGGCCGAGCAGGTCGCTGGGCGCGCCCGACTCCTTGGCCTGCACCGGCGGGTCGTTCACGGGGGTCTCGGCTGGGGTCGCCGGCTTCTCCTGCTTCTTCGCGCCGCCGCCTCCGCAGCCGGCCGCCAGCACCAGCGCGGCTGCGCCGCTCGCGATCGCCACTCCCCTGAGTCCCGCCATTCGCACCCTCCCGATCCGAAGACGGCGCGAGACTACATGGCCCGCGCGCGCGGCAGCGAGCCCCCTTGCGCGCGCGGCAGCGAGCCGCGATCAGCGGCGCTTGCGCGGGGCGAGCTTCGCCCTCGCGGCCGAGCCGGGCGTGCCGTCGGGCTTCACGCCCACGACCGTGATCGTCCCGCGAGCGCTGGTCGGCAGCCCGGTGAACCGCACGCTGCGCTTCTTCGCGGTGGCGAACAGGAGCAGCCTGCGCCCGTCGGAGAGGTTCGCGCGCACGAGGTAGCGCGCCGAGCGGGCGGCCGGCCGCCACGTGACGGTCACGCGCGAGCCCTTGCGTTGCAGCTTCACGCCGGCGGGCCGCGCCGGGCGCGCCGGTGCGGGGGCGGTGTAGGTGGCCACGTCGATGTTCTCGCGCGGAATGCCGTTGGACTCGATGAGCGCGACGATCCTGCGCTTGCCCTTCGGCCCGTCGGCGGGGCTGAAGCGGAGCGTCCCGGTCTTGCCCTTCGCGGTGCCGATCCGGCGCCCACCCCCGGTCGCGGCCACCTCCTCGAAGTGCACCTTCTGGCCGGGGATCGACTTCACGCTGTAGGTGAGCCTGCGCGAGTGGCCGCTGCCGCTCACGCGCGCCTTGACCGACGGCTTCGGCAGGCCGGTCGCCACCTGGATGTCGGCGATCGGCGACGACTGCGCGGCCCGCACGTCGAGCCGAGGGGACACCGCGGCGCCGGCGACGCTGGCCTTCCAGCGCCCCGCCGACGGGCGGTTGATCGCGACGTAGGTCGTCTTGTCGTCGGGATTCTGGAAGAGCAGGAAGCGCTCGTCGAGCACCTTGCCGTCGGCCGCGGCCGGGGTCTCGACGCGCTCGCCGCCGGGGCCCTCGAGCACGACCTTCGGCGGCGCGGTCGCGCCGCGGAACGCGACGGTCGCCACCGGCAGCCCCGACCCGAGCGTGAACTCCGACTCGCCGCCCGCCTGCGCCGACTGGACGGCGCGGAACGGCCCGACGTCGCACGACAGCAGCATGATGCTGAGCCCGCCGCTCCACTTGTAGCCGAAGCCGAGCGCGACCTCCGTCCCCCAGACCGGCACCCGCCCGCACGCGGCGATCCCCTCGCTCGAGAGCACCGCCTCCGCCCCGAAGCAGTAGCCGACGCACACGGTTCCCTTGCCCTCGATGTTGAACGCGCTGCTCGTGAACCAACCGTCCACGGCGGCGTTGATCCCCACGAGGTCCTTCACGAAGAAGTAGTTGAGCTCGGCGCCGAACGCGAAGAAGCCGCTCGACCGGTACTCCGCGTACGCCTTCAGGAACGGGATCGAGCTGAGCGTGGCGGTGCCGTCAGCGCGCAGGACCGCGGGCGCGGGCGGGTTCGGGAACGTGTACGAGATGTCGCCCTCGATCCCGAGCGCCTTCTGGCCGGCCACGGTCGGCCCGGCGCTGAGCGTGACTCCGCCCGCGATTCGCGGCGGCGCCGGCTGGAGGTTCACCGCGAAGCGGATCTTGTTGAGGAACACGCCGGCGCCCAGCCCGAGGCCGGGACTCGTGAAGGTGTACTCGCCGCGGCCGTAGTCGAAGCCGCCCTCGCGGAAGCCGATGGCGGCGTCGAGCTTCGGGCCGGGCGGGCTCGGCGGCAGGAGCAGCGTGGCCGAGCCCTCCCAGACGCTGCCGGCCGCCATGTAGCTGAGCACGAGGCCCTTGACCTGGACCGGGCCGATCAGCGCGCTCGGCACCTTGATGACGAGCCCGTCGAGCCGCAGGCCGTTGTCGTTGTCGGTGCGCAGCGTGATGTCACCGGTCACCCCGCCGAGGAACTTCGGCAGGCCGACGTGGGCCGCGATCGTGGTCGTGCCGGAGTCGAAGTCGACCTCGCCGGTGGCGGTCAGCGGGAAGCCGAACACCTTGCCCCCGGCGTCGCCGAGGTCGAACGTGTCGACGCTCGACTTCGCGGCGTCCTTGATCGACCAGTCGAGCACCCCGACCTGCACCGGAATCAGGCCGGCGCGCACCGTCGTGACGCCGCGCGAGTGGATCCGCCGCTTGGCCTGGTCGATCACGACGGTCGCGCCGGCGCGCGGCTCGATCAGGAGGCCGTTCACCTTCACCTTGTCGCTCGTCTCGAGCCGTCCGCTCACCTGCTTGAAGCAGCCCTCGGGGAGCACGACCTTCACCGGCCGGAACTCCGCGCGCGTGCGGCAGGAGGGATCGTCGGGGCGCTCGGGCTCGGCGGCCTGCGCCGACAGCGGGGCTGCCTCGACGTTGCCGGCGCTCTCGTTCACGTCGTTCACGGCCAGGCCGTCGTCGGGCCCCGCGGCGGCTATCTCGTTGTGGAAGTAGCCGGACTCGCGGTAGGGCGCGATCTCGCGCGGTGCGGACCAGGTCGTCCCGTCGGGCGAGCTCGAGTAGAGGAGGCGCTGCGGCATCGTGTCGTTGCTCCCGAACACCGCGTGGAAGGTGCCGGTCGGGTCTTGGTGGAAGGCGGGCGAGCGCTGCTGGCCGCCGGCCGAAATCACCGTCGCCGCGACCGGGTCGAAACCCGCGCCGTTCCAGCGGCGGATCACGTACGCGGCGTTGCTCTCGACGCCGGCCTCGTAGATCAGGTAGGTGCCGCGCGGGCCGGTCACCAGGTGCGGGTCCGTGCCGGGGCCGAGCGGCTGCGCGGGGGTCCAGTTGCCTGCGTCGTTGGGGTCGCCCGACCCGTCGTAGCGGCGCCAGCCGAGCTGGTCGCGTTCGCCGGTCATCGACGCCACCACGAGCGGCGTGTTCGAGTCGAGCATCGTGAGGCCCGTGCCGTAGATCGAGCCCGGCAGTAGCTCCGCCTTCGCGTTCGTCGAGCCGTCGAGCGGCGGCGCCTGGTAGGTACCGGCGTTGACGAGCGAGATCCGCTCCCCGGGGCCGAAGGCGGCCCGCCAGTCGGAGACGCCCGTCAGGTCGCCGACCAGCCGCGAGTCGAACGTCTGCCCGCCGTCGGCCGAGACGAACCGCCACACCTGGCTGCAGCAGCGCCCGGTCGCCACCGCGATCCGGCCGTCTGGCGCGAGCACCACCTGCGGCCCCGCCGCGTCGAACAGCTTCTCCCCCGCGGGGATCAGGTTCTGGAACCGCGAGCACGTGGTGGCGCCGCGCGGGAGCTGGCAGTAGACCGTCACGTCGGAGCCCTCGGAGCTCGGCTGGTTCCAGACGACGTGAGCGGTTCCGCTCGAGTCGACGGCCACGTCGGGGTCGCCGCCGGTGGGCGTGAGCTGGAACGGAGCGGCGGCGGCCGGCGCGGCGAGCGCCAGGGCGAGCATCGCCGCCAGAAGCACGGCGCGGACGGGGGGCACCGGCGCAGCCTACCGCCGCGGGCGGAGCGCCGAGCCGCGCGCGACGGCCTCTACTGCACCTCGCGCAGCTCGCCCGTCTTCACGTCGTAGACGAACCCGCGCACCGTCGCGCTGTCCAGGATGAACGGGCTCTCCCGGAGAGTGCGCAGCGACTCGCGCAGGTTCGTCTCCAGGTCCTCGAAGGCGTGCAGCGGCCACGGCGGGCGCTCACCCGAGGCGCGTTCGAGAGCCTCGGCCATCTCGTCCTCCGAGGCCCCCTGCATCCCGCAGTGGGTGTGCTGGATCAGCACGATCTCCTCGGTACCGAGCAGGTGCTGCGAGATCGCCAGCGACCGGATCGCGTCGTCGGTCACGGCACCGCCGGCGTTGCGGACCACGTGCGCGTCGCCCTCCTCGAGGCCGAGCAGGCGCGCGGGGTCGAGCCGCGCGTCCATGCATGCGAGCACCGCCACCCGCTTCGCGGGCGGCGCGGCGAGGTCGCCCTTCGCGAACCCGGCCGCGTACGCGCGGCTGTTCTCGAGGAGTCGGTCGACGGAGGACATTCGGCCCTAACGGCTATCAGATCGGCCGGCGAGCGTCAGCGCGGCATGCGAGCGAGGCGCGTCTTCGGCCGCGGGCCAGTCGAGCCTCAGCAGCTCCCGCCCGCTGCCCTGTAGTGCGCGCAGACGCGGCCTGCGCTCAGCGCGGCCGGATAGACCGCGAGCTCGTCGACGTCGCCCTTGAACCCTCCGTTCCCGCCGTTCGCCCCGACGGTGAACGCGCTCACGTTGAGCGCCTCGCCACCGGTGGTCTCGCCGACCTTCTTGCCATCGAGGTACGTGACCGAGCCGCCCGCCGCCATCGTGAGCACGACGTGGTGCCACTGGCCGTAGGCGAAGCCGGGGAAGATCATCTCGCCGGTGGCGCCTGGCCGCGAGCCGTAGGTCGATCCCCAGTCGCGGCTGTCGTGCCGGTTGTACGCGCGCATGCGCACGCGGACGTCGGGTGAGTTCGAGGTGAGGAACTCGGTGAAGTCCGGCGTCGTCGTGTCGGGCCTGACCCACATCTCGACGGTCGTGCCGGTGTCCGTCGACACCGGGCTCGCGAGGTTCACCGTCGCGCGCTGGCTCCCACTCACTCCGACCGCCGTGCTCGCGTCCCCGACGGCGCCGGGGCGGCCGTACGTGGGCGCCGAGGTCCACCCGGTCGTGGTGGCCCCGCGTCCGGCGGAGTCCCCCGGCGCGCCTGACGACTCGCCGAGCCGCAGCCACGCCGCCGGCTGGTCGGCCCGCACCGCCATTCCGTAGCGCGGCTCGATCCGGACGAACACCGGGTCGGCCCCCACATTCAGGTTGAACGTCTTACCCTCGCCCAGCGCGGTGAAGCTCGTCTGGCTGTGTGGGCGCTCGGTGCTCACGCGCGCAGTGTCATCGAGGTCGAGCGTGACGGGCACGTCGGCCGGGAACGCGTCCCCCTGGTCCTGGGAGTAGAGGAGCATCGCCCAGAAGCAGCGGTCCTGGGCCGGGTACTGCTGGACGCGCGGGTCGTTGCAGTCGTAGCTGCGGTCGTTGTACACGGGGACCGCGTTCCAGAGGACGAGGTCGGTCGACCCGTCGCGGCGCGAGAGGATCACCTTGCGCAGGGTCGAGGGCGCGCCGGTCAGCGCGTAGCTGAGCCTGGTCGGACCCGCGTCGACGCTGCCGCTGCTCGCGGTGAGGTCGAAGACCTCCTTGAGCGAGTTGTATGCCTGCTTCGGCCGGGCCGTCCAGGTCGGCTGCGCAGACTGGGCCGGGTCGCCCTCGGTGGCGACGATGCCGAAGTTCATCTCGAGGTCGTCCTGCGCCGGATTCGGCTTGAGGTCGAGCAGGTGGTAGATGTAGGTGCGCGGGGCGCCGAGCGCGAACGCGGTGAGCAGGGTGCGCATCAGGTAGATCGACTGCGCGCGCTCGGAGACGCCGTAGTGCCACCAGTTGCCGCCGTTCAGCGCGGTGTGGTACCCGGTCTCCGAGATGACGGGCTTGCGGTTGCCGAACAGGCCCGCCAGCTCCGAGATCTCGGCCGCGATCCGGTCCTCGGGCATCCGCCCGCCCGCGTATGGGTGTGCGTTCGGCGCGTCCATCACGTTGTTCGCGCCCGGCTTGGACGCGTACGTCTGGCGACCGCTCTGGCTGAGGAAGCTCGGGCCGTAGAACGGTAGGTTCGAGAAGGTCGAGTCCGAGTTCGCCCACGTGTAGGTCTGGGTCTGGAACACGTGGAGCTTGTCCGCCCAGAGCGAGTCCTCGGAGGCCCTCGAGTCGAACTCGTTGGGACCCTCGAGCGCCTCGGTCGTGCCGCCGAGCCGGTTCGGGTCCGTGAGGATGTCGCGGACCTGGCTGAAGTTGGTCGGGTCGCCCTGGGTCGAGTCGGGCCGGCCGGTGATCCACATCTTCTTCAGGCCGGCCGCGGCCAGGTCGCGGACGTCCGCGTACTCCTGCGCGCTGCGACCAAGGCGAATCCCGCCACGCAGGTGCCTGATGCCGAGGTCGAGCAGAAGCTGCTTGACCAGCGCGTGGTTCGCGTAGAGCGTGTCGGGATAGAAGTCGGCCGCGTTGATGCCGATCGAGTCGGCGAACGCCGACGAGGTGCCGGTGACCGGTGTCGGAGCCGGGGTCGCCGCCCCCGCCGCCGCCGGAGCTGCCGCGATAGCCGCGCAGACAATCGCCGTCGCGAAACCGAACCGTGCCCTGCGCCCCATGCTTGCCCCCTTGACCGCAGCCCGCCCCCGCGACGGGTCCCCCAGCGGTGCGAACGGAATTTAGCGCGACTGCGCCTGCGCCGCGTCGGCGGCGCTCAGCGGCGGCGGGCCTCCGCGGCGAGCGCGGGGTTCGTCCACCCGGCGTCGGCCGGGTTGATCGTCGTCCCCGGCGCGACGATCGCGTCGATCCGGTCGAGCAGCTCGTCGTCGAGCTGCACGTCGACCGCGCCGAGCTGCGACTCGAGCTGCTCCATCGTCCGCGGGCCGATGATCGCCGCGGTCACCCCCGGGTGGCGGATCGCGAACGCGATCGCCATGTGGACCAGCGTGATCCCCGCCTCGTCGGCGAGCCGGCCGAGCGCGTCGGCGGCGTCGAGCTTGGCCTGGTTCGCGGGAATCGAGAGGTCGTAGCGCTGCGGGATCATCGCCGAGCGCCGCGAGGTCAGGTCGTCGGCGCCCTTGCGCCAGCGGCCCGACAGCCAGCCGCCGGCGAGCGGACTCCACACGATCGTCCCCATCCGGTGCTCGAGGCAGGTGGGCAGCACGTCGGCCTCGATCCCGCGAACGAGCAGGGAGTACGGCGGCTGCTCGCAGACGAAGCGCTGGTACCCGCGCTCGCGCGCGACCCACTGGGCCCTGACGATCTGCGCGGCCGGGTAGGTGGAGGAGCCGATGTAGCGCACCTTGCCCTGCGCCACGAGGTCCGAGAGCGCGCCCAGCGTCTCGTCGTGGTCGGTCCAGGGATCCCAGCGGTGCACCTGGTAGAGGTCGATCCAGTCGGTCTGGAGCCGCTTGAGCGAGGCCTCGACCTCGCGGAAGATCCAGCGGCGCGAGTTGCCCGCCTCGTTGGGGTCGTCACCCATCGTGCCGTGGAACTTGGTCGCGAGTACCACGTTGTCGCGGCGACCGCCGGCGAGCGCCTTGCCGACGATCTCCTCCGATTCGCCGCGCGAGTAGACGTCGGCGGTGTCGATGAAG
The DNA here is from genome assembly GCA_036382905.1 of Thermoleophilaceae bacterium. GTDB lineage: Bacteria > Actinomycetota > Thermoleophilia > Solirubrobacterales > Thermoleophilaceae > AC-37. The sequence goes on along the minus strand of DASVPL010000302.1, from coordinate 29,310 downwards.
TTGATGCCGGCGTCGAGCGCCCGGTGGATGACCTGTATGCCGGCGTCGTGGTCGGTCTCCCCCCAGGCGCCGAACATCATCGCGCCGAGGCAGAGCGGGCTCACGTGGACGCCGGTACCGGCAAGTGTTCGCTGGTCCATCCCGCGAGGCTACTCCCCCGCCCGGCTCAGGTCTTGTCGTCGCCCTTCGAGGTGCCGAGCGCGGCCGTGCCGGCGCCGTTGTCGTCGGGTGCGGCGGAGTTGCCGGCCAGCATCGAGCGGAACATCGGAATCGCCGACGCGCCCATGCTCATGATCTGGGTCATCATGTCGTTCATGCCGGCGGCGCCGTTGAGCACCGTCAGGTTGTCGATGCCGCGGAACGACTCCGACGCGGCCCTGACGATCTCGGGGAGCTGCTCGGCGACCTGTTGGCCGATGACTGCGTCCTGGTTGCGCTCGAGCGCCTGGGCGCGGGCGTCGATCGCCTCGGCCTCGGCGAGGCCCTTGGCCTTGACGGCGCTGGCATCGGCCTCGCCCTTGAGCGTCGTCGCCTTGGCCTCCGCCGCTCCGGTGCGCTCGGTCGCGATCGCGTTCGCGTCGGCGTTCAGGCGCGTCTGCTCGGCGTCGGCGCCCGCCTTCAGCTTGACCTGCTCCGCGTTGGCGGCCGCCTCGATCTTCACCTTCTCGGCGTGGGCCGCGGCGGCGAGCTCCACCTCGCGCTTCTCGGCCTCGGCCTGGGCGATGCGCGCGTCGCGATCGGCCTCGGCGGGCTTGACCACGTCGGTCTGAAGCCGCTTCTCGGTCCGGGCGGCCTCGAGCTCGGCGACCTCCGTCTCCTGCACGACCACGCTCTTCCTCGACTCGGCCTCCGCGAGCGGTCCGGCCTGGTCGGCCTGCGCGGTCGCCGTGTTGGCCGCCGCACGCAGGCGCGCCTGCTCGATCTCGGAGTCCGAGACCGCCTTGGCCGCCACGGCGGCCGCCGCCATCTCGCGCTCGGTCGCCTCACGGTTGCGCTCAGCAGCGGCGATCCGGGCGTCGGCCTCGACGGCCGCCTGGAACGGCTTCGCGAGGTTCTCGATGTAGCCGGTCGGGTCCTCGACCTGCTGGATCTGGAGGGAGTCGATCACGAGCCCGAGCTTCTCCATCTCGATGGCGGACGAGCTGCGCGTCTCGGCCGCGAGCTTCTCGCGGGCGCGGATCATGTCCTCCACCGTCATCGCGCCGACGATCTGGCGCAGGTGACCCGCGAACACCTCGTGCACGTTCGCGTCCATCTCGTGCTCCTTCTCGAGGAAGCGCCGCGCGGCGTTCGCGATCTCGGCGGTGCCGTCGCCGACCTTGTAGACGACGACGCCGCGGACGTGCACGGGGATGCCCTGCGTGGTCACGCAGTCGACGGTGAGGTCGGCCTTGTGGAGCTCGAGCCCGAGTCGGCGGACGGTCTGGAGGCCGGGGAGCGAAAGCGTGCCCTTGCCGACGATGATCTTGAAGCCGAGACCGGAGTCGAGCGCCTGCCGCGAGCTCGCGCCGAGCCCGGAGATGATCAGGGCCTCGTTCGGTTCCGCGACGCGCCAGGTGAGCTTGACGATCAGGGCGACGACGGCCGCCAGGACGAGAGGCACCGCCGCTATCAGGCCGATGGTGATCAGGACGCTCATTCGTGGTTCTCCTTAGACGGGCAGGACGCGCACGGTGCGCGGCTCCTCGAAGTCGATGACGACGACTCGGGTACCGGGCTCGATCACCTGATCCGGCTCGGCGGCGTAGGCGTAGAAGGCCTCCGAGCCTCCGCGGATCGGAAGCACGACTTCGCCGACGGTGCCGGGGGCGACGCGGCCGGTGACCCGGCCGGTCTTCGCGAGGACGGTTTGATCGGTCGCCATCAGGATCTACTTCGGCGCCAACGCGCCATTTCCTTATACCGTGCAGGCGGCTAGCGGCGGCGCGATCCGGGTAGGCGTTGCACATGGGTCTCCTACGCCGGTCCGTCACGATCTGCGCCCTCGCGGGCGCCTTCCTCCTCTGCACCGGAGCGTCGGCTTCAGCCGACACGCCGCTGCGCTTCTGGCACTTCAACATGTGCGGGGCGGTGATCAAGGCTCCGTGCAACGGTGGCGCCGAGCAGCCGGTGGCGGACGCGATCAAGAACTCGATCCAGAACTGGAAGCCCGACGGGGTCAGCCTCAACGAGGCGTGCCAGTCCCAGTGGGCGACCACCTACTGGAACCTCAACGCCGCCGGCTTGTGGAGCATGGGTTCGCGCTTCGTCACGACGCGGTACCTGAGCGCGCCCACCTCGACGTCGACGATCAACTGCAACCTCTACGACAACGACCGGCGCTTCGGCAACGCCCTGTTCAGCAGGCAGACGATCCTCATGGAGCCGTCGGCCACGTCGCTGCCGAAGACACAGAGCACGGCGGAGACACGCAAGCTGTGGTGCATGGTCGTGGACCTCTCCCGCGACACCGTGTACTGCTCGGTTCACATCACGTCCTACGACGCGGACATCAAGGCCCAGATCGACAGGGTCGCCAGCACGGTGAACCAGTGGGTCGACAGCGGGACCCCCGTCGTGCTGATGGGCGACTTCAACGTGGAGCCGAACGACGACCGGCTGGATCCGATCTACCACTCGGTGTTGGGCGGCGGCGCGACCGGCCGGTTCGAGGAGGTCGACGAGTACAACGGCAGCACCACCCGATGCCGCTGCGGCGAGGCGACTCACGGGGACCGGAAGATCGACTACATCTTCGTGAGCGCGCGCGACTTCTATGCCGTCGACGGCGACGCCACGTCCTCGAGCTACTCCGACCACGATCCGCTGCGCGGGTCGGCGACGCTGGACGACACGCCGTAGACGACTCGAGCGAAACGAGCTGCGGCGCCGCGCGTCGGAGGAGCAGGACGCCTCGGCGATGTTCGAGCTGGCGGCGCGGTTGGAGGCCACCGCAGAGCGAGCCCGAGCCGAGGCGCGGCAGTGGTACGAGCAGAGTGCCCGTCAGGGTCGCTCGATGCCGTGCACGCGCTCGTGCGCCTCGCGGTTCGCGAGGGCGACGCCGCCACCGCACGGTGGCTGCTGCAGGACGCCGAGAGGCGCTACCCCGATGCCCCGGCGCGCGCGCTGATCAGCGTGGCGCCGGACGTGCTCGGGCCCAGACTCCGCCTCGATGGCGAGAGCCCTGAGTTCGACGAGCACCCGGGAACGGGCACGTTCACGGTCATCACGCCACACGCGCAGCGCGCCGCCGCCGCACTCGGTCCGGTGCTGCCGCGCCTCCTCCACGTCGACGAACGGGGCACCGTCATGTCCTGGGAGGAACGAGAGGGGACGGAGCACGAGGAGGTCTACACCCCGAACCACGTCTTCGACGCCGAGTGGTCCGAGCACGGCGCGCGCGTCTCCCTCGACAGAAGGGATCGATGACGTCGCCGATGGGTCGCGTGATCGTCGAGATGCTCGTCGACGCTCTGACGACAGCCGCCGTCCCGGCGCACGTCGCCGGCTACCGGCCCGAGCTTCACACGCCGTCGACCGCCTGGGTGGTGCTCGGCGAGCAGGACGGCTGACGGGAGCCGCCTGGCGTCTCCCGCGCCCGGCCGCTCCCGCCCTTGCTGCCTAATCGCCGGCGCCCATGGGCGGCCCGACGACCGTCGTCCCGCGCGCGGCCTGATCGGCGGCAAGGGCGGGAACGTCCAGCACCACCTCGCCGGCCGGCGGCAGGGCCCGCTCCCGCGCGGGCACGCTCACAGCGGCCTCCAGATCGCTCAGCTTCTCGGCCGGCAACTCAAGCTGCCGAGGTTCCCCTGCGCTCTCGCCGTAGTGGCTGTAGTCGAAGGCGAGGGCCACAGAGCCCTGGTCCGCGAACTTCTGGGCGTAGGTATCCGGCATCTGCTCCTTGACCGATGTGAACGAGCCTCGACGTCACTGCCTTGTAGTGCTCGTTCTCATCGAAGCCCGTGGGAGCGAAGAGGCTGCCCACGGGGGTCAAGCCGTCGCGGCTGAACTTGACTTTGCGCTTCAATTTGCGTTCCTTGATCGAGGCGTGAAGGGTACGTGAGTGGCCTGCTCTCGCCCCCGTCCGCCACGGGTTCGCACAAGCGACATGCTCGCCTGCTTCAGCGGACTGGGTGAGACGGTTTGCGAACCCCGAGGCCCGCGAGCGAATCGGGCGACTCCATCGCAAATTGCACGCGCAGGCCGCCCGCGCGACCGGCGACTGCTGGTTTGATCGAAAAGCAGCAGCGCAAGTACGCCTGCTCGCCGCTTCTGCGTCTCGTCCGTTGCGACAGTCCGCCGACCGCGTGCCAGCGCGGTGGCTCCTGCCTCAAAGCAGCAGCTTCAGCGACAGCGGTACGACAGCCCATCCGGACCCTCGGTCAGCACGAAGCCGAATGCATCTGGCGTCACGTCACCCCGTGCGCCAAACGTCGCCACGAGGTCGCGGAGGCTTCTCGGCCCGTCGTCTGCTGCGCGCCGGAACGCATCGCTCACGTTGAGCCCGAGCCTCGCAGCGCAGTCGTGAAACGGCGCAAGGGCGACCATGAGGTCGCGTGGGTCCGTCAGCCACTCGGACTCCCCGTTGCGGAGGTCCGCGACCAGGGCGTCATGCAGCAGCTGCGGCGATTGTGCCCGTAGGGCCTCTGAGGCCGGGTGCTCCATCATCTATGCCGCAGTCTGACGCTCGACTGGTGAGTGTTGCTTTCGCCTGCCAGCAGCGTCGTCGTGTGAGCGCGCCGGACTGCTGCTTTCCATGCGAGGCAGCGGTGCGGCGGTGCGGGCTGCGCCCGCGGGCAGGGCCTTCCTGACAAGCTCGCGACCATGTGGAACGCTTTGGCCCGGGAACCGGACCGCGAATGAGCCTATGGCGTCGTAAGCGGCGCAGTGATCAGCCGCAGCCCGAGGCTGTGTCAGACGAGCAGCCGGTGGAGCCGCAGCCCGAGGCTATGTCAACCGAGCAGCGGCTGGAGCAGGTGCTCTACCAGCTGGCCGACGAGATCGACGATCACGGCGACGACCCGAAGCTCCGCTGGTCGCGCCAGGTGCGTGAGGCGGCCGACCTGATCGGTCGAGGAGAAGCCTGGGGCTACAGGCTCTTCTTCGCCCTATTCGAAGAGGTCGGCCGGCCGGGCGACCACTGGCCCCCGATCCCGAACCCCTTCACCGAGCAACCCTTCGCGCGCACGGGCACGTGTGACGAGGCGTTGCGGCTCGCTGACGAAGTGTTGCGAGAGAACCGCGAGCGCAGCAGAGACGCCCCCGAGCGCGAGATCGTCCTCCGTCCGTGGACGGAGGGCAGCAGCGGCAAAGCCGTGGTCTACGAAGACGGGACGGTCGTCGCGACCCAAGACGATGCCGGTGGAGGCCCGCGCATTCCTGATATCAAAGCTGCGTCCCGGCCGGATGAGGACCCAGTGGCGGAGCTTGCCATCAGACCGAACGGCTTATGCGCCACCTACCGCCACAGATGTGATCGCCCGTGGCTCACCGCCCGATTGCGCGAGCACGATCCAGGGCTGCGCCTGGAGCAGAAACCTCCACGAGGTTGAACTGACCTCAACGTAGTTCCAGGAGGCGCAGCGCTGACGCAGGCAGTCGTGCGTCTTCCACCGGCAAAGTGCCCTCAGCCGAATAGACGAAGCGGCTGCTCATGAGGTAGCCGCGGCTCTCGGTTCGAGCGCACCCGCCGCGACACGGGTTCGCATAAGCGACATGCTCGCCTGCTTCAGCGGGGTGGGAGGGACGGTATTTGAACCAAGTAGTCCGCGCGCGGATCGAACGGCTGCACCGCCGGCTGCGGTGTGTTCCTCGAGGGCCTGCACCGTCGGGCCCGCATCAGCCGAATCAACCGCCGGTCTGACTCGCAGAGGTCGCCTCGTCAACCAGCTCCACCGCGCGGTGGATGCGCGTCACTTCGTCGATGAACGCCGGGAGCCTGTCCTCCGGAGCCACCCGCTCGTACCGGCCGCGGTCCTGGAGGTAGGCCCAGCCCTCCCGACGAAGCGCGAACGCCGCCTGGTATCGCGCGACAGATCGCTCCGAGGGCCGCCATATCTGATTGATCGTCGCTAGGACGCCGACAATAATGCCAAGCGAAGCCACGACGACCGTTGCCCAGTCCCCGCCGGAGGCCGTCGTAATCGCCGAGGAAGCGAGGCCCGCGCCAATCGTCGCGACTCCAAGCGCAGTGGCTGACTTGCCGAACGCAGGCCCTGCCAACGCATCTCGCTCTAAGGGCACTTGGAAGCGGAGACGCAACCAGTCGTCGAACGCCTCTGGCCTCTCCTCACGCCCGGGATCCTGCGGAAAGCTGATACGCACCTTCTCTCGAAGGCGATCGCTCAGCACTTGCGCCTCCCCCTCCGCGAGAACCTGCATTCCGCCGCGCGGCCAGCGCCACGGAAGCCAGCGCTGCTGTCGAGACGACTCGGCCTCCGGCTCGGAAGGAATCACGACCCGGCGACACTACGACACCCCGCGCGCGGGCGGCGCGCCGCTCTGGCGGGCACTGGGCCGGATCGAGGAGATGTCTCCGCGCGGATGGAAGGCGGACGTGCTGGTCAGCCTTCGCGCCCCAGGTTCAAACGAGGCCGATGCTCGCTGCTTCAGCGGAGAGGGAGGGATTCGAACCCTCGAGGCAGGTTTCCCCGCCCACGCGATTTCCAGTCGCGCTCCTTAAGCCGCTCGGACACCTCTCCAGGAATCGCGAAGGCTAGCCGTGCGCATCGATTGGAGGGTTATGGACCGTATGGCGGAGTAAGGCTCCAATCGGTGGCCGGCCGCGCCGCGAGGACGCCGGCGGCCGCCCGTGGCCCCGGCGGCCGCGGCACGCTCAGAGCCCCAGCCCCCGCACGCCCGGCTCGTCCCAGCCGATGTGGTGCGCCACCTCGTGGCGCAGCGTCCGCTCCACCTGCGCGGCCAGCAGCTCGGGGTCGTGGCCGAAGTCGCGCTCCAGCGTGTCCTGGTAGATCACGATCCGGTGCTCGTAGTCGCCGCGGGTGTACGGCCCGCCGTAGTGGTGGCCGTAGGCGCGGAACTCGCGCCCGCGGTGGGAGACGATCACCGGCACGCGCGCCAGCAGGTCGAGGAACTCCGGCGGCAGGCGGTCGATCGCGTCGGCGACCAGCGTGTCGAAGTCGGTCGGCCCGCGCTCGCCGTCGCCCCCGGCCGAAGCCGAGCCGGCACCCCCGCCCCCACCAGCCCCCCGCCCCGCCAGATCCTCCGCCCGCACGGCGAGCCGCTCGACCTCCTCCTCGGTCATCGACTCGTTCCCGGTCAGCGCGACCGCCGCCCAAGCGCCCATCAGGATCATGGCGACCGCGCCCGCCGTCCACACGAGCAGCCCCTGGATGCCCGACAGCGACGGCGGGTTCACCAGGAACAGGATCAGCCCGACGGTGAAGCCCGCTATCGCGGCCGCGCGGAGTATCGGCTTGAGGGTCTCCAGCACGACGTTCAGGCTACGCTGCCGACCGGTTCGCTCCCCGTATCTTCGGGTAGACGCCGACCAGCCCCCCCTTCGACTCCCTGGAGAAACAGACCATGTTCCGCAAGCTCTCCCTTCTCGCGCTACTCGGCGGAGCCACCGCCTTCCTCCTCAAGAAGCGCAGCGGCGGTGGCGGCCAGGAGGCGCAGCAGTCCGCGCCGATGCCGTCCACCAGCAGCGCGCAGGCGCCGGACGTCCAGGTCAACGAGCAGCAGGCCCCCGACACGACCGCGGAGGACCTCGCCGAGGTCCGCCCCGCCCAGACCGAGGAGACCATCGAGGCCCCGATCGCGGGCATCGGCGACGACGAGCAGGCCGTGATCCCGGACATCTCGAACGACGACCAGCTCGTGCGCGAGCAGGAGGCCGCCGCGGCGGCCGACGCCGGCTCGATCGGCGGCGACGCCGACACGGTCACCGCGGACGCGCCCGAGGAGATGCGCCCGGTGGTCGAGGGCGCCGGCGACGCGCCCGAGACATTCGAGACGACCGACGAGCAGGGGCGCTAGATGAGCATCGGGCTCGGGATCCTCGGCCTCATCATCCTCGGCGGGCTTGTCGGCTCGCTCGCCTTCGGCGCGCCATACGTGGGCATCCCGCTCGCGCTGATCTTCATCGGCGCGGTCATCGGCAAGGAGCAGATGGAGCGCCAGAACCGCATCATGCGGATGAAGCGCTTCCGCCGCGAGGCGCGCGCGCAGCCGGTCGACTTCGACGCCCGGGACAAGACCACCGTCGTCTGAGCCACGGCGCCCGGCGCGATCGTGAAGCCCGTACGCGTCGGTTGCTCGGGCTGGAACTACCAGAGCTGGCGTGAGCTGGTCTACCCGAAGGGCTGCCCGCCGAGCCGATGGCTCGAGCACTACGCCACGCTGTTCGACACGGTCGAGGTCAACTCGACCTTCTACCGGCTTGCCTCACGTGACGCCGTCGCGCGGTGGGTCGAGCAGACCCCGCCGGACTTCGTCTTCACCCTGAAGATGAGCCGCTACATCACGCACATCAAGCGGCTCACGTCGCTCGACACCGGCATCGACAAGTTCTACGAACGCGTGGAGCCGCTCACCCGCACGCCGAAAATGGGGCCGGTCCTCTGGCAGCTCCCGGAGAACTTCCACCGCGACGACGATCGCCTGGCCGCCGCGCTGAAGGCGCTGCCGTCCGGCCGCCACACGTTCGAGTTCCGCCACACGAGCTGGTTCGTGCCCGAGGTGTACGAGCTGCTGCGCGAGCACGGCGTGGCACTGACGATCGGCGATCACCCCGAGCGTCCGTTCCAGAGCTACGAGATGACCGCCGACTGGACCTTCGTGCGCTTCCACTACGGCCACCGCGGCCGGCGCGGGAACTACTCGGAGTCCGAGCTCGCGGAGTGGGCCGAGCGGATCGCCGAGTGGCGCCGCAGGGTGGAGGTCTTCGCCTACTTCAACAACGACTGGGAGGGCTTCGCGGTGCGCAACGGGCTCTGGTTGCGCGAACGGCTCGGCGTCTAGCCGATCGGCTGCCAGGTCGCGTACCCGGCGGTGAACACCGCGAGCAGGCAGGCGAACGCGAGCACCACCCGATCGGTCACCCCCGCCCGCTCGCAGCGCAGCCCGAGCCACATGAACAGCGGGAACGCGACGAGCGTGTAGCGCGGGAACCCGTAGAGCGGGTTGTCGAGCACGGGCAGGCAGAGTGCCGGGATCACCAGCGCGAGCGAATACGCACCGTAGGCGAGCGGCAGGCTGCGGAACACGCCGACCAGCGCGACGAGCGCGAACACGAGGAACCCGAACGCGACCAGCATCGGGATCTGGAGGTCGTCGGGCGCGCTGCCCGCGAGGGCATCCCACGCCGCGGCCACGCCCTGGCGCGCGCCCTCGAACGGGTTCACGGTCTCGGGCCGGCCGAAGTAGACCTGCGCGTGCCGCCATGCCTGCCAGTCGCCCACGTCCGCGCGCAGGTAGACGCTGAACGCGACGAGCCCCGCGGGCGCCAGCCCAACCCAGGCCATCCGCGGACCCGGGCGCCCGTGCTCGCGCAGGTACATGAGCGCGAGCGGCACGATCAGCAGCGCCCCCACGTTGCGCGTACCCGACGCCGCCGCGGCGAGCAGTCCCGCCGCAGCCCAGCCGCCGCGCCGCGCCGCGTAGATCGAGGCGACCGACAGCAGCAGGAACAGACTCTCGGTGTACGGCGCGCTGAAGAAGTACGCCACCGGGGCGAACGCGATCAGCCGCACCGTGGCCCGCGCGGCACCCGGCCCGAGCTCGAGCTCGGTGAGCCGGTACAGCAGATACAGCGCGCCGAGGAGCGACGCCAGTGAGATCAGCGTGCCCGCGAGCGCCGCGAACCCGAAGCTGCCGAACCCGCCGAGCGCCCTCATCAGGAGCGGGTAGAGCGGGAAGAACGCCGGCCGCCCCTGCACCAGCCCGCCGGTCTGGATGCCCTCGTCGACGTAGCCGTCGTGGGCGATCATCATGTACCAGCTCGCGTCGCCGCGAATCAAAGGCGCGACGAGAGAGTCGAGCAGCTCGCCCAGCGGCCAGCCCTCGAACGGGTGGACTATGTCCGGGTGGCCCGCCTGGGCACGCCCGCTGAGCGGAAAGAGCGCGACGCCCAGCACCGCGGCGACCAACACAACGACCCGGGATTCGACGAACGCGCGCCACGCCTCGCGCGCGGCGCTCGGGTCGAGCCGGCTCGCGAGCGGTACGCGGCTAGCCGGCGCTGCGCGGGTTCCCGGTGGCCTGGCCCTCGCCCTCGTCGCCGTCATCGTCGGCGGCGCCGGCCTGGTCCTCCGCATCCTCACGCGAGGCGCCCTGACCTCCGTCGTCGTCGTGCACCTCGCCCCCCTGACCCTCCTCGGGAAGCTGGTCCGATTCCTCGCGCTCAGGCATGAAAGCGAGCATACCGCCGATAGCCTGGTCAGATGCGCCGACTGCTGCCCGCGCTGAGCCTCGCCGCCGCCGCCCTCGTCATTGCGGTGCCCGCCTCCGGCGGCCCGGTCAAGGGCGCGCCGAAGTGCCGGATCCTCCCGGCCGACAACCACTGGAACATGCGCGTGGACAAGCTCCCCGTGCTGCCGAACTCCGACGCGATGGTGCGCGGGATCGGAGCCGACGGCACCCTCCATCCCGACTTCGGCTCCGGGCTCTACGAGGGCCGGCCGATCGGCATCCCGTACACGACCGTCTCGAAGAGCCAGAAGCGCGTGAAGGTGAGCTTCGAGTACGCCGACGAGTCCGACCGCGGCACCTACCCGATCCCGCCCAAGGCCCCGATCGAGGGCGGCTCGAGCGCCGACGGCGACCGCCACGTGATCGTCGTCGACCGCGACCGCTGCAAGCTCTACGAGCTGTACGCGGCGTACCCGCGCGACGGCGGGCGCTCGTGGCGCGCCGGCTCCGGCGCGATCTTCGACCTGCGCTCGAACCGGGTCCGCCCCGCGGGCTGGACCTCGGCCGATGCGGCCGGGCTTCCGATCCTCCCGGGCCTCGCGCGCTACGAGGACGTCAAGCGCGGGAAGATCGACCACGCGCTGCGCTTCACCGTCTCCCGCAGCCGCCGCGCGTACGTCTACCCGGCCCGCCACTTCGCCGCGAGCAGCACCGACCCGGACCTGCCGGCGATGGGCCAGCGGCTGCGATTGAAGGCGAGCTTCGACACCTCCGGCTACCCGCGGCAGGCTCGCGTGATCCTGAACGCGCTCAAGCGCTACGGGATGATCGTGGCCGACAACGGGTCCGACTGGTTCATCTCGGGCGCGCCCTCGAAGGGCTGGGACAACGACGAGCTGAACGCGCTCAAGGGCGTCGAGGGAAGCAACTTCGAGGTCGTCGACTCGACGCGCCTGCCGCGCCCCTGATCCGCACGGCGCGGCTCTCCGTACTCTCAGTGCGATGGCTGAGAACCACGCCTACATCGACGCCCCGCCGGACGCCGTCTTCGATGTGCTCGCCGATGCCCCCAGCTACGCGGATTGGGTCGTGGGCGCCAGCCAGATCCGCGACGTCGAGGGCGATTGGCCCGAGGCCGGGACCAAGTTCCATCACACCCAGGGCGCCTTCGGCATCGGCCTGAAGGACTCGACCACGGCGGTCGCGGCGAACCGGCCGCGCCAGCTCGTGATCGTCGTCCGCTTCCGTCCGTTCATGATCGGGAAGGTCGAGTTCCGGCTGCGCCCGCGCGGGCGCGGCACTCACGTGACGATGATCGAGTATCCGATCGGCGGTCCGGTCGCCAAGGTGAACAACCCGCTGATCGACCGCGCGCTGTGGGCGCGCAACGTGGAGACGCTGCGGCGGCTGCGCAGGATCAGCGAGCAGCGGGCGGCGCGCACCGGGGAAGTCCCCGCACGCGCCGCCGCCGCCTAGAGCGGACGCGGCACCCGCCTCGCGTCCGCGCCGTCTCGGTGCCGGCTGCTAGCGGGTCAGCGGGCGCTGCCGGCCACCGACGCCGTCGCGCGGAGCGGCCTGCGTCAGGGTGCCGCCGCGCGAGCGCCGGATCAGGTAGACGATGCCCGTCGACACGAGCACGGCCGGCAGGATGCCGAGACCGCCACGGTCGTCGGTGATCGCGTAGTACACGAGCCCGGCGATCAGCGAGCCGGCGATGCCGACGAGCATGGTCATGGGGATGGACATCGGGTCCTTGCCGGGCAGCGCGAGCCGCGCGAGGGCGCCGACGATGAGGCCCGTCAGGGCGAGGGCGATCAGGTAACCAATCATGCGAGGGTCCTTCCTGTAGGGGTACTGGGAATTACCCAAAAACCCGGCTCGCGAACCGCGCCGGGCTCGTGGACCAGGCGGCGCGAGGCGCGTTAATCGAACGCATAAAGAGCGCTTGGCATACTGCCCGCCGCATGGACGGCCGGCGCGCCACGATCCTCATCGTCACAGCGGTCCTCGCCGTTGCGGCGTTCCTCGTCCTGCGCCCGAGCGGCGATGACGACGACGACTCGAAGCGCGGCACCCCGACCGCCCAGCCCGCGCCGACGACCACCACCACGACCCCGGCGGAGACCCAGCCGGCCCCCGAGGCGCAGCCGAAGGAGCCGGCGGTGAAGCTGATCCGCGTGCGCGGGGGGCGGCCGGTGGGAGGCGTTCAGACGATCGAGGCGAGCGAGGGCGACACGGTCCGCTTCCGCGTGCAGACCGAGGCGCCGCAGGAGATCCACCTGCACGGCTACGACATCAGCGAGGAGACCACGGCCGATCGTCCGGCCGAGTTCCAGTTCAAGGCAAACGAGAGCGGCATCTTCGAGATCGAGGTCGAGGACACCGCGACGCAGATCGCGGAGCTGAAGGTACAGCCGTGACCGCGCGGCGCGCCGCGCTGCCGGTGGCCGCGGCCGCCGTCATCCTGGCCGCCGTCCCGCAGCCGGCGCTGGCCCACGGGATCCAGGTCAAGCGCGACCTGCCGGTCCCGACCTGGCTGTTCGTCTGGGGCGCCGCGCTGGTCCTGCTGATCTCGTTCGTGGCCCTGGCCGTGCTGTGTCCCAAGCCGCGGCTCGAGGACGGTGAGTGGCGCCCGCTCGGCCGCGCCGGCCGGCTGCTCGCGAGCCGTCCGGTGGAGGTCGCGTGCGGCGCGATCGGAGCCCTGCTGCTCGCGCTGGTCGTCTACAGCGGCCTGGCGGGCGAGGAGACCGACAACCTCGCCCCCACGTGGGTCTTCGTGGTCTTCTGGGTCGCGCTGGTTCCGGTGAGCGTCGTGTTCGGCGACGTGTTCCGCGCGTTCAACCCGTGGCGCGCGGTCGCGCGCGCGGCGAGCTGGGCGTTCCGCCGCGCGGGGCGCGAGCCGTCGGAGCCGTTCGACTACCCGGATCGCCTCGGCCACTGGCCCGCCGCCGCGGGGCTGCTGGCCTTCCTCTTCATGGAGCTGGTGGTCACGGCGGGGAACGAGCCGCGGTCGCTGGCGGTCGCGGCGCTCGTGTACAGCGCCGCCACCTGGTTCGCGATGTCGGTGTACGGGATCGAGTGCTGGCTCGACCGCGGCGAGGCGTTCTCGGTCTACTTCGGCCTGTTCGCGCGTCTGTCGGTGTTCGAGCGGCGCGGCGACGCGGTCGGCCGCCGCCGGCTGCTGTCGGGCCTGGGCGGCGTCCTCCCGCTCGCCGGGACGGTCCCGCTGCTCGCGGTGATGATCGGGAGCACCACGTTCGACGGGCTGACCACCAAGGGCGTGTGGCGACAGGACCTCGAGCCGGAGCTGATCGACGCGTTCAGCTCGCTCGGCATGAGCGGAGCCACGGCCGGGCAGTTCGCGGCGGCGGTCGGCCTGTTCGTCGTGATCGGGCTCGTGCTCGGCTTCTACCGGCTCGGCATCGTCGGCGTGCGCACGGCCGGCGGCGACCTCTCGCGCGAGCGCCTGGCGCGCGCATTCGTGCACTCCCTCGTCCCGATCGGAGTCGCGTACGTGCTCGCCCACTACGTGAGCCTGTTGCTGATCCAGGGGCAGGCCGTCCCGGCGCTGCTGTCGGACCCGCTCGGCAGCGGCTCGGACCTCTTCGGGTTCGCCGGCTGGACCGTCGATTCCAACTGGGTCGCGAGCGAGACGATCTGGTACCTCCAGGTCACCTTCGTCGTGCTCGGCCACGTGGCGGCGCTGGCCCTGGCCCACGACCGCGCGCTGGCGCTCTACGATCGGGCGTCCGTGGCCGTTCGCTCGCAGTACTGGATGCTCGGCGTGATGGTGGGCTTCACCTGCCTCGCGCTGTGGCTGCTCTCCGAGAGCGGGACCTGACCGGCGTGCCCGCGCTCGACCTCATCGGCAACGCCCTCCAGCTCGCGCACGACTTCGGCCAGCCGCACCCGGAGCCGGTGCCGAAGTCCGGCGGCGGCGGCGGAGCGAGCGCCGCGCTCGTGGGCGGGGGCGTGGCCGCGACGCTCGCCGTGGCCGGCGGTCTGATCTGGGTGCGCGAGCGCACCCGCAGGGCCGACGCGTCAACGGCGCTCGAGGGCGACGCGCACGCCGATCGCGACGAGCAGCGCGCCGGTGCCGCGGTCGAACCACGCGACAACCCGCGGGCGGGACAGGAACCGGCCTAGCGGGCCGACCAGCAGCGAGAACGCCCGCCACCAGACCAGCGCGCCGGCCAGGAAGATCGCGGCGAGCACCGCCGTCGTCGCCACGCGCGGCTCGCCGTCGGCGACGAACTGCGGCAGCAGCGTCAGGAACAGCAGCGCGATCTTCGGGTTGAGCAGGTTCGTCAGGAGGCCCTGGCGGTATGCGGAGCCGGGCTCCTCCGCGCGTTCCTCCGCCACGGCGTGAGCGCCGCGGCTGCGCACGATCGCCTGCACGCCGAGCGCGACGAGATAGGCCGCGCCGGCAAGCCGCACGACCGTGAACGCCTCGGACGAGGCGGCGAGGATCGCCGAGAGCCCGAGCACGGCCAGCGCCGCGTGCACCGCGATGCCGGTGCAGCAGCCGAGGCCGGTCGCCCACGCCGCCGCGGTCCCGTCGCGCACCCCGTTGCGCAGCACGAGCAGCATGTCGGGCCCGGGCGTGATCGTCAGCACCGCGATCACCGCGAGGTAGGGCAGCAGCAGGTCAGGCATCGGCCGGTCGCGAGCGCGCCATCAGGAGGAGGGCGAGTATCGCGGCGAACGCCGTGAGCGACAGCACCGGCAGCGTCACGTAGCCGAGCTCGTCGATCCACTTGAGCGAGCACGGCGCGGCCACCCTGCAGCCCTCGCTCTCGGCGTCGGGGTTGATCTCCACGTAGACGTGCCAGATCGCGATCAGGGCGCCGGCGACCGGGAACGGCAGCGCGTAGAGCGCGCCCCCGCGCACGTCGCGGCGCACGGCGGCCAGCAGCAGCACCACCGCCAGCGGGTACATCGCGATCCGCTGGAACCAGCAGAGCCGGCACGGCACGAAGTCGGAGACCTCGGAGAAGAACAGGCTTCCGAGCGTGGCCACGAGGGCGACGGCCCAGGCCGCCCACAGCTCGCCGCCGGCGAGCGTCGCGCGCAGCTCCGCCAGCCAGCGCCGGGCGCGCGGCGACGCGAGTGCGGCCAGACCCAGGGCGAGCAGTCCCGCGAGCAGCGCCTGGAGCACCACGGCGAGCGCCGCAAGGACGATCGATACGGCGTCGGTGAGCTCGGGCTCTGCCACGAAAAGAACCTACTTGCGCACCGATGTAGGTTTCGCACTTTCTGTCTCTGAACGGGAGGAGAGGCTGAGTGAGCAGCAACGCTGTCGCCGACCTTGTGGGCGCGATCGGGAGCATGCTGCTTAGGCGCGGCGCCTGGTGCGTTCAGGTCGGTGGCGAGAGCAGCGTCCGGAAGGGGACCCCGCGCATCCTGGCCTGCTACGGCGGACGCTTCATCGCCGTCGAGGTCAAGGCACCGCGCGGTCCCGGGCCGACGCAGACGCAACGCGTCCAACTCGAGGCACTCGACCGGGCGGGGGCGATCACGCTGGTGGCGCGGTCGGTGTGCGAGGTCGAGGCGGTGCTCGAGGACCTCGACCGGCACCCGCCCGAGATGCTCGCCCTGGAGCGGATGATTACCGCCTAGGTTCGGGCGCCCGCGGCACGGCGGGCGCTACTCGTCGCCGGAGCCGGGCTCCGCCATGCGGCGGTGCATCGCGGCCTTGGCGCTGTCCGGCAGCACGCGGCTGAAGCGTCCCTGGAGCTTGGTCGAGAGCGACCCCGGGACCGAGCGTTCCTCGCCGGCCATGAGCGCGTCGAATCCGCCGCGCGCCACGTCGGCCGGGTCGTCCTGGCTGCCGCTGCCCACGGGCGTGTCCTCGAGGTCGGCCCGCTCGAAGAACTCCGTGTCCGTGGGGCCCGGCATGAGCGTGGTCACCGTCACGCCGGTGTCCTTCAGCTCGTTACGCAGCGCGAGCGCGAAGCTCTGCACGAACGACTTCGACGCGTTGTATACGGCGTGGAACGAGCCGGGCATCGTCGCGCCGATCGACGACGTGACGAGCACGCGGCCCTGGCCGCGGGCGACCATGTCGCGCACCACGTACTTCGCGAGGTGGACGGTCGAGCGCACGTTCAGGTCGATCAGGCGCAGCTCGTCCTCCAGGTCGGTGTCGGTCGCGAACGCGCCGCCGGCGCCCACGCCGGCGTTCAGCGCGATCGCGTCGACGGGCCGGCCCTCGGCCTGGATCTCCTTGTGCAGCTCCTCGACCCCCGCCGGGGTGGCGAGGTCGACCTGGACGGCCCGCGCGCCCGCGCCGGAGTCGCGGATGCCCTGCGCAGCGACCTGGATGTCGGGATCCTCGGCGACCACGATCAGGTCGAAGTCGTTGGCGGCGAACAGCTTGGCCAGCTCGAGGCCGATGCCGCTCGAGGCGCCGGTGACGACCGCGAGCTGTTTGGAGGAAGCTTCCATGCGCGCTAGCTGCCCGCTGCGCGCGCCTCGAAACAGCAGGCGGCCACCGTTGGCGCGGGTGCCCGCTACCAGTGAAAAGCGATCAGGTTCGCGACGACCAGCGTCATCCACGCGATCGGGAACGTGCGCCGCCCCAGCCGCCAGCCCGACAGCGGGTCGTCGTGGCGGATCCCCACGACCAGGATGCGCACCTGAAGCGCGACGACCGGGATCTGGAGCAGCAGCAGCCACCACGGCAGCTCGCCGAGGATCACGGCCGCCAGCAGCAGCGTCCACGCCAGCGCGAACACCGCAATCACGTAGCGCTGGTACGGGCGGGCCGCGAGCCGCACCGCCATCGTGCCCCGCCCCGCGCGCCGGTCGCCCTCGAGGTCGTGAAGGTTGGCGAGCACCACCGTCTGATCGAGCCACAGCCCGAGCAGCAGTCCCTCGATCGCCGCGGACCAGGTGAGGCCGCCGGTCGCGTACGCGTACGTGACGCACACGACGGCCGCCACGCCGAGGACCGCGATCAGCTCCTGCGCACCGATGTAGCTGAGCTTGGGGCCCCACGAGTACGCGACCACCGCGAACGCCGCCACGACAGCAGCGATCGGTGCCCAGAGCGGGTCGAAGTCGACGATGATGCCCGCGGCGACGAACGAGGCGAGCGACGCGATCAGCGCGATGCGCGCGTAGTTGATCGCCTGCTGCTCGGTGAGCCGGTTGTCGAGCAGGGGCTTGCGGGTGCGTCGCCTGTCGCTGCTCGGCTGCTCGTAGTTGAACGTGTCGATCCCGTCGCGGATCCCGGCCACGTCGTCGAGCGCCGACTCCGCCGTGCGCACGCCGACCACGACGACGACGGCAAGCACGACGATCACCAGGGTGGTCGAGTCGTTGGCGACCTCCGACTCGAGAAGCGTCCACACCAGTGGGACCGCCAAGAACGGATAGAACATCTCCAGCTTCGCGAGGTCCTTGTACGCGACGAAGCGCTCGCGGAAGCCGCGCGCGGGCGCGGAGGCGGGTGCCGTCACCTGGCCTGAGTCCCGAATCGTTATCCCCTCGCCCCCCGTCATCCCGATCGATCTGGCACATTACCGGTGCTCTGCTCGTTAACCGCTTCACACCCGCTGTCCGTCGCTCCGAGGGTGGTGCCTGACGGTGCTGCTGGGAGCCGCACGGCGCGAGGCCCGGGACGCGGCCGAGGCACGGATCGGCACGATCCTCGACGAGGCCGCCGAGAACCACGCCGACCGGCCGATGATCTTCGACCGGCCGCCGGACATCGATCCGGAGGGTCCGACGTCGATCGACTACGCGCGCTTCGCCGAGTTCATCGCCGCGGTGTCCGGCTGGCTCAAGGCCGCCGGAGTCGAGCCGTGGGACCGCGTGGCGATCTTCAAGGGCAACCACCCGGACGTCCTCGCCCTCACGCTCGCCTGCGCCCGGATCGGCGCGATCCCGGCCCAGCTCGCGTGGACGCACCCGCCCGCCGTCGCGCACGAGCTGCTGCGCCGCCTCGAGCGGCCGGTGCTGATCACCGACCGCGCCCGGCTCGAGTCCGCCGGGCTCGACGACGCGACCCTCCGCGAGCTGACCAAGCGCACGATCGTCGTCGACGGAGAGGGCGAGGAGGGCGAGCACGTGACGCCGCTCGCCCCGTTCCGTGGCGCGCCGACCCCGCCCCCCGCCCTGCGCGGGGACGACGAGCCGATGGCGATCGTCCACACGTCGGGCACGACCGGCGTGCCGAAGCTCGTGGTCCACTCCGCCACCACGCTCGGCCGCGCCGCCCGATACGAGCGCAAGCGCATCCCGCTGCTGCGCGCACGCCGCGACGACACGGTCGCGATCTGCGACCCCTACTTCCACGCCCGCCTGCTCGGCGGCCTCGCCGCGATCGCGGCGGCA
The DNA here is from genome assembly GCA_036382905.1 of Thermoleophilaceae bacterium. Lineage (GTDB taxonomy): Bacteria > Actinomycetota > Thermoleophilia > Solirubrobacterales > Thermoleophilaceae > AC-37. The sequence goes on along the minus strand of DASVPL010000302.1, from coordinate 10,620 downwards.
GGGCCGAAGCTCGTGCTGATGTCCGAGCTCGACGAGAGCAGCGCGAAGCCGGTGCTCGACGAGCACCGTCCGACGATCGTCTCGACCTCGCCGAACGCGTATCTGCGCTGGGAGTGGATGACCGACGAGCCGAGCCGGCCGTTCAAGAACGTGCGGCTCTACTTCTCGACCTACGACGCGATCCACGCGCGGACCGTGCGGCGCTTCCTCGGGGCCTCGGGCCACCGCTTCCCGGTCTGGTTCCAGGCGCTCGGTCAGAGCGAGGTCGGGCCGGTCGCGGTCGCGCTACACACGCGCCGCTCGGTACGCCGCCACGGCGAGCGCGAGCCGGCCACGCAGGAGTTCAGCATCCCGGTCTCGTTCGTCGGGTCGCGCCTGCGCGCGGTCGACCCCGAGACCGGCAAGCCGCTGCGCCGCGGGCAGGCCGGGTTGCTCGAGGTCAGACGCGAGCCGTGCGTCGACTACCTCGGCGAGCACGGTCGTCACGAGCACAAGATCAAGGAGACGTGGTGGAACCTGGGCGACATGGGCGTGGTGCGCCGCACCGGGGGCGTCCGGCTCGTCGACCGCGAGGTCGATCGGACACCGGGCGCGAGCTGCATCGGGCTCGAGGACGTGCTGCTCGACCGGATCCCGACCCTCACCGAGACGGTCGTGCTCGGCGTGAAGGACGGGGAGCCGGTGCCGGTCGTCTGCACGGCACGCGACGAGCCGCTCGACGGGGACGCGTGGGCCGAGGCCACGCGCGACCTCCCGGCGCTCGCCGAGCCGATCGTGGTGCCGTGGGACGACATTCCGCGCACCGCCACCCTGAAGGTGCAGCGCAGCAAGCTGCGCGAGCGCGTGCTCCCGAACTCCGCCCCGGCCGGGAGCGGGCTGTGGACTTGAGCGCGTGAAGCTCCAGGCGCTGCCGGCCGCGCCGTACCGGATCGCGCGCGAGGTCCTCAGGCGAGCGCCCGATCCGCGCGTGCCCGAGCCGACGATGCTGATGGAAGATCCCGAGGCGGTCGAGCAATTCCACGCGTCGGGCCCGGTCAACCAGGTTCCGCTCTACCAGCTCTGCTCCCGCTCGACGAGCATGCTGGCGCCCGCGGGCGCGACCGTGCTCGACCTCGGGAGCGGTTCCGGGCGCTACCTGGCGCACCTCGCGCGGCGCCGGCCGGACCTGAAGATCGTCGGACTCGACCTCTCGGAGCCGATGCTCGCCACCGGTCGCCGCATGCTCGCCGAGGAGGGGCTGGCGGACCGGGTGCGGCTCGAGCAGGGGGACATCACCGAGTTCGCCGCGTCCGCGCCCGAGGACGTGGCGGTCGTGAGCTGCATCCAGGCGCTCCACCACCTGCCGACCGACGACCTGATCCGCCGTTGCCTCGGCCAGATCGCGGCGCTGCGCGAGCGCACCGGCTGCGCGGTGTGGATCTTCGACATCGGGCGCGCGAAGCATCCGATGTCGTACCGGGGCTTCATCTCCACGACGTCGCCCATGCCGCCCGTGCTCGAGCGCGAGGCGGTTCAGAGCGAGCGCGCGGCGCTCACGGTGGACGAGCTGACGGCGGAGCTCGAGCGCAGCGGCCTCGGTGACCTGAACCACACGCACATGCGCGTCCTGCGGGTCTTCCAGGCGCACTGGGCGCCGCATCGCGACCTCCCCGCGGGCCACGAGAACTGGGAGGACGTCCCGCTCCCGGACGGGACCGGGATGAACACGCGGATGTTCCTCACGATGTTCCCCCGGCTCCCTCGCCCGAACGGACGAGCTCCGGCGGGATCGCGATCGCCCGCTTGATGACCTTGCCGGTCGCGGTCCTCGGCAGCGACTCGGCGAACCAGAGGACGCGCGGGTACTTGTAGGGCGCGAGCCGCTCGCGCACGAACCCCTTCAGCTCCTCGGGGTCGGGCGGGTCGCCGCCGCGCACGAGGACCACCGCGGCGCCGACCTCCTCGCCCATCTCCGCGTCCGGCACGCGCACCACCGCGACCTCGGCGACCCGCGGGTGGGTGGCCATCACGCGCTCCACCTCCGCCGCGTAGATCGTGTATCCGCCGCGAACGATCGTGTCCTTGAGCCGGCCGACGATGTGGATGTAGCCGTCTTCGTCGATCAGGGCGAGGTCCCCGGTGTGGAGCCAGCCGTCGCGCATCATCTCGGCAGTCGCCGCCGGGCGCCGCCAGTAGCGCTTCATCACGTTCGGGCCGCGCACGGACAGCTCGCCGGCCTCGCCGGGCGGAGCCGGTTCGCCGTTCGCGTCCAGGAGCCTCACCTCGAGCTCGCGCAATGGCAGGCCGACCGAGCCCGGCTTGCGCCGCCCGGGCCGGTTGACGGCGATGCGCGGCGCCTCGCTCATCCCGTAGCCCTCGAGCACCTCGCATCCGAACGCCCGCTCGAACTCGTGCAGCAGCCTGACCGGCATCCGTCCCCCCGCCGCGAGGAACAGCCGCAGCGACGGCATCCGGCTCGGCAGCGGGTCGAGCTCGAGCATGCGCGCGCACATCGTCGGGACGCCCACGGCTATCGACACGCGCTCGCGGTCGACGACCTCGAGCGCCTCCGCCGCGTCGAAGCGGGTCATGAGGGCGAGCGTGCCGTGGCCGCGGAGGATCGTGCTCATGCCGACGTTCTGGCCGTAGCTGTGGGCGAACGGTGCCGCCGAGAGCACGACCTCGCCGTCGACGGACCCGAGCGCCTCGAGCATCAGGCGGCTGCTGGCGTCGAGGTTCGCGTGGGTCAGCTCGGCGGCGTGCGACTCCCCGGTCGTGCCCGAGCTGTACTGGAGGACCGCGGTGGCGTCCGGGGCGACGTCGGCCAGCGCCCGTTCGGGCGGGTGCGCGGCCAGCAGTTCGTCGGCCGTGGCGGGGTTCACCTCGATCAGGTCGAAATCGACCGAGGCGCGCGCGGCGCGGGCGTGCTCGAGCGCCTCGTGCCAGGCGACGAGCAGCCGCGCCTCGCAATGCGTAAGGCAGGCGACGAGCTCCTGCTCGCGCATCAGCACGTTGAGCGGGACCGCGATCGCGCCCATGCGCAGCGCGCCGTAGTAGAACGCGGGGAACCAGGGACTGTTCGGCAGGGCCAGCACGACGCGGTCGCCCGGCACGGCGCCGCGCGCCCGCAGCAGCGCCGCCGCGCGGGCGGACGCCTCGTCGAGCCCGCGGTAGGTCGTCACCCGATCGCCCAGCTTGATCGCGGCGCGCTCGCCCACCTGCTCCGCCGCGCGCGTCACGATCGCCGCCAGGTTCACTGCAAGGCGCCCCCCGGCGGCGGCTCCGCCCCGAGCCCCGGCGCGTCGAGCGCCACCGGCAGCGGGCTCACCGGCAGGCCCGGCGGCGGCTCGGGCTCGTTGTAGCCGCTCGGTGCCACGTCGTTCGGGCCGTCGGGGTGGAAGAGCGCGGCGAGCGCCTGGATCTGCCGGCGGCCCGGACCGAGCTCGAACATGCCGCCGCCGTACATCGGGATCGCCTCGGCCCGGCAGTGGTCGTAGACGCCGCAGAGCCGTTCCAGCGACCCGATCCGCGAGGGCTTCACGTTGATCCCCGCCGGCCGCCCGTCCAGCGCGCGCACGTCGTCGGCGCCGATGATCGGCGCGTCCCAGGAGACGCGCTCTCGGTGCGGCGCGAGGATCGGCTCGGTCTCGGGGGTTAGCCCCGGATCCTCGATCAACGAGCGCGGGAACGCGGCGAGGGCGCGCTCGTACATCCGCGGGTCCGCGGGCTGGTCGACCATCGTGCCCTTGTATGCGCCCTTGAGGTCGACCACGTCGACCACGTCGAGATCGGCGAGCGACGTGAAGATCGACTCGTCCCATTCGGTCGTCGGGTCGAGCTTCAGGCGCAGGGCCGGGTAGCGGTCGAGCCGGATCCGGACGGGGTCGAGCGTGGGCGGTTCGCCGAGCCGGAAGGAGGCGACGAAGCGGACCGGCCGCGGCTCGCGCTCGAGCGCGGCGGCGAGCGAGAGGCCCGCCTGGCGCAGCGCGAGGTCGAGCGCGGCGCTCTCGAACGCCCACTGCCGCGAGCGCTTGCCGGTGTCGGTCGCCGGCGGGCTCGACCACATGGCGTCCGGCGTCAGCGCCGCGAGCCACTCGCGCAGCGGTCGGGGGCCGCCTCCGACCGGCAGCGCGTCTGCGTCGGGGAGGCCGTCGTGGTCGGGCGCGTTGAGGGATACGTCCTCGCCGATCCCCTCGTGCCCGCCGCCGCCGAGCCGCACGAGCGTGGTCACGCGCTCGAAGCGGCGCGTCGCGACGACCTGCCGCAGGTGCTCGAAGCGGCACGAGTCGACCGTGACCGGAAGCGCGCCGAGCACGTCGAACGTCGCCATCGACTGCGGGCTAGAGCCGACCGGGATACCCCAGGTCGGATCCGCGTGAAACCGTCAGCCGGTCGAGCACTCCCGAGCTACCTCCCCCCATCCCGGCCGTGAACAGGCGCCGGGTTCCCCTCCGTTGGCTCTACCCCAAGCCGGAATGGGCGTAAACCCCGGTCGCGGAGACCGCGGGCGGACGCGCAGCGGCTGGTCGGGGGCGACGCCCGAGTACGGGCGCGTGCTTTGTGCTTGCCGCCGCTCGGGCGTACTCTCTTGAGCGATGGCCGACAAGCTCCGCTTCACGGCTGTTTTCGAGCCAGCCGACGAGGGCTGGATCTATGCCCACGTGCCGGAGCTCCCCGAGGTTCATACCCAGGGGCGCGATCTCAACGAGGCGCGGATGATGCTGGAGGACGCAATCCGACTGGTGATCGCAGACCGGCACGATCGCGGCGAACCCATTCCCGACACAAGCTGGGCAATCACCGAGACGATCGACGTCAGCGCCGCTTTAAGCGACGCGACCTCGAGCGGCACCTCGCAGCTCACGGGTGCCGCCCGGAACGTGAAGGCGGCAGGCACACACTCTGGCTGAATGCGGTGACAGGCCAACGCGCCGTGCTCCCTCGCCACAGCGAAATCAAGATGCCGACGGGCAGGGGGATCTGCCGCCAGCTAGGTGTCCCGCCGCCGCCGTTTCGGTAGGCGCATCGCCGCGGATGCTCGGATTCGGACTCTGCGGGCCCAGTCTCAAGCGCCAGCAGGGGTAGAGCGCCGAGCCGGTGCAGGTTCGCTACATCGGGATCGTCAGACCCGGCACGTGCTCGGGGACGAGAGCGACGCCCGCGGCGAGGGCAAGCATCAGGGCCGCCGCGACGCGGCTGGTGACCGAGGCCCGCGGTAGGAGCTTCTCCATCGCGATCACCACGGCGATGACCACCATCCAGGCGATGCTCATGACGCCGAGCGCGAAGAGGGCGGCCATCAGTGCCCAGGAGGTCCCGATGCAGTACGCGCCCTGGGCGAGGCCCATTCGCGCAGCGCCGAGCGGTCCTCCACGCCAGTCGGCGACCAGCAGCCCGTAATCGCGGCAGCGCCGCAGGCAGCTCGCCTTCAGCGGGGTGAGCTCGTAGAGGCCGGCCGCCGCGATCACTGCTCCGGCGAGGTACCGGCCACCGTCGTGCCAGGCGAGAAACGAGACGTCCAGCGAATCGACCGTCGTCACCAGGGCCCAGGCTGCGAGACCGACGAGGACCCAGGTGACGAGATAGCCACCTACGAACAGCGTCGTCTGCACCAACGCCCCCGGCTCTCCCGCTTCCGGCCGGGCCCGTGCCTCCCCCGCGTAGGCGCCCGCCATCGGCACCAGCGACGGGAGCATCATGGCGGCCATCATCACCGCCCAGACCCCGGCGAACCAGCCCAAGCCGCCGAGATCAGTCCCCGGCCCCATGTCCATCCCGTGCATGCGTTGCACCGTCACGAGCCAGGCGGCGACGGCTCCGCCCAGCAGGAGGAGGGCGGTCAGCCGGAGCTCTGTTCCGCGCTCGGCCGACACGCCTAGTACTCGTCGTGCCGCCGCACCCAGTGCGGCTGCGGTCCGGCCTCCGCGCGACCCCTGGCGGTGCGGTCGAGCAGGCCGTAGTAGCCCATCACCGGCTCGAGCCCGCGCGCGGTCGTCACATAGGTTCGGTACACGATCCCCTCCGACATCACATACGCGCTCAGCCCGGGGCCCTCGGCAACGTAGCCCGCCGCATCCGTGCCGCACATGCGAGCGTTCTGCTCCACGGTCGCCGGGATCGCGCCCTTGTCCAGGAACGGCGCGAGCTCCTCCCTGGTCCGCGCAAATCCGAGATCGCGGTGGAAGCCGCTGCCGGCGGTGGAGACCCAGTTCAGCCCCCAGCCCATCCGCTCCTTGAAGGCCTGGAGCTTCTCGAGCGGCGCCCGCGAGCTGAGCACCAGGGTGGTGTCGCGCGCCGCCAGGTGGACGGCGTTGGGGTCCAGGTTGTCGGCGATCGAGGAGCACACCGGGCAGCCGGACTCGTAGGGCGGACCGAACATGAAGTGGTAGACGAGCAGCTGCGAGCGCCCGTCGAAGAGCTCCGCTAGCGACTTGGTGCCCTCCGTGGTCTCGAAGCTGTAGTCCTCCTCCACGGCCACCCAAGGGAGCTCACGACGCCGCTCCGCCAGCTCGTCGCTGAGTTTGGTCAGCTCCTTCTCCCTGGCAAGCAACGCGTCGCGCTCCGCCTGCCACTTCTCCTGCGTTTCCACTCGGTGTTCGGGCATCGGCTGCTCCTGTCAGTCCGGGTATTCGTCCTTGCGGAAGGTCCGGGGCTCTTCGGGCTGGGGCTTGGGTGTGCGGTCGAGCATGAAGCCGAAGAACGGCGACACGAATGGGTCCGGGGCCGTCACGGTGTAGGTGTGGTAGACGGTCCCGTTCTCGAGCGCGAACGCGATGTAGCCCGGGGCCTCCCGGAGTCCGTCCTTCAGGTCGGCGCCGACCTGCGTCGACCAGAACTGGAGCCACTCGGGTGGGTCGTCGACCATCTGCTGGACCTCTGGGATCTGCCGGGCCTGCTCCTCGCTCAGGGCCAGGCCGAAGTCGAACGCGAAGTCGCTCCCGTACGTCGAGACGTATGGGAACTCCCAGCCCATCCGTTCCTTGTAGGCGACGAGCCGATCGATCGGGGCGCGCGAGAAGCCGACGAACGTCACGTCGGCGTGGTTCAGATGAACCAGCGTCCCATCGAACCCGTCGGCGAGGCTCGTGCATCCCGGACACGCCCCGAGCTCGTAGTCAGGCCCGTACATGATGTTGTAGGCGAGCAGCTGTGAGCGGCCGTCGAACAGGTCGGCCAGCTTCTTCTTGCCGTCCTCGGTGTCGAACTCGTACTCCTTCTCCACCGCGACCCAGGGCAGCTCACGCCGCTTGCGCTTGATCTCCTCGTTGCGTTCGGCGTGCTCGGCCTCGAGCTTGGCGAGATCGTCGCGCGCGGCCTGCCACTCCTCACGGGTTCCAGTCTTGTGCTCGGACACCTGACCGCTCCTTTCACGCTCGACCGCTTCGGCCCGGTCGGATCGCCGTCGCCGGAAAACTACGGATCTAGAGCTACGACCCGGAGTTGGGCCGAAATTCATCGCCGCCGCCTCGAAGAGGCTGCCCCGCCGAGAGGTCGCGCAGCCGACGCTGGAGGAAGCGCCGCTCGGGGTCGGTGACGGTGAATGCGAGCGCCCGCTGGTAGGCGTCTCGTGCGGCGCCATGGTCGCCGAGGCGTCGCAGCAGCTCCCCGCGTGTGGAGTGGAGGTAGCGGTAGTCGTCGGGGATCTCGAGTGCGTCGACGATCGCCAGCGCGGCGTGTGGGCCTTCTACCTCGGCGACGGCGACCGCGCGGTTGAGCGCGACGATGGGCGATCCGGTCAGCTCGCCAAGCCGGCCGTAGAGCGCGACGACGGCCGGCCAGTCGATCGCCGGCTCGACCTGCAGCGAGGCGATCGCCGCTTGGACCGTGTAGGGCCCGCGTCCGCGGAGCGCGATCGCGCGATCGAGCACCGCACGGCCCGCGATGATCTGCTCGGCGTTCCATAGCGTGCGGTCCTGGTCACCCAGCACGACGATCTCGCCGTCACGGAAGCGCGCGTCGCGGCGCGCGTCGTGCAGCAGCATGAGGGCCAGCAGCGCTGCCGCCTCGGGCTCGTCGGGCGTGAGGTCCACGAGGACGCGACCCAGCCGGATCGCCTCGTCGGCGAGGTCGACGCGGCCGCCGCCGTAGCCCTGGTTGAAGATGAGGTACACCACGGCCAGGATGGTGCGCAGGCGGTCGGGTAGCACGCGGTCGGCCGGGACCTCGAAAGGGATCCCGGCCGCCTTGATCTTCGTGCGCGCCCGCGACAGGCGCCGCTTCATCGTCTCGTCGGAGACCACGAACGCGCGCGCGATCTCGGGGGTAGTCAGCCCGCCGAGCGCACGCAGCGTCAACGCGACCTGTACCTCTGTCGCCAGCGCCGGATGGCAGCACATGAAGATCAGCTCGAGGCGCTCGTCGGGAATCATCGGGTCGTCCAACGTGAGCTCCACGGGTTCGGGCAGCTCCAGCTGACAGGTCTTCCGTGCGAGGGTGTGCTCACGACGGAGGCGATCGATCGCGCGGTTGCGCGCGGTCATCACCAACCAGCCCCCCGGGTTGTCCGGGGGTCCGTCGTGCGCCCAGCGCGCGGCCGCGATGGCGAACGCCTCCTGCGCGGCGTCCTCGGCCAGCTCAAAGTCGCCGAGGTACCCGACCAGCGACGCGAGGACACGCCCCCACTCGTCACGGAAGACCCGCTCCAGCAGTGCTAGCGCTCCACCACCGGCCGCACCTCGACCGAACCACCGAGCCGCGCGGCGGGCATCCGGCCCGCGAGCTCCAGCGCATCGTCGAGGTCGCGCGCCTCGACGATGTAGTACCCGCCGAAGATCTCCTTGGTGTCGGCGAACGGCCCATCCGTCAGCAGCAGCTCACCGTCCCGCACACGGACGGTGGTCGCGGTCGTCGGGGGCTCCAGCTGCTCGGCGCTGAGCACTCGCCTGTCCTGGACGATCTCCACGTACTGGGCCGTGACGGCGGCGAGCTCGTCCGCGCTCAGCTGCTCGTACGCGCCGACACCCTCGTGGATGAGCAGGGCGTACTTCATCATCGTCTCTTCGGGTCGCGCATCGACGTTCGAGACTAGGTGACAGCCGGGGCGTTCGCGTAGGCGGCGATCAGCCACTCGCCGTCCTGCTTGGTCAGGACCCACGTCGCGGTCGCTTCGCGCTCGGCGGGCACCTCGGTCTCTCCGGCCATCAGGATCCCAGCCTTGCTGATGACGATCGCGGTGTCGTCGCCGACCACGCGGAAGTCCACCGGCTCGTCGACCGCCTTGGAGCCCTTCAGCGGACCCTGGAAGGCGGCGGCCATGGAGTCGCGGATCGCCGACTTGCCGATGTGCCGCACGCCGGGCATGACGACCGTCGCGTCCTCGCGATAGCCGGCCGCGAACGCCTCGGCGTCGTTGTCAGCCCACGCGGCATAGATCTCGGAGAACACGGCGCGGACCTCCGCGATCGCGGTGTCCCGCCCGATGGTGGAGCTCTCGGTCATGTCATGCCTTTCTCGTCGGTGCCGGATCACGGCGGTCAAGCGCCGTCGTCGATACGACGAACGGACCGGAGCGCAGGGGACAGCCAACGAAAAGGTGCGCAGAAAGCTGTAGTTCAGGCGTCACAGACGCGCTACCGACGTGAGGCAGCTCGCAGGCGGCTGACCCCCAGCGAACTCCTAGCCCGTCACGCGGGGCACGGCGACACCCGCGGCGCATTCGAGCCGCGCGCGGCGGCGACGCCGGGTTAGGGTGGCGCGATGGAACTCTGCTTGCGCTGCCGCATGCCCGTCTTCCAGGGCTCTAGTAAGCAGGTCGCGCCGGGCCTGTTCGAGTGCACCAGCTTGGTGGACATGTCCCATCCCGGGGGCCCCGGTGGTCAATGGGTCCACGGCGCTCGCACATGCGGCCAGCGCTTTCAGCACGGCCGTGCGTCAGGGATTCCGTGCGCTGTGGGTGGCTGCGGCTTCGATTCCCTGTCGACCTGCCGCGGCGGATGTGGTCGGCGCCTCTGCTACTCCCACGCGGGCATCTGCCCCTGGTGCCAAGCCGAGCACGCCGAGCGAGTCCGGCGGCATGAGGCGGCAGCAGCCGCAGGCCGGCGTGCGGCGGTCAAGGAGGCACACGCGGCGCTCCGCGAAGCCGCTTCCCTTGACGAGGTGAGGGATTGCCTCGCGGGGTACGAGACGGAGCTCACGCGGGAGACGTGTCTGTCCGTCTGGCGCGAGTGGGTCGCCGAGACGATTGCCCCGGACGCTGAGTTCGTCGCCATCCGCGAGCGCACCGGCCACAACTACCACAGCTGGAAGAGCGTCTTCTGGAAGTTCATCGAGGAGGGCCGCGCCCCGGGTTGGAGCGCCGGCGAGGATCGCTGGCTCGACCGTGAGGGGACGCTCTTTGGGCGCCGCGTCGACGGTCGGCACAAGCTCTACGGCGGGTCCTCGGTCGTGGTACTCCTGGCCGGTGCGTCATTACGGCCGAGACGGGTTCAAGGGCGATGGCTTAGCGACGGCCACACGGTCGACGAGCGCCGCGAACGGGGCGGCGATCTGCGCGCCGCAATGCTGGCGTGCGTCGATCGCGCGACCGAAGCGGTCGATCACGCAACCTGAGCATGAGGTCGCATTGGGCCCCGCTGCGCGCAAGCAACGCGTTGGTCCGTCCAATGCGTTGCGAAGCCCCGACTGACCTAGCCGGAGTAGTCG
>DASVPL010000301.1:0-20130 GCA_036382905.1 Thermoleophilaceae bacterium | reverse complement strand
CGCCATTTACGAAGATCTTGAAGAGCACGAGCTGCTCGAACTTCGGGCAGAGATTCGGATTCATCCACTCCACCAAGTAATCAACGCGGCCCGGAGCTTCGTGAAGGTCGCCGCTACTTATGGCGCCTCGAAGGATGAGATACGGGGGGTGCGAGAAACGCTCCAGATCCTTGAACTCATGGCGCAGCCTGGCCCTGGCGAGGACAGCACGTTCCTAGTTTTTGCCGAGACCACGGGCACGCGAGATGGATATCGGCTTGTGCTCCCCGTGCACGAGAAGCACTTGCTTGTGCCTCTCGACGACTTTGCCGGTAGGGCCACCTTTGTGGCTCAGGTAGACACCATCATCCCGAAGCATGACCAGGTTCTCGCGATCCGGCTCATCAGGAACGCACCACAACTGGCGATGGAGCGACAGGGCTTAGAGGAGGCGCTTCCGGAACTGATTGAGGCATTCGATGAGCTCGGAATCGAAACCCAGCATGACGAGTTCTTCCTGACGGCCCCCGCAGTAATTCTCAAGCCAATCTGCATTTACAAGTGATGAGCGCTCCAGCGAGCACACGGGATGGCGGGTCGACATCTCCGGACCTCGTCGCCTTCAGCGAGAGAGTTCGGAGGAGTAAATGGCTTGCGGCGCCGCCCGTACCGTCCCGACGAGGTGGGGCCGAACGCAAGCTCCGCGCGTCTCAAGCCATGACAATTAAGAAATTGGCGCCGCCCGTAACGATCTCGCCTGAGCGGCTTGGATTCCTATCGATCACCGATGCCGCAGTACTCGTCGACCGCTCGCCGAGCACTGTCCGGCGCTGGATCAAGGCCGGCGAGTTGGTCGCGGTCCGTGTTCCAAGGCGGACATTGGTTCATCGCGCTGATGTCCGTAGAGCAGCGGGTCGGCGTGCACGGGACCTCCACCCACCGGGAGGCTGGGGGACCTTCAGCGACGGAACGCCAGCGCCAAACTGGGCGGAAGTCATCCGAGCTGAGCGCGAATCGCATTAGTTGCTTGTTGTCGACGCCAGCGCGGCTCTCTGGGTTTGTGGTCACTCGCACGGCTTCGATCGGCTCGGTGAGGACTTGGTTGCCCCGCACCTCATGTGGTCGGAAGCCGCGGCCGCACTTCGCGCTTGGGCATACCGCGGCGCCGTCTCAGACGAGGTCGCTCTCGACCATCTAGATCGCGTCGAATCGAGTCCGATTGCTCGCAGGGATCATCCTGATCTGCGCCGAGAAGCATGGAGGATCGCCAAGGGCTTCGGCTGGAAACGAACGTATGACGCAGAGTACGTCGCGCTTGCGATGCTGCTCGACGCAAGGGTTGTAACCGCGGATGGCCGTCTGCGTCGGGGCACGGATCGCCTGCGCCTTGTGATTGGCGTCGACGAAGTCTGAGTCACTCCCACTCGATCGTGCCCGGCGGCTTGGACGTGATGTCCAGCACCACCCGGTTCACTGCGGGGATCTCGTTGATCATCCGCGAGGCGATCTTCTCGAGCAGGTCGTAGGGCAGGCGGGCCCAGTCGGCCGTCATCGCGTCGTCGCTCGTGACCGCCCGGATCGCGATCGCGTAGCCGTACGAGCGTTCGTCGCCCTGCACGCCCACCGTCCGCAGCCCGGCCGGCAGCACGCAGAACGACTGCCACAGCTCGCGGTAGAGCCCGGCGCCGCGGATCTCGTCCTGGAGCACGAAGTCGCAGTCGCGCAGAATCTCGAGGCGCTCCTTGTTGACCTCGTCGCCGACGATGCGGATCGCCAGTCCCGGCCCCGGGAACGGCTGGCGCCACACGAGCCGCTCCGGCAGGCCCAACGCCAGCCCGACCTCGCGCACCTCGTCCTTGAACAGCGACCGCAGCGGCTCGACCAGCTCGAACTCGAGGTCCTCCGGGAGCCCGCCCACGTTGTGGTGCGACTTGATCGTGGCCGCTCCGTGGCCGCCGCCCGACTCGATCACGTCCGAGTAGAGCGTTCCCTGGACCAGGTAGCGCGGGTCGCCGATCTCGCGAGCCTGCTCCTCGAAGACCCGGATGAACTCGGTGCCGATGATCTTGCGCTTGGCCTCCGGCTCGGTGACCCCGGCTAGGCGCGCGAGGAAGCGCTCCTCGGCGTCCACCGCCACGAGCGGCACCTTGAAGTGGTCGCGGAAGGCTGCCACCACCTGGTCGCCCTCGTTCTTGCGCATCAGCCCGTGGTCGACGAACACGCACGTGAGCTGGTCGCCCACCGCGCGGTGGACGAGCAGCGCCGCCACCGAGGAGTCGACCCCGCCCGAGAGCCCGCAGATCACCTTGCCGTCGCCCACCTGCTCGCGGATCCGCCTGATCTGCTCCTCCGCCACCGACTCGGCGTTCCAGCTCATGTCGCAGCCGCAGACGTCGTCGAGGAACGTCTTCAGGATCGCCGTGCCGTAGGGCGTGTGCACGACCTCCGGGTGGAACTGGATGCCATAGAGCCCGCGCTCGGCGTCCTCCAGGGCGGCCACCGGGGACTCGTTCGAGGACGCCAGCGCGGTGAACCCGGGCGGCGGCTCGAACACCGTGTCGCGGTGGCTCATCCAGCAGCTCTGCTCGGCCGGCAGCCCGGCGAGCAGCCGGCCGTGCTCCTGCACCCGCAGCGTGGAGCGCCCGAACTCGCCGACGGGCGCGCCCTCGACGCGACCGCCCAGCTCGAGCACCATCGCCTGCATGCCGTAACAGATGCCCAGCACAGGGACCCCGAGCTCGAGCAGCTCGAGTGGCAGCTTCGGCGCGCCGTCCGAGTAGACCGAGGCGGGGCCGCCGGAGAGGATCAGCCCGCGCGGCGCGCGCTTGCGGATCTCCTCGATCTCGACCGTGTGCGGCAGCAGCTCGCTGAACACCCCGCACTCGCGCACGCGGCGCGCGATCAGCTGCGAGTACTGGCCCCCGAAGTCGAGGACCAGGACCTCCTGGCTGCGCGTGGGAGCGGGCTCGCGCGCGGCGGCCGCCTCCTCGGAGGCGGTCCCCGTCGCGGGCGCGGCCCCCGTCACTCCCCTACGAGAGCTGGGTCGGCCGACGGCGTGGCGACGGTGTCCGCGGCCGGCGCGATGGCCGGGTCGGCGGACGGGGTGTCGGGCTGCGCCGGCACCTCGACGACTCCGTCGGCCGACGGCGGCGTCGACCCGTTGGTGGGCGCGGCCGCGGCTGCCCGCGTGGCCCCCATCCCGATCTCCTGCGAGCGCTGGAGCAGCTTGCCCTCGGTCTGGAGTGCCGGCGCGACCATGACCTCCGCGCGGTGGAACGAGGGGATGTCCTCGTACCCGCAGGTGGCCATCGACGTGCGCAGGCTCCCCATCAGGTTGAACGTGCCGTCGTTCTCGTGAGCCGGGCCGAGCAGGATCTGCTCGATCGTGCCGTTCTGGGTGGTGCGCACGCGCGCCCCGCGCGGAAGCGACGGATGGAACGTGGCCATGCCCCAGTGGAACCCGTGCCCGGGCGCCTCGTAGGCGCGCGCGAGCGGAGAGCCGATCATCACGGCGTCGGCCCCGCAGGCGAACGCCTTCGAGATGTCGCCGCCGGTGCCCATGCCGCCGTCGGCGATCACGTTCACGTATTCGCCCGTCTCGAGCATGTGCTGCGAGCGCGCGGCCTGCACGTCCGCGATCGCGGTGGCCTGCGGCACGCCGATCCCGAGCACGCCGCGCGTGGTGCACGCGGCGCCCGGCCCGACGCCCACCAGCACGCCGACCGCGCCCGTGCGCATCAGGTGCTGCCCGGTCGAGTACGAGGCGCAGCCGCCGACGATCACCGGCACCGGCACCTCGCGGATGAACTCCTTGAGGTTGAGCGGCTCCGAGGTGACCGACACGTGCTCGGCCGAGATGACCGTGCCCTGGATCACGAGGATGTCGAGCCCCGCCTCGAGCGCGGTCTCGTAGTACTTCGTGACCCGCTGCGGCGTGAGCGAGGCCGCGCACACGACGCCGGCCTCCTTGATCTCGCGCACGCGCTGGGCGACGAGCTCCTCCTTCACCGGCTCGGCGTAGATCCGCTGCATCTCGGCGGTGGCCTTCTCCGGCGGGTACTTCGAGATCCGCGCGAGCTGCTCCTCGGCGTCCTCGTAGCGGGTGAAGATCCCCTCGAGGTTGAGCACGGCGAGCCCGCCGAGCTTGCCGACGATCGCGGCCGTGCGCGGCGAGACGACCCCGTCCATGGCAGCGGCCAGCAGGGGAAGCTCGAAGCGGTAGGGCCCGAGCGTCCAGGTGATATCGACGTCGTCCGGGTCGCGCGTTCTGCGCGAGGGCACTATCGCGATGTCATCGAAGCCATACGCGCGGCGGCCCTTCTTCCCGCGCCCGATCTCAATCTCCATGGCGGCATCCTAGGTTCGGCGGCGGACTGAAAGAGGACGTTAGCAGCGGCCCTCAGGGCCTCCTGGCCGCTCTTTGCGGAGGTTTTACGACGCGTGCAGCGCCGGCTCGGGCAGCGGCTCGAGGCTCACGTGCCCCATCAGCCGCTCGGCCTCGCGCGGGTCGATCACGCCCGCCCCGAAGTGCTGCACGGACTCGGCTCCGCAGGCGACCGCGAAGCGCAGGCACTCCTCGGCGGGGCTGCCCGTGTAGCGCGAGGCCACGTAGCCGGCGAGGAACGCGTCGCCCGACCCGACCCCCGAGCTCACGTCCACGTGCGTGGGGTCGATCGTGACGCGGCAGAGCCTGCGCTCACCCTCCTCGGAGACCACCGCGACGCAGCCCGTCTCGTGCGTGACGATCGCCTCGCGCGCGCCCATGTCGACCACCTCGCGCGCGGCGGCCGGGAGGTCGTCCTCGTAGTCGGAGAACTCGTGCCCCACCAGCTCCTCGGCCTCGAGCACGTTCGGCGTGACCACCTCGGGCTCGGCCCGCGTGGCCAGCCGCAGCGGCTCGCCCTCGGAGTCGACCACGGTCGTCACGCCGGTCGCCTTCAGCTCCTTCACGAGCCGTGCGTAGGTCTCGACCGGCACCCCCGCCGGCAGCGACCCGCAGATCACGACGACCCCGGCGCCCTTGGCCAGGTACAGGAGCTTGTCGACGAACAGCTCGAGCTCGGCCTCGGCCACCGACGGCCCGCGCTCGTTGATCTCGGTCTGGGCCCCGGAGGTGGGGTCGATCACGGCGGTCGAGGTGCGCGACTCGCCCTGGATCCGCACGAAGTCGTTGAGGATCGCCTCCCCGGTGAGCTGCTCGATCAGGCGCGTGCCGGTCTGGCCGCCCGCGACCCCCGTGGCGATCACGGGCTGGCCGAGCGTCTTCAGCGCCCGCGCGACGTTGACGCCCTTCCCGCCGGCCATCGTGGTGCTGTCCACGGCCCGGTGGCGACGGCCAAGGCGGAAGTTCGGCACCGACAGGGTCCTGTCGAGAGCGGCGTTGAGCGTGACGGTGACGATCATGTTGCAACCCCCCCACGTCGACGCGATCGAGACCCTCTGTAGAGCACCGTGACGAGCACCGCCGCCGCGAGCACCGCAAAGGCTACCGCCCAACCTATGGCGTGACCTGAACGGCGGATAAAGCCGGCCTCGGGGACCGCGGAGGCGGTGACGAGCGGGACGCGGGCCGCGGGCTTGCCGTTCACGAGCACGACCGCCGTGCCCACGCGCCGCCCGGCCGGCAGCGGCCCCTCGAGCTCGTCCGGAGCGTCCACCCGCGTGGTCACGCGCGCGCCGCGGCGGACCGTCAGCGCGACCGAGCGGCCCGCCTCGAGCCCCACGCGCCGGCCGTCGAAGTGCTTGACGGCGGCGCTCCGCAGCGCCCGCCCGGCGCGGACCGCACGCACGCGCCGGAAGCGGTCGAGCCCCCAGTCGAGCAGCGTCAGGCTGTCGGCGTCGCGCGCCGCCTCGCTCGGCGTGCCGAGCACGACGCTGACGACGCTCGCCCCGCCGCGCGTGGCCGAGCCGACGAGCACGTAGCCCGCCGAGTGCGTGTGGCCGGTCTTCACGCCGTCCACGAACGGATACGTGCGCACGAGCCGGTTGCGGTTGGCGAGCGTGCGCCGCCGCGCGCCGCTGCGCAGGGTCGCGACCGGGCGGTCGACGATCTCCGCGAAGCGCTCGTTGCGCAGGAGCAGCCGCGCGAGCGTGGCGAGGTCGCGCGCGCTCGAGTGGTTGTCGGGGTCGTCGAGCCCGATCGGGTTGGCGTAGCTCGTGCCGTCGAGCCCCAGCGCCGCCGCGCGCGCGTTCATGTCCGCGACGAACTGCTCGCGCGAGCCCGACACGCCCTCGGCCAGCGTCACCGCGGCGTCGTTGGCGCTCTCGAGCAGCAGCGCGACGAGCAGGTCCTGCACGCGCATCCGCTCGCCCGGCCGCAGGCCGATCTTCGACTCGATCGCGCCGGCGCGGTAATCGGCCGCGCGGAACACGTCGGTGGGCGCCGCGCGCTCGAGCGTGAGCAGCGCGGTCATCAGCTTGGTGGTGCTGGCGATCGAGCGCTCGGAGTCCGGTGCCTTCTGGAACAGCACGTCGCCGGTCCGCTCGTCCACGACGATCGCCGACGGCGCGCTCACGACCGGCCGCTCGGCAGCCCCCGCCGGCGCGGCGGCGAGCAGCATCCACAGGGCCGCGAGAGCGGCCCCCCACCTCCCGCGGGTCACTCGCGGAGCTTGATCTTCTGTCCGGACACGAGCGCCTGCGGGTCGAGCTCCGGGTTCAGCTCCTGGAGCTTCTCCACCGGAACGCCGGTCTTCTCGGCGATCGCGCCGAGCGTGTCGCCCGTCTTCACGACGTAGGTGGCCGAGGACACCTTGCCCTGGCCCTCGTCGCGGTTCGAGGACCTCTGGCGCCTGCGCTTGTCCTTGGCCAGCTCGAGGTCGCGCTGCTCCTGGTCGGTGGCCGAGCGGTTCGAGGAGCCGTCGCCGCCGCCCCCGCCGCTGGCTACGATCAGCAGCAGCGCGAGGCCGAACGCCACCAGCGCGAGCGGCGCGAGAACGCGCGCAGTGGTGCGCTTGGTCGTCTGCATCGCCGTCCTGAGGATACCCGCGCGGAGGCGATTTCCCTGCGTGTGCAGCGGGGATTGCGTGCGGTCGGCGTGCGGCTAGGCCGCGCCCGCCACGAGCCCCTCCCACTCGACCGCGTGCACCTGATAGGTGCCGGAGAGCCCCTTGAGGCTCAGCTCGCGCGGCTCGCCGAAGCGCACGTCGGCCGCGGACTCGGTCAGCTCCTTGAGCAGCGAGGAGACCAGCACCTCGCCGCCGGCGGCCTGCGCGGCGATGCGGGCGGCGAGGATCACGTTGCGGCCGAAGAAGTCGTCGCGCTCGCGGATCGCCTCGCCGGTGTGGAGGCCGATCCGCACCCGGATCGCCGCCTCGGGGTCCTCCTCGGCGGCCTGCACGAAGGCGCGCTGGACGGCCGCGGCGCACTCCACCGCCCGGCTCGCGCTGGCGAACGCGACCATGAAACCGTCGCCCTGCGACTTCACCTCGAAGCCGCCGTACGCCGCCACCTGCTCGCGCACGATCCGGTTGTGCTCGCGCAGCACCTCCATCCAGCGGAGGTCGCCGAGGCGCTCGGTCATCGCGGTCGAGTCCTCGATGTCGCTGAACATGATCGTGACGGTGCCGTCGGGCGCGGCCGCCGTGCTCAGGTCCGGGCGCTCGTCCTCGATGGCGGCGGCGACCGCGTCGATCGAGGTGCCGACGTCGGTCCCCTCGATGCCCTGGAGGCGGAGCTTCAGCGTGAACGCGCGCTCGACGAGCCCCGCCATCCCGATCTCCTGCGCGGTCTGGAGGCCGAGGTCCACCAGCTCGGCGGCGCGGCGCTCGCCGGCGGTGCCGTCGCGGTCGGCGAGCAGCTCGGCGTACGCGACCTGGGTCTCGGCGACGAACGGCCGCGCGCCGATGCGCTCGTTCATCGCGAGGGCGGCCTGGAAGTGGCGCTCGGCGCGCTCGTAGCGGCCCAGGTGCGCGGCGAGGTATCCGAGGTAGAGCGACGCCGAGCCCTCGCAGGCCCAGCCGCCGCCGACGACGACGTTGCGGTCCGCGTAGGGCTCGAGCAGCCGGTAGGCGGCGGCGGCCACCGCGCGCTCGCCGACGCGGACGGAGACGAGTGAGACGCAGACCATGCCGATCAGCCAGTTCGCGTCGCGCTGCATCCCGGCGAAGTCGTCGCGCGCCAGCTCCCGGATCTCGGCCCGCGCGCGGTCCTCCATGCCGTTCTCGCTCCAGGCGACCGCCACGGCCGCCCGCCACGCGACCACCGCCGGATAGGCGCTCGCGAACTGCTCGAACGCGTTGCTCATCTGGTCGAGGCGGCCCTGGAGCCGGCGCAGCTCGAACAGCACGACCGCCCCGGCCTGGACCGTGTTCGGCTCGAGCAGCCGCTTGGCGCGCTCGAACGAGGGCGTGTCTTCGAAGATGCGCTCCGCCTCGTCGAAGCGCCCCGCCAGCACCGAGCGCATCGCCTTGCGGATCGCCGCCACGCGCAGGTAGTTGGGCTGGCGCAGCTCGCGCGCCTCGCGCTCGTAGGCCTCCATCTCGACGTCGACGGCCCGGATGTCGCCGTGCTCGAGCAGGTCGATGATCCGCAGGCCGTGGCCGTCGACCTTCAGCTCACGGTCGCCCGAGCGCCCCGCCACCTCGATCAGCTCGCTCGCCACCGCCAGCCGCTCGTCGAGGCGCTCCGGCTCCCAGACCGCGAAGTGCCGCGCGGCGAGCGCGGCCGCGAGCGTGTGCGAGTCGCCGGCGGCACGGGCCATCTCCACCGCTTCCTCGCTCAGCTCGTCCGCGCGCCTGTAGTCCTCGAAGTAGAGCGTCACGGCGAGGCTCGCCATCAGCTCCGCGCGCAGCGCGCTCGGCTCCTCGCCGCAGCCGGTCAGCGCCTCCTCGACCAGCTCGATCAGCTCGCGCTCGACGCGCCCGATCTCGTACTTGTTCGCGACCCCGAGCGCAGCCCGCGCGAGCTGGTCGTGCGCCCCGGCCGCGCGGGCCACGTCGGCCGCGCGGTAGAAGGTCTCCTTGCCGCGCTGGCCCTCGCCGGCGCGCACCTGGGCGTCGCCGAGCGCGATCAGCAGCTCCGCCCGCTGGCGGCCCGAGGCGCCGCCGCGCAGCTCGAGGGCCTGGAGCGCGCGCTCGTACAGCGCGGCGCCGTCCTCGTAGGCCATCAGCGACATCGCCCGGTCGGCGGCGCGGATCGAGTAGTCGACGGCCTTCTCGAGCTCCTGCGCCTCGAGGAAGTGGTGCGCGAGCTGGTCGAGGTGCTGCTCGGAGTCAGCGCCGTAGACCCGCTCGATCATCTCGCCGACGCGGCGGTGCAGGCGGACCCGGCGGGTCACGCCGAGCTCCTCGTAGAGCGCCTCGCGCACGAGGGCGTGCGAAAACGTGAAGCGCCCGACCGCGGCCGCCTCGATCACGCGGGCCTCGACCGCCTCGTCGAGCACCTCGAGCAGCCGCTGGCGGGTCAGCTCGCCCGGGTCCTTCTCCGGGAACGCCTCGGTGGCCTCGTCGCAGACGACCGGCGCGAGCACGTCCACCGCGAACTCGCGGCCGACCACGCACGCCGCCGCCAGCACCCAGTTGCAGTCGGCGGAGAGCCGGTCGAGCCGGCGGCCCACGACCTCGCGCACGCCCTGGGGGATCGTCCTCAGCACGTCCGAGATGTCCGCGCCGCTCTCGAGGTGGCCCTCGGACGCGAGCAGGCTCACCACCTCCGACACGAAGAACGGGTTGCCCTCGGTCTCCTCGTGCACCGTTCGCACCAGGCGCTCCGGCGGCCGGATGCTGGCGGTCATCTCGATGAAGCGGGCGACGTCCGGCTGTGCGAGCCCGCGCAGCAGGACGCGCTCCACGAGGCTCTCGCGCGCCAGCTCGGCGAGGACGCCGGAGAGCGGGTGCTTGCGGCTCAGCTCCACGTCCCGGTAGGTGCCGACCACGAGCAGCCGCGACCCGCCCAGCTCTCGCGCCATGAACTCGAGCAGCAGGAGCGACGGCGCGTCGGCCCAGTGAAGGTCGTCGAGCACGATCACGAGCGGCTCACGGCGCGAGGCGTTGCGCAGGAACGTGGTCACGCTGTCGAAGAAGCGGAAGCGCGCCTGCTCGGAGTCGGCGGCCGCCGAGGGCTCGGCGAAGCCGTTCTCGGGGATCACGCCCCTCACGTCGGCGATCACCTGGGCGATGTCCGTCGCGCCCGGGCCCATGTCGGCGGCGAGCTCGTCGCGCGGGCGGTCCTGGATGTAGGTGCGAGCGATCTGGACCCACGGCCAGTACGCCGGGGCGCCGTCGCCCTCGTAGGCGCGGCCGATCAGCACCCGCGCGCCACGCAGGCGCGCGTAGGTGACGAGCTCCTGCGCCGTGCGCGTCTTGCCGATGCCGGGCTCGCCGACGAGCATGACGAGGCGGCCGCGGCCGGCGAGCGCGTCGTCGAGCGCGGCGTGCAGGCGGCCCACCTCCTTCTCGCGGCCGACGAAGACGCCCTCGGCCAGGCCGCTGACGGGGTCGTGGTGGTCGGCCGCGACGCCGTCCGAGCGCTCGGCGGCGTTGCGGGCGTCGTGCAGGGCGGCGCGCAGCTCGGCCGCGTCCCTGTGGCGCGCATCCGGATCCTTCTCGAGGAGCTTGAGGACGATCTGCTCGAGCTCGCCCGGCACCTCCGGGTTGTGCCAGCTCGGCGCCACCGGCTCCGCGCTCGTGTGCTGCGAGATCACGGCGACGGCGCTGTCGGCGACGAACGGCGGGCGCCCGGTGAGGGCCTCGTAGAGCAGCGCGCCGAGCGAGTAGAGGTCGCTGCATGCGTCCGGCGCCTTGCCGAGCGCCTGCTCGGGGGCCATGTAGGAGACCGTGCCCACGATGGATCCGGCGCGCGTGAGGCGCGAGCGCTCGACCGAGAACGCGAGGCCGAAGTCGCCCAGCTTCGCCAGGCCCTCGGCGGTGAGCCAGACGTTCGCGGGCTTGAGGTCGCGGTGCACGATGCCGCGGCTGTGCGCGTGCTCGAGCGCGGCGGCCACCGACTCGGCGACCTCGAACGTCTCCGCGACCGTGAGCCGGTTGCCGGGCGCCTCGGAGAGCCGCCGGTCGAGCGAGCCGCCGGCCATGTACTGGCTGACGATGTAGGGCTCGCCGTCCTCCTCGCCGATGTCGAAGACCGCGACGACGTTGGGGTGGTCGCCGAGCTGCGCCATCGCCTGCGCCTCGCGCTCGAGCCGCAGGCGGGCGGTCTGGTCGAGGCCCTCGGTCTTCAGCATCGCGATCGCCACGTCGCGGTCGAGGGCGGTGTCGTGGGCGAGGTAGACGAGCTTGCGGGCGCCCTCGCCCAGGAAGCCCTTGACGACGTAGCGGCCGCCGGCCAGCTCCGTCGGCGCCGCGCGGGACTCGCTCCGGGCGGCGGTCGCGTCGGTCTCGGCGGGCCGGGCTGCGAGCGGCCGTCCGCAACCGGCGCAGAAGCGAGCGTCGGACGGGTTCTCGTAGCCGCATGACCCGCAGGTCATGTGACGATCTTCGCAGGCGGCGCCTCTGTGGGAAAGAGGGCTATGTCACACCCCGCGTGCGCGGACGAGGAGTAGCGTTCGGCCGCGTGGCGGCGACGCGCACAGACGAGTCCTACCTTCCCGCCCTCGCGTACGACCGTCTCACGCCGCTGTTCGACGCGTTCGTGCGCTGGCCGATGCGCGAGCAGCGCTTCAAGACGCGGCTCGTCGAGCAGGCCCGGGTGGGACCGGGGCAGCGGGTGCTCGACATCGGGTGCGGCACCGGCACGCTCGCGATCATGGTCAAGCGCGGCCAGCCGGCGGCCGAGGTGGTCGGGCTCGACGCAGATCCCACGATCCTCGAGCGCGGGCGCGCGAAGGTGGCTGCGAGCGGACTCGACGTGCGGCTCGACCAGGGCATGTCGTTCGACCTGCCCTACGAGGACGGGTCGTTCGACCGCGTGCTGTCGAGCCTGTTCTTCCACCACCTGAAGCCCGGCGCGAAGGAGAGCACCGCGCGTGAGATCGCGCGGGTGCTGAGGCCGGGGGGCGAGCTGCACGTGGCGGACTTCGGGAGGCCGGCCGGGCCGGTCCAGGCGGCGGCGTTCGCCGCCGTGCGGCGCTTCGACGGCGACGACGAGACGCGCGACAACATGCTCGGGCGCCTGCCCGGGTTCTTCACCTCGGCGGGTCTGGCGGACGCGCGCGTGAACGGCGCGCTCCGCACGATGATGGGCACGCTCGAGTTCGTCTCGGCGCGCCGGGCGTAGCGGCGCGGCGTAGCCGCGGGCCCCGCGGGAGCGCGGGGCTAGCCGCGGCGGGGCGCGGGCCTAGCCGCCCGCGAGCCCCCACGCCACGGCGCGGAGGTCCTCCGCCGCCGCGCGCGCGGCCTCGGCCGGATCGCCGCCGCGGTCGGCGTGCGCGTTCACGATCGAGCGCGAGGCGGTGACGAGCCCGGCCGCCGGGTGGGGCTCGAACGCCGCCGCCAGGTCCGCCACATCGCCGCCCTGCGCCCCCACGCCCGGCAGCAGCAGGATCGCGCGCGGCATCAGCTCGCGCAGGCGGCCGAGCAGCTCCGGCCTGGTCGCGCCGGTCACGGCCCCAACCGCAGCGAGCCCGCAGTCGCCGACGCTGCCCGCGCCGAGGTCGTCGACCAGGCGGGCCAGCGTGTCGTGCAGGGGCCGGTCGGCCGGCTCGTCCTGGATCGCCGCCGCGCCGGGGTTCGAGGTGCGCACGAGGCAGAAGACGCCCGCGCCGGCCGCGTCGGCGGCCTCGGTGAGCGGCTCGAGCGAGTCGCGCCCGAGCAATGGGTTCGCGGTGAAGGCATCGGCGCCGAGCCCGCGGACGGGGCCGAACGGCCCCGGGGTCTCGCCCACCAGCGCCTGCGCGTAGGCGCGCGCGGTCACCGGCACGTCGCCGCGCTTGCCGTCCACGATCGCGAGCAGGCCCGCCTCGCGGGCGTGCCCGATCGACTCGCCGAGCGCCCGCCAGCCGGGCGAGCCGAGCCGCTCGAAGCAGGCGGCCTGGAGCTTCACGGCGACGCAGGCGGGGCCCGCCGCCGCGATGGCGGCGCGGCAGTGGCTCGCGACCGCCGCGGCGGTGAGCGACGCGATCTGCTCCGGATCCTCGGACGGCTCCGGGACGTCCTCGAGCGCGACCGGCCACAGCGCGGCCGGGTCCGGGTCGAGTCCGAGGACGATCTGACTGCGGCGCTCCTCGACGAGCGCCGCGAGGCGATCGGGAAAGCCGCGGCTCACGCGTCGCCCCTCGCAGGGGACGCCTGGGCCGCGGCTCCCCGGCCGCGGACGGCCCGGTGGGCTATCCGCCGCCCTTGACCGCGTTCTTGAGCGCCGAGCCGGCGCTGAAGCGCGGGACGCGCGACGCGGCGATCTGGATCCGCTCGCCGGTCTGCGGGTTCACTCCCTGACGGGCCCCACGCTCGGCGACGGTGAACTTGCCGAAGCCGGTGAAGCTGATCTCCCCGCCGCGGGCGAGCGTCTCCGAGATCGTGTCGAGAACGGCATCTACGGCCTTGGTGGCCTCGCCCTTGCCGAGGCCGGACGAGCTGGCCACCTGATCGACGAATTCCTGCTTGGTCACGGGTTGTTCCCCCTTCGTGGCTGGGTACGTCGGCGAAGCTAACAGCGGTCACGGACGACTTCCGCGCCCGATTCCGCTCTGGAATGCGGGTTTTGCCGAGGAAGCGGGTTTTTCGGCGTGTGAAACGGGCGTGAAACGGGCGGCGCGGCGCCCGCGGGCCGCCCGCGCGGCCTTTGCTCACGGCTCTAAGAGCCGGAGACCGCCATCTCCCGCAGCAGCAGCGGGACGGCTCGGACGCTGCCCCCGAACGGGACCCAGCGGGCCTCCGAGCCGACGCCCTCGACCGCCCGCAGCATCGACACGAGGTCGCTCGCGATCGTGATCTCGCGCACCGGAGCGCCCAGCTCGCCGTTCTCGATCAGGCGGCCGGTCGCGCCCACCGAAAAGGTGCCCGACACCGGGTTCACCCCCGAGTGCAGGCCGACCACGTCGGTCACGTAGAGGCCGTCGCCGGCCTGGCGCAGGAGGTCCTCGAGGGTCCCCTCGCCCGGCTCGACGACCAGGTTTCCCGTGCCCACCGAGGGCGGCGTCCGGTAGGACGCGCGTACCGCGCTCGCGGTGGTGGCCCGGCCCGCCTTGCGCGCGGTGCGCGCGTCGAACAGGAACGTGAGCAGCCGCCCGTCCTCGATCAGCCCGACGCGGCGGCGCGGCGAGCCCTCGCCGTCGAACGGCGCCGTGGCGAGGCCGTCGGGCGCGGTGCCGTCGTCGGCCAGGCGCAGCAGCGGGCTGGCGATCTCGTCGCCCTCGCGGTCGGCGAACAGCGAGCGCCCGCGCTGGACTGCGTCGGCCGAGAGCATGCCGCCGATGAAGCCGAGGAAGCTGGCCGACACGAAGGCGTCGAAGACGACCGGGCAGCGCCGGCTCGACGGCTGGCGCGCGCCGGACAGCGACGCCGCGCGCTCGCCGGCCTCGGCGCCGATCGCGCGCGCGTCGAGCGCCTCCGGCCCGCGGCCGATGCCGAGGCCGAGCCCGGTCATCAGGTCCTCGCCCTCGCCCGCGAACGCGCTCGCGTAGGCCCAGGCCGCGGAGGTGGCGAACGAGCCGGTGAAGCCGCGCGAGCCCGACAGCGCCGCCTCCGCGTCGCTGTCGGCGTAGACGACCTGCTCGACCTGCGACACCTCTGGGTTGTTCCGCGCGCCCCGCTCGACCTCGAGTGCCAGCTCGATCTTGCGCTCGGTGCTCCAGCTCGCGAGCTCGGCCGAGCGGAGGTCGCCCACGTCGGCCGAGCCGGACTCCTCGGGGAGGCCGGCGTGCTCGTCGGGGTCGGCGATGGCCGCCGCTGCGTGCGCGGCGGCGGCGAGCTGGCGCAGGCCGTCGTCGCCGAGGTCGGTGCCGTAGGCGTGACCCCAGCGGCCGCCGACGAACGCTCGGACGCCGACCCCGCGGCTCGAGGCGTCGGTCAGGCTCTCGACGCCGCCGTCGTAGACGCGGATCTCGCGCTCGACGGAGCGCTCGGCGTACGCGTCGGCGTCGTCGGCGCCCGCGTCGAGAGCGGCCTCGACCGCGCGGCGCGCGACCGCCTCCAGGTCGAGTGGCTCGCTCACGACCCGGTCCCGCCGACCGTCATCGCCGCGATGCGCACGTGTGGCTGGCCGACGCCTGCGGCCACCCGCTGGCCCGCCTTGCCGCAGAAGCCGGTGGCGATCTCGAGGTCCGCCGCCACGCCGTCGATCGCCTGGAGCGCGCCGAGGCCGTTGCCGATCAGCGTGGCGCCGCGCACGGGCGCGGTGACCTTGCCGCCTTCGATCAGGTAGCCCTCCGAGACGCCGAACACGAAGTCCCCGGTCGCCGGCTCGACCTGGCCGCCACCGAACGACACCGCATAGAACCCCCGGTCGGTGGCCTCGATCAGCTGCTCGGGGGTGGCGTTGCCCTCGGCGAAGAACGTGTTGGTCATGCGCGGCACCGGCAGGTGGCGGAACGACTCGCGCCGCCCGTTGCCGGTGGAGGCGACGCCGTCCTTGCGCGCGCGCACGAGGTCGTACAGGTACGAGGTGAGCTCGCCGTCCTCGATGATCGTGGTGCGCTGGGTCGGGAAGCCCTCGTCGTCGATGCCGTCGCTCCCCCACTCGCCACGGCGCGAGCCGTCGTCGTAGGCGGTGACGAACGGCGGCGCGATGCGCTGGCCGATCCTGCCCGCGTAGATGCTCGCGCTCTTCTGGATCGCGTCGGCCTCGAGGCCGTGCCCGACGGCCTCGTGCAGAAGCACGCCGCCGAAGCCGTTGCCGACCACGACGGGCATCTGGCCGCTCGGCGCGTCGCGCGCGTCGAGCAGCGTGAGGGCCTTGCGGGCGGCCTCCTCGGCGATCTGCTCGGGCCGCTCGGCCACCAGCTCGAAGCCGGCGTGCCCGCCGCGGGTCTCGGCGCCGGTCTCGACGGTGCCGTCGCGGCGAGCGACCACCTGCACGCCGAGCCGCACGCGTGTGCGGTCGTCGGCCGCGGAGATCCCGTCGGAGTTGAAGACCTCCACCAGCCGGTGGCTCTCCGCGTAGCCGATCGAGACCTGGACCACCTCGTTCCCGGCGGCACGGGCGGCCTCGTCGCAGGCGCGCAGGAGCTCGGCCTTGCGGGCGGCCTCGACACCGCCCGGCGCCAGCTCGACCGGGTGCAGGCCGCGCGGGTCCGCCGGCGCGCCGATCCCGGCCGGCTTGGCGTTCCCCGCGCGCGCGGCCTGGGCGACCGAGTCCGCCACGCGCAGCAGGTCGTCTTCGTTCAACCCGTCCACGTGGCCGAAGTAGGTGGCGTCGCCGGCCACCACGCGCACGGACGCCCCGCGCTCGACCCCCGTCTGGGGGCGCTCGATCCGCCGGTCGTCGAGCGATACCGACATCCCGCTGCTCTCCTCGGCGTAGACCTCCGCGAAGTCGCCGCCGTGGCGCAGGGCGCGCTCGATCGCGCGTGAGGCGAGGTCGGGCCCGATCAGCGTCATTCGCCGCCCGCCTCCGCGGGGGGTTCCGCGGTCGTGAGCGCCACGAGCTGCTCGGCGACCTCGACGATGCCGTCGTGAGCGTCGCTCTCGGGCCGCACCAGCCGCGGGTGACCGGCGGTGTCGTAGACGAGCACGCGCGGCTCGCGGCTGCGCTGGCGGCGGTTGCTCCAGCCCGTGATCGTGTCCGCGATCTTCGCGAACTGGTTGCGTGGCTCCCTCATCCGCTGAGGTCCTCCAGGACCTTGCGCAGGTCGTAGAACATCAGCGAGGCGAGCGCGAAGCGGCCGGTCACGACCGCGATCGTCCAGGCCTCGTCGCGCACGCAGAAGACCTCGCCGGCGCCGGTCGAGACCTCCACCTGGGGGGGCGGCTCGCCGCCGGCCTCGGCGTCCACGCGCTCGAGCAACCGGGTCGTGAGCTCGCGGACGCGTTCGCCGCGTTCCTCGTCGCCGTTCCAGGCGGAGACCAGTCCACCGGCCGAGTCGAGGAGCACTCCGGTCCGGATGTCGGTGGACAGCTCCGCCAGGTAATCGAGAGCCAGACTGGGGGTCAATGCGGGTCCGGCCACCTGACGGGGCAGAATAGCGCCGTGCCCCTGTCCCGAATCGCGTGGATGGTGACCGTGGGGATCTGCCTGATCTCCGCGGTCCTCGTGCTGCTCAGCGGCTACGTGGGGTACTTCTTCGTGCTGATCGCCGTGGGCGCGTCGGCCGCAGTGAACCTGCGCTGATCAGCTCTCGGGCTCGATGTGGATGAGCACGTCGGCGCGGTGGACGCGGCGGCGGATGTCGGCCTGGAGCTCGTGGCTGACGCTGTGCGCGCGCTCGAGCGTGGTGCCCGGGCGGAACTGGACGTGGAGGTCGATGTAGCGGCGGCTGCCGGCGCGGCGAGCGCGGAGCTTGTGGAAGCCGGCCACCTCGGGGGCGCCGCTGCTTTCGACGGCCAGGGCGATCGCGGCCAGCTCGTCCTCGGGGAGGGCCTCGTCGACGAGGACGCGCGAGGAGCGCGTGATCAGCCGGACCCCGGCCCAGACGATCGCGGCCGCGACCGCCAGCGCGACGATCGGGTCGAGCGCCTTCGTGTCCGTGATCGCGACGAGCGCGAGGCCGAGCAGGACGGCCACGGAGGTGACCGCGTCCGTGCGCAGGTGGGCCGCGTCGCCCTCGAGCGCCGGTGAGTGCGTCTGCTTCGCGCGCCGGTACAGGTAGCTCGACACCACGAGGTTCACCACCACCGAGACCGCGATCGCGGCGATGCCGAAGCCGAGCGACTCGACCTCCGGCGGGTCCACCAGCCGGCGCGAGGACTCGAAGACGATGATCCCCGCGCCCACGAGGATGAGCACGCCCTCGAGGGCGGCGGCCAGGTTCTCGACCTTCTCGTGGCCGTAGGGGTGCGACTCGTCGGCGGGCTCCTCGGCCTTGCGGATCGAGAAGTAGGCGACGATCGACGCCATCAGGTCGATGCTCGAGTGGACCGCCTCGGTGATGATCGCGATCGAGCCGGTGATGGCGCCCGCCACGAGCTTCAGGACGATCAGCGCGGCGTTCGACGCGATCGACAGGCGCGCCGCGCTGGTCTTGCGGTCGGCGTGCGCGGCGTTCTCGACGGCGACGATCACGCCGCCTCGCCCTCGCCGCGGTCCGTGGCCCGGCCGTCCGCGCCGCGGTCCGTGGCCTCGCCGCCGCTCCCGCCGCGGTCCGTGGCCTCGCCGTCGCCCGCGCGCGCGCCCGCTGTCTCCAGCCAGCTGGCGAACGCGCGCGCCGCACGGCCGCGGTGGCTGATCGCGTCCTTGTCCCTCGGGTCGAGCTCGGCCATCGTGAGGCCGTCGTCGCGATCGTCGGGGACGAAGGCCGGGTCGTAGCCGAACCCGTGCTCGCCGCGCGGGTCGTGGGTGATCGTCCCCGTGCAGCGGCCCTCGAACAGAACCGGCTCGGCGCCGGCCGCGGGCAGGTAGGCGAGCACGCAGGCGTAGGCCAGGCGCGGGTCGGAGTCGGGGGTCACCTCGCGCAGGAGCTTGTCGAGGTTCTCCTGGTCGGACGCGTGCTCGCCGGCGAAGCGGGCCGAGTACACGCCGGGGGCCCCGCCGAGGGCGGAAGCCTCGATGCCCGAGTCGTCGGCGACGGCGGGGAGGCCGGTGGCCGCGACGGCCGCCTCGGCCTTGATGATCGCGTTCGCCACGAAGGTGTCGCCGGTCTCGGGCGGCATCACCACGTCGGCGGGCAGCGCGAGCAACTCGACGCCGGGCAGAAGCTCGCGCAGCTCGCGCAGCTTGTGCTCGTTGCGGGTGGCCAGCACCAGCTGCACGCCGCTACCTCAGGCGACCGGCGCGCCGACGGCCTCGAGCTGCGCCCTCCGCAGGCGCTCGATGCCGGCCGCGGCGAGCGCGAGGAGGTCGTCGAGCGAGGCGCGCGAGAGCGGGGTGCGCTCGGCGGTGGCCTGGACCTCGACGAGGCCGCCGTCGCCGGTCATGACCACGTTGGCGTCGACCTCCGCGGTCGAGTCCTCGGAATAGTCGAGGTCGAGCAGCGGGATGCCGCCGACCATCCCGCAAGAGACGGCCGCGACACTCTGCGTCAACGGAATCGCGCTGAGCTTCTTCTCGTCGACCATGCGGGCACAGGCCAGGTGGAGGGCGACGTAGGCACCGGTGATCGAGGCGCAGCGGGTGCCGCCGTCGGCCTCGAGCACGTCGCAGTCGAGATAGATGGTGCGCTCGCCGAGGGCGGCGAAGTCGACGATTCCGCGGATCGAGCGGCCGATCAGGCGCTGGATCTCGACGGTGCGGCCGTCGGGGCGGCCCTTCGAGACGTCGCGCTGCTTGCGGTCCCCCGTCGAGGCCGGGAGCATCCCGTACTCGGCGGTGACCCAGCCGGTGCCCTTCCCGCGCATCCAGCGCGGCACGTCCTCGACGGCCGAGGCGGTGCAGATCACGCGGGTGCCGCCCTGCTCGATCAGCGCCGACCCGGTGGCCGTGCGCATGAAGTCCGGTGTGATCGTCGTGGGGCGCAGCTCGGCGGCGGAGCGGCCGTCGTTGCGCGTGCCGCCGCTCATGCCGCGACCCCCGCCACGTCGACGTGCTCCACGTCCTCCATCGGGAGCTGGAGAAAGCGCGTGCCGACGCGCCGGAACTCGTCCGGGTCGCCCGAGCACATGAAGCGGTAGCTGCCGCGGCGGTCGAGCGGCGCGGACAGCCCGCCGGCGTCGAGCTCGCGCTCGACGGCGTCGGCCACGGCCTCGGCCGAGCTGACGAGCATCACGTCGCGCCCCAGCTCGCGCTGGAGCATCGGCCGAACGAGCGGGTAGTGGGTGCAGCCGAGGATCACGGTGTCGACACCCGCTCGGCGCAACGGGTCGCAGTAGCCCTCGATCAGCCGCAGCACGCGCACGTCGATCTCCTCGCCCGCCTGGATGAGGGGCGCAAGCTCGGGGCAGGCGACGGCATGCAGCGTGGCGTCGGGGGCGTGCTGGGCGAGCGCGTGGTCGTAGGCGCGGCTGGCGACGGTGGCCTCCGTGGCGAGGAGACCGACCTGCCCGTTCTGGGTGACCTGCGCCGCCAGGCGCGCGTCGGGCTCGACGACAGCGACGATCGGCACCTCGAGGCCGAGCGTCGCGCGCAGCGACGGCAGCGCCGCGGCCGTGGCCGAGTTGCACGCGACGACGAGCAGCTTCGCCCCCTGGTCGACCAGCCGCCCGCCCAGCTCGGTGGCGTACGCCTCGA